>CAYHYA010000031.1:0-1655 GCA_964360815.1 uncultured Candidatus Saccharibacteria bacterium | reverse complement strand
TAAACTCATGGAGCCGGGGAGAAAAAAGTTACTTGAACAAACGCAAAACGACAAAGTTATCTTTATCGAAGCAAATAAGCCATTCTCTACAAAAAATATTGCGCTGAAAGATATTTTCGCTGGCTTAAAAGGTGAGACTTTGATTTGTGATCCATACATAGACATTCACACACTTGATATCGTTTTCAAAAACTCTGACAAGAAAAAACCGGTCAAGATTTTGACGAAGAACATTATTGATAAACCAGCCGGTACATTCGCTCGCCATCTCGCAGATTTGCGAAGCGAGGGATACAAAGTGGAAATAGGTGTTTATTCCAGTTCAGACTTACACGATCGTCAGATACCGACGAAAATTCGGTTGATCGACTTTTGAAGTCACGGCCTGATTGAGAGATTAAAACCTAATTTTGTAGGAGTTTTTGTGTGTATGATGAACAAACACGCGAAATCTCCCTGTTGTTGGGCCCCAGTCCGTCGTTATGGCCAAAGGCGACGACAATGTCGGCAGTGCCACCAAACTTGGAGCGTGAGGAAAAAGAAACGGGGTCGAGATCGAAAAAGATTATGGCCAGAGACTTTAGTTAAATACTTTAACGGTGACTTTGTTTCTCTGGCCCGTGAAGCCAAACGCCGCCGCCTTCATGAATCGAGTCTGCGCCGCCGGTTAAGACAAACCGCCACCCAGTTAGTGACTCACCCCCGTTGGCCCACACCAAGGCCTGGCCCGATCATCGTCTTAGCCGATGCCATCGTCAAGCGAATCCGAGGTCGGTGGTATTCCGGCTACTTTGTGGCAATGAAGGGAGTGACCGAAACCACAGCCACCTTGTTACCACCAGTCATCCTACCTGACCGAGAATCTCACCGAGGTTGGCAGAGAGTTTTGAACAGTATTCCAGATCAGCTTTGGCGAAAGGTGGTGGCCACGGTTTCTGACGGCCATCGAGGAATTGTGGACTATGCTCATGCCACGAAAGTTAAGGTTCAGCGTTGCCAAGCCCACCTCCTCATGGCGATCGAAGGTCGACGCTCCACCTCCCAATGGTCACGGCATCGGCCAGAGGGTCAGCAATTGCGAACCCTGGCAAAAATCATCTTCCAGACCCAAGAAGCAACCGAGCTGGTTCGCACCCTCGCTACCGTTGAAGAACTAGGTTGGCAAACGAAATCAGTTCAACTGAAGAAAATCATCAGTGGTTTCCTGTCAGCCGTCGGTGAATATCGAACCTGTCTAAATTATCCGGAACTGAATATCCCGGCCACCAACAATGCCCTGGAATCATTCATTAGCCAGTGGCAAGAGTTGGCTCATCGGGCTCATGGTTTTGCTTCTGTCTCGGCTTGGCAAATTTGGCTCACGGCTTTCGCCAAAACAAAAAAGAAGATTACTTGCAACGGATTTCATCCACAGAATTAACGTCGGTATCCCACGATCGTTATAAAATTTACACGCGGTTATGTAACTCGCGCGGTCAATTGTGTGACATCCGATGTCAAACAAGCAAGGGCGACCCTTGCCGATAAAGTTGAGAACCATCTCAAGACCCATTCTCGGGTTTTTTCTAGTAACTCGTGATATCCTGAAAGGAGAAGGAGGTCTTTATGGCTGGTGGTAAAATGTATTGTGAGCGGTGTAACACTAATATCAGTAT
>CAYHYA010000030.1:0-1956 GCA_964360815.1 uncultured Candidatus Saccharibacteria bacterium | reverse complement strand
AAAAACTCCGGTGGAAAAACTGCCGCCGGCCGGCTTGACCACCCACGGCGGCCCGAGCCGCAAAAACACTCGACGAGCCATCTCGACCGGTGCGCCACCGCCCGCTTTAAGGGTCAAGCCGGCCGGCGTCCGCAAGCCGGCGCGCAACAATGTTTCTTTGGCCAGCGGCTTAGACATGCCGAGTGCTGAAGCCAGCGGGGCCGATCCGGTATAGGGCACGCCCAATGACTCGAGAGTTTGTTGGACCTTGCCGTCTTCGCCATAAGCGCCGTGCAGGGCATTAAAAAACAAGTCCACTCGCCCAGCCGCCACTGGCGGCGCTACGGGCAATCCCCCGCCATGCCACTGACCATCTCTAGTAACAAGAATATCGTCAACCCGATAAGCTGACGATAAATTAGTTAGAACCGCCTGACCACTGGCTAGCGAAGCGGCATACGAACGGTCGGCCATCTCCCCTCGGCCGGGGCCGCCGCGCAACACCCCCACTCGTAGCCGCGCCGGCATGTTTAATTATTTGCCAATCAATCCAGAAATTTTGGCTACCACGTCGTCCAGCGTAAAGTTAGCTTTAATCAAGAAGTCATCAGCACCAATTGACTTGGCCCGTTCAATATCTTCCTTTTGACCCAAATTAGAGAAAATGATCACTGGCGTCTTTTTGCCGGCATCGGTTGACTTAATTTTCTTCAGCACCTCAAAACCGTCTAGACCGGGCAATAGCAAATCAAGCAAAACGATGTCGGGTTGGTAGTCCGCCAACACATTAATGGCATTCTCGCCATCGACCGCCACCTTAACCGCAAAACCCTCTTTCTCCAGCCGCTTAGCCGTGAGTGAACGCAAAAACTCGTCGTCTTCGACAATCAGAATATTTTTACTGGTTGATGATTCATTAGCCATAATAATGATTGATTGTTAACAAACCTATTTTACTACATCCGCCGGTCGATGAACAGGCAGGGTAAAGTGAAAGTGCGAGCCCTCATTCTCCTTGCTCTCAAACCACAACTGGCCGCCATGCTTTTCGATAATGTCCTTGGCAATAAACAAACCCAAACCCGTGCCGTCGGGCTCGCGACGAATGGCATTGGACCCGCGGAAAAAACGATGTGAGATGCGGTCCTTCTCGCCCGCCAAGATACCAATGCCCGTGTCCGACACAATCACCTCCACGCTTTTCTGCGCGCTATTAAGTCTAGCATCGTCGAGAGAAACCGTCACTCGACCCTCGCCGGGCGTGTATTTAATGGCGTTATCGATCAAATTCTCCAGCACCATACTGATCTTGATTGGATCGGCCGTTACTTCCGGTAAACTAAGGGATGGTTTTACAAAATTGAGTTTGATCTTTTTGCTCTCCGCCTGATTAGCAAACTCAAAAATTAACCCGTCAACTAATTCCTCAATTTTGACTGGGATGAAGTGGTAATCGAGCTTATTGGCCTCGATATAATCGATGTTCAAAAGATCATTAACGATAGCGATAATACGTTGGGTGCTGTCGTAACCCTTTTTTAAGAAATCGCGTTGCTCGGCATTAATCTCACCAAAACTTTTCTGTAGTAACATGTGGAAAGTCCACTTAATCGCCGAGAGTGGGGTGCGGAGCTGATGCGTGGTCACAGACACAAACTTGGATTTGGCCTGCTCCAGTGTTTGCAAACGCTTATTAGCCAAGGTTAATTCAAAATCTTTGTCAAAAAGTTCTTTGGCGTAATCGGTTAGTTCTTTGTTGAGTCTCTCGATATCTTTAATTTTTAATTTATCTTCTTCCAGTTGCCGGGCCAAGGTGCGATTACGATTCTCGATCAAGCGGGAAACGTAGGTGGCCAGCAAACCTACCACCAAGTAAGCGAGGCCGTAGACCAACACCTGGCCAATGTCCACCAAAAATCTGGACTGATCAAAAACCTTTGACGTAACACCATAGAAGTCGAGCCAACCTAAGTGCCG
>CAYHYA010000029.1:0-3356 GCA_964360815.1 uncultured Candidatus Saccharibacteria bacterium | reverse complement strand
TTACGTTCGGCTCTGCGACAAGATCCGGATATTATTATGGTCGGCGAAATTCGCGATCAGGAAACAGCCCAAATCGCCATCAATGCTTCTCTCACCGGCCACCTCGTGCTCTCGACCATCCACACCAACAACGCCGCCGGCACGATCCCTCGCCTAATTGATCTTAAAATCAACCCGAAAATTATCGAGGCGGCGTTAAACATCGCCATCGCCCAGCGACTGGTTCGGCGCCTGTGCTTGGCGTGTCGGCAACTCTTACCAATCGCGCCGGAAGAAAAAAAGTTGCTCGACTTGGTCTGGCCCGGTTTAAAAAAGAAGCGTCCCGATCTCGTCCAAGACGGAGCAGCCGTGACCACCTTGTGGCGAGAAAAAGGTTGCCTGGCTTGTCACGGCACGGGCTGGCGCGGGCGCGTTGGTCTCTTTGAGGCCATGATTATGACGCCAGCCATCGCCGCGCTCCTGTCTGAGAACCCGAGCGAGCGAGAGATTAAACGCTTAATGGAAGCACAAGGGTTACTAGATTTGCGCGAGGACGGTTGGCTGAAGATTCTGGACGGGATAACGACCGTGGCCGAAGTCGGGCGAGTAGTTGATCTTTACGAAACGAGACTATAAACCTCTAAGCAATCCTTGCGGCCTTAAGGCAACAAGTTAGGCAACAGCACTAAGGATGGTTCCAGTGTTGACCACAAGGGTCAGGCCAGAACGTCCTCCGACTGCACCCGTTTAAACCCGGAAGTTTAGTTGCTTAGAGGTTTATGGCCTCGTTTCCAGATACTAGCATATTATGAAAAATAAGTCAATAACACAACCAGCCGCGCCGGAAAGCGCGAACGACCCAAGAAACGACTGGTCGCTCGACCATTCGCTCCGGCCAAGCGTCTGGAATGAGTATATTGGTCAGGAAAACATCAAAGAGAACCTGAAGATTCTACTCCGCGCGGCGCGGGAAAGACAGCACCCGCCGGAACACCTTCTTTTCTATGGTCCGCCCGGGCTCGGTAAAACGACCCTGGCCTACTTGATCGCCAAAGAAATGGAGACGCAAATCAAAGTAACCTCCGGACCAGCGATCGAGAAGGTTGGCGATCTCGCTTCCATTCTAACCAACCTCGCGCCGGGTGATATTCTCTTTATTGACGAGATTCACCGCTTAAACAAACTGATTGAGGAGGTGCTTTATCCAGCCATGGAGTCGGGTAAATTAAATATCATCATCGGCAAGGGACCGGGGGCCCGGGTGATCCAGCTTGACCTGCCACCCTTCACCCTGATCGCCGCCACCACGCGCGTGGCCCTGCTTTCGGCCCCCTTGCGTTCGCGTTTTTCCGGTGGCACTTTCCGGCTTGATTTCTACACCGAAGCCGAGATTAAAAAAATCATTGAGCGCTCGGCAAAAATCCTCGGTATCGAGATTGAATCGGCCGCCGCCGCAGTGATTGCCGGGCGCAGTCGCTTCACCCCTCGTTTGGCCAATCAATTCCTGAAACGTTGCCGCGATTTAGCGCAAATTAACAAGCGGCCAATTGACCAGTCGGTGGTTTTGGAAACTTTAAAGCTAATCGGGGTGGATGAAGCCGGTTTAGCGGAAGCCGATCGGAAAATTCTTTTGACGCTAATCGAAAAATTTGGCGGCGGGCCGGTTGGTTTGAATACTCTTGCCGCCGCCAGCGCTGAAGAAGAATCCACCATCGCGGAAGTTCATGAACCCTATTTAATTCAACTGGGCTTCCTCGAGCGCACGCCACGCGGACGACTGGTTACAATTAAGGCCTATGGCCACCTTAACCGACCCGAACCAAGCCGACGACAAGAAAAGTTACTTTAAACAAAAATATAAAATGGCTGGTCATAATAAATGGACGCAAATCAAACGAAAGAAAGAAGTTGTTGACGCTAAAAAAAGCAAACAGTTTTCCTTGCTCGCTAAAACGATTCAACTGGAAGCCAAAAAGTCGAGTGGCGATCGAAACGCGGTTGGTTTGAAAACCGCCATCGAACGCGCCCGGGCGGCCAATATGCCAAATAGCAATATCGAGCGCGCGATCGAAGCGGCTACTAGTGATCAAACCACTCTTGAGGCGGTGACTTACGAGGGTTACGGTCCGGGCGGCGTGGCACTGCTTATCACGGGGTTAACCGCGAGCCGTAATCGCACCGCCCAAGAAATCAAACACCTGCTCGCCGAACACGGCGGGGCGTTAGCGGCACCCGGTGCGGTGACTTGGGCGTTTGAAAAAACGGCCACCGGCTGGCAACCAAAAATTGAGCGAGTTTTAACCACCGCTCTCCGCGAGACCATCACCAAGTTAATTAACGAACTCGAAAACCACGCTGACGTCCACGGCGTGTTTACTGATATCAAAACCGCTTAACCAGAAATGAAAGTTATCGGCATTGATCCGGGTTACGAACGTTTGGGGCTGGCAATTATTGAACATGATCACGGTCGGCCGGATCAACTGCTTTATTCGACTTGTTTGACCACCGCCGCCGGGCAACCCTTCCCTGTCCGACTTTATCAACTGGCCAATCAGCTGGAAAAAATTCTACTCGAATATCGGCCGGAAATTTTGGTGCTAGAAAAAATCTTTTTCACTTCCAATCAGAAAACGGCCGTGGCGGTGGCCGAAGTGCGCGGGGTGGTGACCTATCTAGCTCAAAAACACGGTCTCGCCATCCTTGACCTCACACCCCTAGAGGTGAAAATGACCATCACCGGCTACGGCCGCGCCGATAAAAACCAAATGAAAAATATGATCGTGCGCCTACTTGGCGTGACACAATCAATTCAGTATGATGACGAAACCGATGCTATGGCGATTGCGGTGGCTGGTGCCCTCCAAGCCCCGACTCGGCTTATCCACAAACTTGAAACAAATTGATTGCAAAAAAAACAGTGGGGTGTTAGAAAATAATGTCTAATTAAAAGGTCGGGTTTTAATTAAGTAAAAAAATAACCATGGAGGAAGAACTCGAAGCTGAGAATCTAGGTGATGATGTTGAAGAGGGTTCAGGAAAAGAGGAGGTTGATGATAACGATGCCGATGATGATGAAGAAGGTGGGGACGATGAAGAAGACGCTGAAGCCATCTAACGGGCGGTCGGTTTAGAATTCAAAATAATTCTAGAACAAAAGAGCCCCCACTGCAAAAGGAATTTTGCAGTGGGGGCAAAGGTAAGAAGATTGAAGTGAGAAGGGTTAACAAACTGCCTGACGGACCCCACCACCCGGGCCGGCACTGTCGCGATAGGACCAATCCACCCAGAACCTGCCGCGCGCGTCGTTCCAGCCGGCGTTGGCCACGCGGCCACCGGGGCCCAGACTCGGAGTACGGGTCCAGCCAACGACATCG
>CAYHYA010000028.1:0-3723 GCA_964360815.1 uncultured Candidatus Saccharibacteria bacterium | reverse complement strand
TCCCAAAAACAATACTCATTGCGGCCATCTCGGATTTGGTCATCGATCGGCCGACTGTATTTTTCGCCGCTCTGACGGCGGCCGGGGCGACGACGGTGACGGTTAAAAGTATCACCGGCGTAGCGGTGAACAACATTTTGCTGTTTCGAGAACCCGGTAGCGAGCACGCCGAAATCATCGCGACTCATGCTTCAACTGCTCCGAGCGGTAACACTATCACGCTGGTGGCGGCCGGATTGGTTGAACCGCACCCGCGCGGTACCACGGTCTATGTGATTCCGTGGAATCAGGTGCGGTTTTACAGCGGGGCAACCGAGGTGGATGCGAACGCCGACGCTTCTTCGTTGACGGCATTGGCCGCGGCCCAGAACATTGATCCAACGACGATCGAAAATATCTATACGGATACCGCTACCAGCAGCGGTTATTTTTACTGGCGGTTTTCAGATTCAATAAACACTGTCAATGATGTGTACCACGGTCCGATCCCGTGGGCCACTTTTGCCATTCAATACAGTCAGAATGAAGTTGGTTATGCGTTAGATTTTGTTCGACGCAAACTCGGTCACGAGTGGGATGATCGTTTCTCAAAACAAACAGCGATCGATGAGATCAATGCTTGTTTCCGGTATGTTCAAGGAAAATTAAAAAGATTTAGCCGTTACTTAATACCTGATTATGTTGTCGGTCAAACGGCGCGGGGGGTGTTTGATTACGCCTTGCCGGCAGATATTTATGACAACGAAACCAACAAATCTATTTTACAGGTCCGAATTGGGGGAGCGATCAATCCTCTGATTCCAGTTGATGAGAAGGAGTTTGATCAGTTGCTTGAAGATGTAGCCCGTACCACTATTCGGGTAACGGCTGTGGTTGGAGCGACAACGCTTGATATTGTTAATTCCTATGATTTCGATGATACGGGTTCAGTTAATGTGTACACGACTAATACCGCCGATGCTATTACTTATGCTGGAATCACAAGGTCAGCGACCGCCGGGGTATTAAACACTATTGCCGCCACCGGAACGAGTGCCATTACAGCAGCTCACGCAGTAGGAATAAACGTTTGGCAGGGAGAGAGTGAAGGTCAACCGCTTTACTTCAATGTGCGAAGTGGTCGGGTCCGGATCTGGCCGTTGCCGAATAGCACATGGATAAATAAAAATGTGGTGATGGATTATAACGAGGAAGCGGTTGAGGTGAACGATGAATCCGATACCATAGATTTACCGCGTTACGATCTAGCAAGAGAATGGTTGTTGTGGAAAGGTCATGCTTACTGGCGAAATAATGGCGTTGATGATCCTAAGAATCCGAATTTCTTGATGTTCAATGTCATCTTGAAGGACGCGATCCGAACCGAGGTAAGCGGGCAGAAATATCGCATGCATCCGAAACTGAATTCAATTTCTTATCGGTCGTCTGGAATTGATAACCGTTTTGATTATACCTAATATGAAGATAAATAAAAAAGTTGGTTACCCTAAAGGAAAACCTTGGTCTATAATTCGTCGTTCAGTAGCGACCATTAGTTTCCAAAAAACTCATGTAAAAAAAGAATGTATTCAGTGTAATTCAATTTTTTATCCATTTAATTCAGAGATAAAAAAACAAAAAAAGAGAGGATGTAAGGTACAATTTTGTTCAAAAAAATGTGTCTATCTTTTTATGAAGGGGAAGAAACGTCCCTTAGCTGTTTGTTTAGCAATTTCTGAAGGAAGGATAGGAATGAAATTTTCTGAATCTCATAAAAAAGCATTAAAACAGGCATACAAAAACGGACGAGTTAATTTTTTCTTAGGTAAAAAGTTTCCGCAAGAATGGAAAGATAAAATGGCAGAAGCAAAAATTGGCGAAAAAAATCCAAGTTGGGAAGGAGGAATTTCATTTTTGCCATATCCAGTAATTTTCAATAGGGCATTGAAAAAGAAAATCAAAGAACGAGATGGTTATATTTGCAAGCATTGTGGTAAAACAGAAAAGGAGGAATTAACCACAGTAAAAAAACAGTTAGCTATTCATCATATTGATTATAATAAAAATAATTGTCAGGAAAATAATTTAATAACTGTGTGTAATAGTGCTAATTCTTTGGCAAATTTTAACAGAAATTATTGGCAGGATTATTTTAATCAAAAACTACTATGGCTCGTTTAGAACAAACAGTTAGATGGAGAGATATGAGCGGATCGAATGTGCAAGCCGTATCTTCTGACATACAAATTCCTAACTCCGTTCCTTTTTCTATGAATTTATTATTTTCTAAAGTTCTTGGCGAGGCCGTTTCGCGTAAAGGAACCAGTCTCATAGGTTCGTTATCTGGTGGTAATCCCTGTCTTGGTCTCTTCAATCACTTAGATACGACAGTCGCCAACAGCAAACTTTTCGCCGCTTTTGCCGGAACGATTTATGACGCGGTAGCTGGGTCGTCTAGTTTAACCAGTTTATCTTCTACGGCTAAGTGTCGATTCACCACTTTCTTGAATGCAACTTTGATGCTCAACGGCGCGCAGTATCGTTCCTACACTAACGCCGGGGGGTGGATTTCGACGGGTGGAGCGTTTGATCTGGCGAACATTCCGGCTGGGGCTACCTTCCCTGCTGAATTTAAAGATAGAGCATACTGTGTAGTTGTAGATCGGATATATTATACGGCGGCTGTTGCTGCTGGAATCTGTAGTTGGACGGCTACGGGTTCTGGATCTTTACTCGCGGAAAGTGAAGATGGAGGAGGAACAATACAGGGTTTAAATAAAGTTCCCGGGTATTTATTGATCTATAAAAAAAGGAGTTTGAAGCGTTGGAATTTTGACTCAAATTTTCCTGAAGATTTAGTGAATATTGGGACAAATTCTAATGAGAGTATTTTGCGAGCGCGAGGAAAGAATTTCTTTTTCTACAACGGAAATTTTTATGCAACCAGTGGCGGATACCCGGAGTTAATATCACGCCCGATCCAACGTGTAACAGATGGCATTGCCAGTTCTTTTTATGAGCATGTGAACGGCTGGTCTGACAACGAGAATCTTTGGTGGTCTATCGGTGATGTGACTGTTGATTTTGATCGTGGTTATACCGAGTCATACCAAAATGTTTGTGCTCAATTTCATCTTGATACACAGCAGTGGGCTTTATTTCAATATGCTCACGAGTTTAGAATGATGCATCAATACATAAGTGGCGATGACACTTTAATTGTGGGAGGTGATACGGCGGGTCAAGTTTTACAAATTGAGACGGGAAATACAGATTACAACGGGCAACCAATTTCTTATATTTTGCAGTCGCCTGAATTTGACTTTAAGGCGCGAGAACGAAAGAAAACTATTTCAGAGAAAATTTATGTTCACAGTGATGGAGCAAGAGGAGCGCTTTTGCAATGCCGGCTTGATTACAAAGAATGGCGGTCGATCGGGTCTCTCGGCGATATTGTATCGGAGGTGCAGATTCAACCCTTGACCGCTTATGTCTTTGAGTTTCGCGTGAGCGACAGTATTTCGGGAGAAACAATAAAGCTAAGGGGCCTTGATTTTCCCAACATTTTTGTTTTTGAAGATAGATAAAATTTTATGTCCATTGTCTACGACGACCTCTCCACCTACTCCCTCACCGATCTTGGTTACAATCGGAGTCTGATTCGTGGTCTACCACCAGCGCCAACGCCGGAGATTCAAAGTTTAATGGACGGTTACGCTCCAAAAAATCTTCTATCCGGTGGAC
>CAYHYA010000027.1:3563-3972 GCA_964360815.1 uncultured Candidatus Saccharibacteria bacterium | reverse complement strand
TCTATGTTTAGCCCGCAAACGATTCGGGGCATCCAACTATGACGATAGCACGAACAAGAAAAAAAAGCAAGGGTTGGAATAAGATCAGCTTACGACAATTTTAACCCAACGACGTTTGCCGATTTTAAGGATCGTGGTTTGCTGGGGCGAGAAGTCCAGTTCAATTTTTTTTCCATTTTCCGCGTTTTCAACCGCCCCCGCTTGGATCAAACGACGCCATTCGGCTTTCGAGGCGATCAGGCCGTGCTCAATTAGTGGCGCGACCAAATCCGCGCCGGTGACCAAACTAATTTCTGGTATGATTTCCGGTTGACCACCGTCGCGGAAGGTTTGATCAAAGTCGGCTTCGGCCGCGGCCGCGGCCTCCTCGCGCGAGCGAGGTAACGATACCGAGCGCGGCAAATTCGAG
>CAYHYA010000027.1:0-3553 GCA_964360815.1 uncultured Candidatus Saccharibacteria bacterium | reverse complement strand
GGGGCGGCGGCGGCGGCCGCGGGTCCGTAAATTTTCTGGACAATTTCCCGCGCTACGCGCGCTTTGGCCGCGCGCGGGCCGCGCGCCAGAAGCGGCGCCTTTTCATCCAGAGGTAAGCGCGTGCAGTTTACGAACAAGCCGTCAATCATTTCGTCCGGCTGGGCCATAATCGCTCCGTACATCTCCACTGGTGGCGAATTGAGGAAAACGCCCTGGCCGCGACTTTTCGACATCAGTTCGCCGGTTTTCGGGTTGGCTAGCAAATTAACCGCCACCACAAATTTATTTTTGTTTTTTAGTTTTTTCAACAAAGTCCGGCCGGCCAAAGCGTTGAAGATTTGATCGGTGCCGCAGAGTTCAATATCAACCTCCATGGCCACGCTGTCGTAACCCTGCATCAAGGGATAGAGAAATTCATGAAGATGGATCGGCTGTTGGCGCTCGAGACGTTGTTCAAACATATCGCGCTCGAGCATTTGCTGAACTGTAAAATTAGCCGCTAAAGAAATAATTTCCTCGAAAGTCAGTCGCGACAACCACTGGCTGTTATAGAGCAGACGCGGCGGATTATCGGGATCAGCGAAATTGAGCAGGCGGTTTATTTGAACCAACCATGCGCTGACGTTTTGCGCGATCTGTTCGCTCGTGAGCGCCGGGCGGGCCTCGGCGCGGCCGGTCGGATCACCGATGCGTGCGGTGAAGTCGCCGATTAACACGATCACCTCGTGACCAAGCTGGCGCAACTCTTCCAAAAACATGAAGTTCTTGGCGTGACTCAAGTGAAGCGCGTCCGAAGTCGGATCGACACCGAGATAAACTTTCAGCCGCTCGCCGGACAACAAACGCTCAAACAATTCCGCGCGGGTTGGTAAAATCTCGGTCACGATGCCGCGGTTGAAAATTTCTTCTAGTCGTTGTTTGTCGGTAATGATTGGGGTCACGTTAGTTTGACCAAATTTAGCACGGCTTACCGTTCAAAGCCAGACATGCTAGGATGGAAAATTATGCTTCGTCGTTTGCTTTTGATCGGCGCCACGCTTGGCTTGCTCGCCGGCGGCGGTTTAATTCTTTGGGTGATTAATTTGAAATTGCCCGATTTTCGGGCACTCGAAAGTCGCTTAGTCACCGAATCAACTAGAATCTACGATCGCACCGGAAAAATTCTTCTCTACAACGCCGAAGAAGAGGTGCAACGACGCGTGGTGCCAGCGAACGAAATTTCTAAAGACCTGAAAAATGCCACCGTTGCGATTGAGGATGACCAATTTTACGAACATCGTGGCGTTAAGTTTGACGCCATGGTACGAGCCTTCTTCGTTAATCTTGGCGCCGGAACGATCCGGCAGGGCGGTTCAACGATCACCCAGCAACTAATCAAAAATTCGCTCTTGACCCAAGAACGTAAATTTACCAGAAAGATCAAGGAAATCTTCCTGGCTCTAAAACTCGAACAAATCATGACCAAAGAAGAAATTCTCGGTTGGTACCTGAACGAGGCGCCCTATGGGGGCCGGCTCTACGGCGCCGAAGAAGCCGCGCAAACTTTCTTCAATCATTCGGCCCGAGAATTAAGTTTGGCCGAAGCGGCCTATTTGGCGGCCATTCCCAAGGCCCCGACCTACTACTCCCCTTATGGCAACCGGCGCGACGAACTGGAGAAACGAAAAAATTTAGTTCTCGAGCGGATGCTCCAACTGCAATTCATTACTCGCGACGAATATCAAACTGCCAAAGCCCAAACGATTCAGTTTCAGCCGCTCTCGAAGTTTGGCATCAAGGCACCGCATTTCGTCATGTGGGTACTTGAGGAACTGGAAAATCGTTATGGCCGTCAGACCATCAGAAATCGCGGTTTCAAAGTTATCACCACGCTTGATTGGGAACGACAACAACTGGCGGAAGCCGCCGTGGCCGCTTACGCCGAAACCAATGAGAAAAATTTTAACGCCAAAAATGCCGGGCTCGTGGCGCTGGACCCGAAAACTGGTCAAGTCCTCGCTATGGTTGGTTCGCGAAACTATTTTGACCAAAGCCGTGATGGCAACTTTAACGTCACGCTGGCGCATCGCCAGCCCGGATCGTCATTCAAGCCCTTCGTCTACGCCACGGCTTTCAACAAAGGTTTTACGCCCGAGACGATGCTCTATGATTTACCAACTCAATTCGACACGACCTGTCAGTTTAATCCGGCTAATTGCTATACGCCGGTCAATTATGACGGCCGTTATCGCGGGCCAATCTCTCTCCGTCACGCCCTCGCCCAGTCCATCAACATTCCGGCGATTAAATTGCTCTATCTGGCCGGCCTCACCGACTCGGTCCAAACCGCTCGGCGGCTCGGCATCCAAAGTTTAGGCGACCCCAATCGTTATGGTTTAACTCTGGTTTTGGGCGGTGGCGAAGTCAGTCCGCTCGACATGGCCAGCGCTTACGGCGTTTTCGCGAACGATGGGGTGAGAAATCCTTATGCCAAAATTATCTCGATTGAAGATCGGCAGGGCACCGTGCTCGAACAGTTTACCCTGAAAAGTCAGCGCGTTTTACCGGAGAACACGGCGCGATTAATTTCCAACATTCTCTCCGACAATGAAGCCCGCGCGCCAATGTTCGGAGCGAATTCGCCACTCACCTTTCGCGACCGCGCCGTGGCGGTTAAAACCGGTACCACCAACGACTACCGCGACGCTTGGATCATCGGCTACACACCGAGCTTGGTCACGAGCGCTTGGGTTGGCAATAACGATAATTCGCCAATGGAGAAAAAAGTTTCCGGTCTAGTTATCTCCCCGATGTGGCGTCAATTTTTCGCCAGCGCTATTGAATCGCAGCCGGTGGAAAAGTTTCCGCCGCCGGAAAAAACTCCGGCCGACTTACCGCCAGTTTTTCGCGGTTTCGCTGACGGCGGCGTGAGTTATTACGTGGATAAAATTTCGGGCAAACTGGCCACCGCCGACACGCCGGCTAACTTAAAACAAGAACGCGTGCTCCGGCAAATCCACTCGATCCTCTACTGGCTCGACCGCGAAAACGATCCGCAGTTTAATTTTTGGGAAATGCCGATCCGCCAGTGGGCCCTGGGCCAAGGAATTGTCGAGCAAACGGAAAACGACATTCCTCAAGAAACTGACGACATTCACGGTCCAGAATTCGCGCCGGAAGTGGAGATTGTTTCGCCGGAGCCAACTGATCGTTATCGGATTGGCGAAAAAATTAACATCACGCTCGACTCGCAACCCTCGCGCTTCCCAATCACTCGCGTGGACTTCTTTTTCAACAACCACTTCCTCGGTTCGAGTCGCCAGCCGCCGTTTAGTTTTTCTATCGCGCCGGAAAATCTCACGGAAATCATCCAAGACACCAACGAACTAAAAATCGTTGTCTACGACGCCGTAGAAAACCAAACGACGGTGACAACGAATGTTAGAATAGACTGATTTGCCGTTCTAATTTCCAGCCGTTCCCGTGTTGCAATAATCCGAGATAAGATTGAACTGTTTCTGGTTTTTTCTTTGAATCCCTTATTTTCTTAAACATTCTTTTCTTTGTCGCCGTT
>CAYHYA010000026.1:0-4330 GCA_964360815.1 uncultured Candidatus Saccharibacteria bacterium | reverse complement strand
TTTTTCATACCCTAATCTTACTGTCGAGTGTCCTAACTGAGTACGGAATGAACGGAGGGTAGAGATTTCCAGGCCCCGAAGGTGGCCGGGTGGGTAATTTTCCAGGCGGGCGGCGGTGAAAACTAGCCATGTGAACTGTTTGATGGTTAGCGCTGTTCGTCTGATCGGCTAAACTATTTTTCTAGATAATTCCCACCCGGTCACCGTTTTGATCTTATTACCATAGTTAGTTTTAGTCCAACCCAGGGACGTGTTTGTGTGCTTCTGCGTAGTTGCACCATAAATACGTCCCTTTTTTGTGAATAAATTTGTAAAACCTTGCTTGGCAGAGTAAATTTAGCCGAATGACTTCTTTTAAACTGGAATCGAAATTTGCCCCGGCCGGCGATCAGCCGGCGGCGATCAAGAAACTTTTAGCTGGTCTCGCGCGGGGCGACCGTCACCAGACCCTGCTCGGAGTCACCGGCTCGGGGAAAACTTTCACCATGGCAAACGTCATTGCCGCCCTTAATCGTCCGACCCTCGTCATCGCGCACAATAAAACGCTCGCGGCCCAACTGGCGCAGGAGTATCAAGATTTTTTCCCGCGCCACGCCGTCCACTACTTCGTTTCTTATTACGACTACTATCAACCGGAAGCGTATTTGCCGGTGACTGACACCTACATCGAGAAAGAGGCGATGATCAACAAAGAGATTGACCGTTTGCGCCACGCCGCCACCCAGTCGCTCTTAACGCGGCCGGACGTGATCGTAGTGGCTTCGGTTTCCTGTATTTACGGTCTCGGCAGTCCGGCTGATTACGAAGCGGAGAATATTAAATTGGCGGTTGGCGAGCGGCTGTCGCGCCAAAATTTAATCAAACGGTTAGTGTTGGCACACTACGAGCGCACCAACGCTGATCTCGCGCCCGGCACCTTCCGCGCGCGCGGCGAACTAGTGGAAGTGATGTCGCCGGCGGCGCAAACGATTGTGCGAATTCGTTTGGTTGCTCCAACCAGTGGTGAGGAAATTATTGACGAGCTGACGGAAATTAGCGCCGTCTCGCGAGAAATTATTGGCGAATTAAAAACTGTCTTTCTTTTTCCGGCCAAGCATTTCATCACTAGTTCGGCGGCGCGGACCAGAGCGATCACGGCGATTAAAAACGAGTTAACTGGACGCTTGCGCGAGCTGGAAAAAAACGGCCAACTCTTGGCCGCCGAACGGCTGAAACGCCGCACCAATCAAGATCTCGCGATGATTCGCGAGGTCGGCTACTGTTCAGGAATCGAGAATTACTCGCGGCACCTTTCGGGTCGCGCGGCCGGAGCGCCACCCGACACGCTTCTGGCCTATTTTCCTAAAAAACCGACCGGCGACCCCGATTTCTTAACCGTGATTGACGAATCGCACGTGACCATTCCCCAGATCGGCGGGATGTATGCTGGTGATCAAAGTCGCAAGGGGACGTTGATCGAGCATGGATTTCGTTTGCCGTCCGCGCGCGATAACCGGCCACTGACGTTTCAGGAATTTAACGAGCGGATTGGGGCGGTAATTTACACGAGCGCCACACCGGCCGAGTATGAAATGAAGATTAGTGAACAAGTGATCGAGCAGATTATTCGGCCGACAGGCTTGGTTGATCCGACCATCACGATTCGGCCGATTGTGTCTAATCCTGAGTCGAACTATCTTGGGCAGGTTAAGGATTTTGTTCAAGAAGCTAAACTGGAAATTGCTCGAGGGAATCGAGTCTTGGCGACAACGTTAACAAAAAAAATGGCCGAAGATTTGAGTATTTATCTAAAAGACGAGGGGTTGAAAGCCGAGTATCTTCACAGTGAAGTTAAAACGATTGACCGAATCAAGCTGTTAACTAATTTTCGGCGCGGTGGTTTGTCTGGCGGGGCGGGCTTCGATTGTTTGGTCGGGGTGAACCTTTTGCGCGAGGGTCTAGACTTGCCGGAGGTCACCCTCATCGGCATTTTAGACGCCGACAAAGAGGGGTTCTTGCGCTCGGCGGTGTCACTCATCCAAACCATTGGCCGGGCGGCGCGCAACGTAACTGGCCGAGTCATTCTTTATGCCGAAACAGTCACCAACTCGATGGCGCAGGCGATTGACGAAACCAATCGTCGCCGCGAAAAACAGCTGGCTCATAATCAGAAACACGGCATCACCCCAAAAACTATCATTAAGAATATCGCCGACTTGAGTCAGGGGTTGGAAACCGAACGAGCCAAAACTTTGGCTAAATTAGTTCAGCTTGATCGGACGGCTTATGGCGGCAACACCAAGAAAATTATGCGGGAAAAGGAAAAACAAATGTCTCAAGCCGTCAAAGAACTTGACTTTGAAACGGCGGCTCTTTTACGGGATGAGTTAAAAATGTTATCATCCTTGGCTCATGAATAAGCTGGATCAAGAGAAAATCATCATTCGCGGGGCGCGAACGCATAACCTGAAAAATATTGATTTGGAACTGCCCCGCAACCAAATCACGGTGATTACCGGACTTTCGGGCTCGGGCAAATCGTCGCTCGCGTTCGACACGATTTTCGCCGAGGGTCAGCGGCGTTATGTGGAATCGCTCTCGGCCTACGCGCGGCAGTTTCTTGATCAAATGCAAAAGCCGGACGTGGACGAGATTAGCGGTTTGTCACCGGCGATTTCGATTGATCAGAAGTCGCGCTCGGGCAACCCACGCTCCACGGTCGGCACGATCACCGAAACCCACGACTATTTGCGCGTTCTCTACGCGCGAATCGGTCGCGCACACTGTCTAACCTGTCGCCGACCGATTGAAAAATTGTCCACGAGCGAGATTGTCGGTTTGGTGGAAAAGAAAATTGCCGACGTGGCGCGAGTTGGCGAGATTAAAACTTTAACCATCACCGCACCTCTCGTGCGCGGCCGGAAGGGCGAATATTATCAGTTGCTTTACGATCTTTTGGACAAAGGTTACGAGGCCGTGATCATCAACGGCCGCCGACACAAATTGCGCGAACGGATTGTTTTGGATCGAAACAAAAAACATCAAATTGACGTGGTGGTAGACGATCTCGCGATCGCCAATCGCGCGGCCGACAGTCGTTTAAGCGAGGCGGTCGAACGAGCCCTGGCTGAAGCCGATGGCCTGATCAAAATTATTCTCGGCCGAGAAGAAGTCATTCTGTCGACTCGTTTTGCTTGTCCCGATGACGGTTTTTCCTATCCGGAAATTGAACCACGCTTATTTTCCTTCAATTCTCCTTATGGCGCCTGCACCGAATGCCGCGGGTTGGGAACCAAACATTTTTTTGGTGACGAACCCTGTGCCGTTTGTGGCGGCGCGCGTTTGCGGCCCGAGGCGTTGGCCGTTCGCGTGGGCGGCTTAAACATTGTGGAAGTTAGCAATTTGTCTATTGCCGCCGCGAACGACTGGTTCAGCAAATTAAAATTATCGCCCAAAGAGCAAGAGATCGCGCGCGTCATTTTGAAAGAGGTGACCGCGCGGCTAAAATTTCTTCTCGATGTCGGTCTGGATTATCTTTCGCTCGAACGGCGCGCCCACACCCTCTCCGGCGGTGAATCACAAAGGATTCGGCTGGCTTCCCAGTTGGGTTCACGCCTTGTTGGCACGCTCTACGTTCTTGATGAACCAACGATCGGACTCCATCCACGCGACAACGCACGACTGATTAAAACCTTAAATGAACTACGCGATCTCGGTAACACGATCATCGTGGTTGAACACGATGAAGACACGATTTACGCCTCAGATTATTTGGTGGATATTGGGCCCGGGGCGGGGATTCACGGTGGACGAGTGGTGGTGGCCGGACCAACGGAGAAAATTCTGACCGCGAAGAAAAATAATTTTAACTCTTTGACCGTTGACTATTTGCGCGGCGACAAAACCATTCCTTTGCCCACCACGCGGCGAACGATCAACAAAGGCGCAATTAAAATTCGTGGGGGCAAAATTTTTAACCTCAAGAATCTTAATGTTGACCTACCGCTCGGCAAACTGCTTTGCGTGACCGGCGTTTCCGGTTCCGGTAAATCATCGCTCGTCTATGAATTGTTGTATAAAAATTTGCAGGCCCGACTCGATCGGCGTTACCGCAGTAACGAAACTTTCCACTGCCAAGAGTTTAGCGGTAGCGAATATCTCTCCCGAACTATTTTGATTGACCAATCATCAATTGGCCGAACCCCGCGCTCGAATCCAGCCACTTATACCGGGGCCTTCACCTTCATTCGGGAATTGTTCGTCACCACCGAAGCGGCGCGCGTGCGGGGTTGGAAAGCTATTCGTTTTTCTTTCATCGTTCGTGTTGGTCGGTGTGTGGCCTGTCAGGGGA
>CAYHYA010000025.1:0-4387 GCA_964360815.1 uncultured Candidatus Saccharibacteria bacterium | reverse complement strand
GCGGGATTAGTTAAATGGTATAACGTCGGTTTTCCAAACCGAGGTCGGGAGTTCGATTCTCCCATCCCGCAAAATAAAATGAAAGTGGCGATTCTCGGTTTCGGGCGCGAAGGACAGGCCCTGGCGGAATTTTTCAAGCACGCTCCGGAATATAGAAAATGTTCAGTAGAGATTTTGGATCAAAAACAAAACCCAGACTATCTTAAAAATCTTGAGAGATTCGATCTAGTATTCCGCTCGCCGGGCGTGCCGTATAATTTACCAGAACTGGTCCGGGCACGGCGGCGGGGGATTAAGTTCTCAAGCGGCACGAAACTTTTCTTCGAACGTTGCCCGGCCACGATCATTGGTATCACTGGCACCAAGGGTAAGGGCACGGTCTCGACCCTGCTTGCCGAGATGTTGCGCGCCGCCGGGCGCGAAGTTTTCCTGGTTGGCAACATCGGCTTACCGGCAATCACGGTCCTTAGTCGGGTGCGCCCGGAGTCACTCGTAGTGTTTGAGCTCTCGAGTTTTCAGCTGCAAGATTTAACTGTTTCGCCCTCGCACGCCGTGATCCTCGATTTGTTTCCCGATCATCAAGACAGCCACCGTGATTTGCGGGAATACTACCGAGCTAAATCCAACCTCGTCCGTTTCCAGAAACCCAGCGATTCGGTTTTTGTCTTTAACGATAGTCCGCGCGCTCGCGCGATGGCCAAACTTAGTCGAGGGAAAAAATTTCTGGTGACGGCCGAACAAGAGCGACTGCTTCGTCCGACCGACCTTCTCGTTACTGGCCCACACCACTTTCGTAATGCCGTTATGGCCGCGGCCGTGGCCCGGAAACTGAACGTCTCGGAAGCCAGCATCAAGCGGGTGGCCAAACAGTTTCGTGGACTGGAACACCGACTGGAGCTGGTTAAAAAAATCGGGCCGGTTAGTGTCTATAACGACTCCGCCGCCACCAATCCGGGCGCCGCGGCGGCGGCGGTGAGATCTTTTCCGTCCGCCAACTTGATTTTAATCACCGGTGGACAAAGCAAGGGTTTGGATTACGCACCGCTCGTTCGAGCGGTTAAAAATTCAGCCGTCAAACTCGTGATTTTGTTTGGCGCGAACCGGCGCGAACTGACCCGCGCGTTCAAACCAGTTACCACGCGCGTGGTTTCCGTTACCACCCTGAATGAGGCGTTGGCGGTGGCCTGGTCTTTCGTTAAAAATTTGTCAACAAGGGAAGCGGGGGAAACGGCGAACGGTTCTGCAGTGGTGCTGTTCGCGCCGGGCGCGGCGAGCTTCGATCAATTCACCGATTACGCCGCCCGCGGCCGTGAGTTTAAAAGATTGGTCGATCAGATAACGTAGCTCGTGCTAGTATTTCGGTTAAACAGTTTAGAGTTTGAATGATGCTAAAGTTTTGGGGTTACACCGCGCGTGTGACCCCTTTTTGTTTTTGGGTCAGGTCTCTCAGTCGTTGCCCATGCGAGCCGTTGACTTTCTGGATGATTTGTGCATACAATGTAGGCAGGTCATTTAAAAATGAAAGGAGGTGAGATGTGGAACAAAGTGTCTACTTGATCAAGCCGGAGGGAATGCTCTTCGCAGGAAGAATCCGTAAAATGATTGAGGGTGCTGGACTTACGATCGTTTATTTTCACCATGTGATGATTAACGAGGCCGCGCTAATTAGGTTGTATCCAAACCTGTCAGACGAAATTTGGCAAGCAACGGTTCGTCACTTGAACAATCGGGTCTGTGAGATCGGGATGGTTGAGGGTGAAACCGCGATAGCCCGTTTGGTCGCCGTTTGCGGCGAAAGCACCAACCCCAGCCTTTGTAAGGACAAGACGATTCGTAGAATATTCAGTTGTTATCCGGCTATTCGTTTGAGTTCTGGCGGTTTTTATTTTAGAAACGCTATTCACCGATCCAAAGACCACGAGGAGTTTTTACGAGATCAACAGATCTATGAAAAATCCAAGTGAAACGCCGAAACTAACACAGTTGTCGGCGTTTTGTTATGCTAGTGATAATGGATCTGAACAAAGAAATAGAGGTTCGTTTTTTAGAGATTCACAAACTGGGCTTAATCGAAAAATTAAAGAATCTGGGGGCTTTGGATTTTGGAGAGGCTCTTCTCGAAGAGGTTATTTTTTATGATCAGAAACTAGACTGGTTGAAAGAAAACCGTTTTTTCCGACTTCGAAAGTATGGTGAAAGTATCAGGGCCACATACAAAGAGCATCATGGACGGTTTATTGACGGGGCCCATGAAATTGAGTTTGGGATTGAGGATTTTAATAAAGCCGCTGTTTTATTTGAAAGGATCGGTCTATTTCCTTACCGGCGACAAGAAAAACACCGCCATAGCTTTAAATTAAATAACGTGATCATAGATATTGATACTTGGCCAAAAATTCCTGCTTACGTTGAACTGGAGGGTCCAAGCGAAGAAGCTCTGAAAGTGATTGCTCGGGATTTGGGATTCGATTGGCAAGAGGCCGTCTTCGATGACGCCAGGGCAATCATTGAAAAACGCTACAAGTTACCGCTCGGAACAATGAGGTGGTTCACGTTTGAACGATTGGAATAGACGGAGTCGTCAGTGTTAGTTGGAAAAATAAAATGATCAGTGTTATTATCTAATCGGTCTGGGTCTTAAAAAATGTTGGTTTTTTAGGAGGCGTGTCTATGTCTATTCAAGTTCAGCTGGTGTTGCCTGGTGGTGAAATGTGTCTATCTTGTGGGGCAGAAGCAACACGACTAATACCCCGTCCTGATTCGGAGCTTCTCGATCCTTGTTGTGGAAATGAGGATTGTGGGAAAAGGGTAGAGGAAGAACAACGTCGCACGATATTCGCAACAGGGAAATTGTTTTAACAAATGCAGACGTATGGGGGCAACGCTCGGGTTACACGCAAGGTGTAACCCTCTTTTGTTTTCGCCGAATGATTTGTTAGTATGTCGGCCATGAACAAGAAGTTGGCCAACGGTCACCTGCGGACGTGGATTGAGGTTGACGAACAAGCCGTCAAGCAAAACTATCTAACTTTCCGGCGCCTGCTCGGGCCACAAGTTAAATTACTTGGCGTGGTCAAGTCGAACGCTTACGGCCACGGCTTGGTGCCGTTTTCCAAACTCCTGGCGTCGTTCGGCGTGGACTGGCTCGGCGTGGATTCGATTACCGAGGCCTGGCGTTTACGCGAAGAGGGGATCACCGCACCAATCCTCGTGTTTGGTCACACTCGTCCGGAAAACTTTATCAGCGCCGCTGCGCAAGCTATCACCTTAACCATCTCCACTCCCGAAGCCCTGCTAACGTTGACCAAATTAAAACTAACTCAACCGCTAAAAATCCATTTAAAATTTGATACCGGCATGCACCGTCAGGGTTTTCTGATCGAAGATTTTTATCAAAACTTGAGTCGTCTGAAAAAACTACCGCCGACGGTTTTAATCGAAGGCGCGTATAGTCATCTGGCCGCCGCTTCGAGCGCGCGATTGGCCTCGTCGGTGGCGCGGCAAATTAAAGAATTTGAAAAATTTTTAACGATCCTGAACATGACCGGGCTCGCTGGCGAAAATTTGCTCAAACATCTCGCCGCCACCGGCGGTGCGGTGGCTTATCCCGAGGCGCGCTATGATCTGATTCGCCCGGGTCTTGGCTTGTATGGTTACTGGCCAAGCCGCGAATGGCACGACCGTTTTAGCCGGAAAATTAAATTGCGGCCGGCCCTAATTTGGAAAACAATTATTGGCGAGCTGAAAACCTTAACCCGAAACGATCGCGTTGGTTATGATTTAACCGAACGAGTGCGCGCGGGGACAAAACTCGCCATTCTGCCGGTTGGTTATTGGCACGGTTATCCACGCGCTCTGTCGGGCCGCGGTTGGGTGAAAATTAAAAACCAGCGAGCCAAGGTGGTTGGACGAGTCTCTATGGATATGTTGGTAGTGGAAGTGACTAAAATTAAAAACTTGCGCGTGGGCGATGAAGCCACCTTGCTCGACCAGACGGCTAGAGAACTAGCTGAACCGGCGGGAACTTCCGTTTATGAACTAATCACCCGTCTCAATCCCTTGATCGAAAGGTTTTATGTTTAAAAACAACCAAGCCCCGTCGTGACGGGGCTTGGTCTAGAACCGAATCTTTTAACAAATTATTTAACCGCGTCTTTCAAGGCCTTGGCGGCTCGAAACTTCGGCACCTTCATGGCGGCCACTTGAATCGTGGCACCAGTGCGCGGATTTCGCGCCGTGCGCGCCGCGCGCTGTTTGGCCGAAAAAATACCCAAACCAGCAATCGAAACTTCGTCACCTTTTTTCAAGGTTTCGACGATCGCCTCGACGAAAGTGTCGACGGCCTGTTCCGCCTGACCTTTGGTCCCGCCGATCTTCTCGTGGACGG
>CAYHYA010000024.1:0-4761 GCA_964360815.1 uncultured Candidatus Saccharibacteria bacterium | reverse complement strand
TCGAACCCCCAATAACGGTTCCGAAGACCGTTGTGATATCCATTTCACCACGAGGACGCGCCGCCGCGATTCAGCATAGCAAAAGATAGTTAAAGCACAAAATTTAAGTTAGAATGGAAACCAAATGACCGTACCGCCAGAAATCACCGCCACCATTGAGACACTCAAAAAAGCCGGTTTCGAGGGCTACTTGGTTGGCGGCTCGATTCGTGATTTGGTTCTCGGACGAAAACCAAAAGATTGGGATATCGCCACCAACGCTACGCCGGAACAAATCAGTTCTTTGTTTCCTAAAACTTTCTACGAGAATGTCTACGGCACCGTCACGGTGGTCAACGAAACAACCGTCGAGGAAAGTTTGCGACATATTCAAATAACGCCGTTTCGACAAGAAACTAAATATTCAGACAAGCGCCACCCCGACAGTGTCACCTTCACCAAAACCATTACTGATGATCTTGAGCGGCGCGATTTCACGATCAACGCCTTGGCCTATGATTTGGTTAAGGGACAAATTTTTGATCCACATCAAGGCCAAAAGGACATAAAAGACAAGGTTATCCGGGCCGTAGGTCTAGCAGAAGAACGCTTTGATGAAGATCCACTGAGAATAATGCGCGGAGTCAGAATGGGAGCGGAACTTGGTTTCATGATTAACCTCGAAACCATGGAAGCAATGGTTAAAAAGGGAAATTTGCTCAATTTTATTGCTCCGGAAAGGATTAGGGATGAATTCGTCAAAATTATGATGTCGCAAAATCTAATGTCTGGAGTGGTTGTTCTTCAGAAAATCGGTGCCCTGAAGCAGTTTTTACCGGAATTGGAGGAGGGTATTGGGATGAAGCAAAACGGTGACCATAAATATGAGGTCTGGGAACATACTCTCCGTGTGGCCCAGCATTCTGCGGATAGAAACTGGACGTTACACGTGAGACTGGCCGCCCTTTTCCATGATATTGGAAAACCGAGGACCAGAAAATGGGATGATCACAAGAAAGATTGGACATTTTATGGTCACGATGTGGTTGGCGCCAGAATGACTAAAAAGATTATGGAGCGTTTACGTTTCCCGGGAAACATTAGCGAGGTGGTTGAGAAACTGGTTAGGAATCATATGTTTTTTAGTGATATTGATAAAATAACCCTCTCGGCCGTTCGGAGAATCATCAGAAATGTCGGGCGTGAAAACGTTTGGGATCTAATGAAAGTCAGGAATTGCGATCGAATTGGCATGGGACGACCTAAAGAAAGCCCTTATCGCTTGAGAAAATACGAATCAATGATCGAAGAAGCATTAAGAGCACCGACTTCGGTAAAAATGCTGAAAATAACCGGAAACGATGTTATTCGTGAAACAGGACTATCACCTGGACCTAAAATAGGCCATATTTTACATGCTATCCTTGAAGAAGTGTTGGATAATCCGGAACTAAACACGGAAAGTTACACGGGAAACCGAGCCAAAGAATTGGCCTTGTTATCTGATCAAGAATTAAAAGAAGTTGGCGACAAGGGCAAAGAGAAAAAAGAGGGTATCGAAAAAACCGAATTAACAAAAATTAGAGATAAATATCACGTGAAATAAAAACCGCGTCCGCACGGTGTGGTGGGACGAGGCGAGGACACGAAGATAGTTTCCATGTCTATAAAAGACAAAAAGTCTTCACATCGTGTCCTATTGAGATCAAATCATATCCGACATAATTCTACTAAAAGACATTGTAAAGGACAACAAGCCGGTGGTGGGGATAAGTTACTTTTTCCGATGAAATTTTTGGTGGATCGAGTGGAGTTCGCGGTCGGTGATGTGGGTGTAAATCTGGGTGGTAGAAATACTGCTGTGACCAAGCAAGAGCTGAACGGCCCGCAGATCGGCGCCGTTACGGAGCAGGTCGGTGGCAAAACTGTGGCGCAGGGTGTGTGGTGTGACCTTTTTAACGATTCCGGCCTGGCGGGCGTAGAACGCCACCAAACGCTCGATACTCCGCGCGGTTAAACGAGTGGCCTTCGGCCCAACAAACAACGGTTCGGCCAGGTCTTGGCGTTTGTCGAGATATGCTTTGAGAATTTGTTTAGCCGTTTCCGACAAAAAAACGAGGCGGATTTTATCACCCTTGCCCTTAATTGAGCATTCGCCCTGACGCCAATCGAAGCTATCGCGATTCAAGGCGCACAATTCAGACACGCGCAAGCCGGTGGAGAAAAGCAGTTCCAGAATCGCCCGATCGCGGCGACCGGTGGGCGTTTTTTCGTCCGGCGCGCGAAAGAGGCGAGCGAGCTCGTCCGGATTGATTAGGTCGAGTTCACGACGACTGGTTTTGGCCAATTCGATATTGTTCGGCGACAAAACGCTCAAACCGCGCGTGGCCAAATATTTAAGGAAGGTGCGCAGGGCGATCAGGTGGTAATTTTGAGTATTTTTTTTCAAATTACGCCGATTCAGCCAGAGACGAAATTCTCTGATTACTTCAGTGGTGAAATCGGCCGGTTCGCGCAAGTTGCCGAATTTTATCAATAAACGTAAGTAACGCTCGTAATTGGCGACTGTTTTTAAACTTCGCCCTCGCTCGATTTCCAAATATTCCAGAAACTCTTTGAGCCAGCGCTCGATTTCCCGGCCCTTCGTTTCGGTTGCTGTCATTGCTTTATTATACCCGCCGTGCTATGATTACTCCATGCTTAAGACCAAAAAGAAGCTGGTGATCATTAAGAAGAATCGCCAGCACGAAACTGATACCGGCTCGGCCGAGGTTCAGGTGGCGTTGCTGGCCGAACAAATTGATCAACTGGCCAAACATCTCAAGAAACACAAAAAGGACGAGGGCTCGCGCCGCGGCCTGCTTAAGTTGGTGGCGCGGCGTCGCACGCACCTGAAATATATTGATCAGAAAAAGAAGAAATTAGTAGTCAAAGCTAAATAAAACAACCAAAAATGCCAATCGTTAAACATCAAGGCCAGCGAGTGGGTGTGTTCATTGACACGCAAAATCTCTATCACTGCGCCAAGAATCTGTATCAAGCGCGGGTTAATTTCGGGGCAATTTTAAAAGAGGCGGTCGGCGACCGAACGCTGGTTCGGGCAGTGGCTTATGTGGTGACCACGGAATCCGGTGAAGAGAAAAATTTTTTTGAGGCGTTGGGAAAAATTGGCATTGAAATCAAAACTAAAGATTTACAAATTTTCGCCGGTGGGGCGAAGAAGGCCGACTGGGATGTCGGCCTGGCAATTGACGCCGTTAAACTCGCGCCGCGGCTCGATGCGGTGATTATTGTTTCCGGCGATGGCGACTTCGTGCCACTCGTGGAGTATTTAAAAATCCATAGCGGTAATCAGGTGGAGGTGGTCTCTTTCGGCAAAACCACTTCGGCGCGGCTTAAAGAATCGGCTGACGACTTCCTTGATCTCGGCGAAAATCCGCGCCGCTATCTGATCGGCTCCGGCGGCCCCCGGCGGCGAATGATCGGCCATAACCAACCGGCCAAGAACGGAACAAGCGAAGAGCATTAGGTAATCGGTAAACGAGTTAGTCGGCGCGGTTGACCAATTTTAGTTGGCCAACCGCGCTCTTTGTTTTATAATAGACGGCAATGGAAACTATCCACCCCAACACGCGCCCCGAAGAAACTTTTGAGGACAAGCGCCGAGCGGCGCAACTGGCCATGGAGGGTCCGGACTGGACGGCCAAACGCGAACAGGCGACCAAAGAAAAACAGACGTCCCAAGAAAAAATTGTTTTGGAAGAAAAATTGAAAGAGCTGGCTGGCCAGAAAGAAGTTCTTGAGCTCGAGTGGATCAAGTTGGACGACCAGCGAAAAATTATTCGTGAGGCCCTGACGCCGATTTTAGATCGAGAAAAACAAGCCGAGGAAGCTGAAGCACAACTCGAGCTCGAAGAAGCCAAAACCAACTCACCAACCGACAAACAGGCCACCGAGAAGAAGCGTCAACAAATCCAGGCGGTGCGGCAAGCCGCGGAAAAGGAGAAATGGTCCTGGCAAGAAAAGTTGTGGCAGGTGGAAAACGCTATCGAAAGCAACACGCTCAAGTATCGCGCCCTGCTGGATCAAGAAGAAGACGCCCAAAAGAAATTTGAACAGTTGGTCGTCCTGCCTGCGTCGTCGTCAGCCCCACCCGTTACCCCTGATGCTTGAGACCGCTTCACGAGAACGGCTAGAGGAGGCGCGGCGGGCGATGGAGGGAGAGGATTGGCGCCAGAAACGCGAACAAAAAAACGTCATTTTAAAAAAACGGCGGGAGGAGGCGCGGCGGGCGATGGAGGGACGCGAGCGTCAGGCCAAAAGACGAACCCAAGAACAAATTGCGGCAGACGAGCGGGCGGCGGCGGAAACACTAAAACAAAAAGCCGCAGTGGTGGAACACGAAACGATGGCGAAACTTGAAGCGGCTAAACAAGAACAGCGCAACAAGGATCAAATCGAATTGGCGCGGCGTCAACGCATTGGTCAATCAACCGAAACGATTGAAAAATTAAAAACCACTCCAACCAGAATCACGCCGATCCACACCCTGAAAACTGATATGGCCGAAGCGGTGGCGGGTGGGGCTTCCTTGGCTGGCGCAATGGTCGGGGAGATGGCTAAACAACAGTTGTTGTCGATTCCATCGGATAAACCATCTTCGCGACATCTCGGGTTTTTTATCACCCTCTTTCTTTTGGGCGGTCTAGCGGCGGCCGGTTACATCTTCTATTACCGACCGATGCTCGCCACACCACCGATTGACCAGGCCGGAGCGTTGGC
>CAYHYA010000023.1:0-4780 GCA_964360815.1 uncultured Candidatus Saccharibacteria bacterium | reverse complement strand
TAGAACGCTGTCCTGATAAGACAGAGGCCGTAAGTTCGATTCTTACCACGCGCACCCTTGACAAGGGTGTCTAATTAGGATACGATAGTTTCAGGTTTTCAATTGGGCTCTAGACTAGATATAGTACCTTCACAACAGAAAGGAACAGACAATGAAGAAATTTCTCGAGGTAATGTCGTATTTTCCGGTGTTGATTTGGGGCGGGTTTCGCATTTACAACAGCGTCGCCTACAACATCGACTGTGGCGGGCACATCAAACGCGCGGCTGATGCCAACACGGTGGAACTGGCGACACAGGAGATGAAAACAGTCGTTGCCTATCTCGAAGCAAGAGGTATGACCAGTGGCTACACCTCTGTCCTGTATCAAACACCGGACGAGGACGTTGGCTTCTGGTATCAGAATCTCAAAGCGTCGCTCGGCGAGCTGGAGAAGATAACGCCACAGACGACGCAGTTGGAGCGTTCCAACATCCTCATCAAGCTTCGTGAGACGCTTCTCGACCAGGGGCAGAGTGTGGTGGTGACACAGCCAAATGGTATCAGCGTCTATCCAAACAACGTTGCCTATGCGTGGTTCGGTTTGTTGGGACTGATAGCTGTTATCTGTGGTTTTTTACCCCACATCCTTTCATCATGCTGAAATATCATTGACGAAGTCCAGAATATCAAGAGCCCTTTGTGAAATATGATTTTGCTTCGGGCTCTTTTCTTTTTCGTTTGATTTTTTATTAAGTTTTTCATAAAATATAGTTAAAAACAGGAAATTATTTATCATGAAAGCGGTAATTCTGGCGGCCGGCGAGGGGGTGAGAATGCGACCACTCACTCTCAATTGTCACAAATCAATGCTTCCGGTCTTGGGCCAGCCCTTGCTCCACCATATCTGGGAGTCGTTACCGGAAAAGATTGCTGAAATTGTTTTGGTGGTGGGCTATAAACGGGAAACGATTCAGGATCATTTTGGTGACGAGTATTTGGGTAAGAAAATCAGTTATGTTGTTCAAGAAGAAAAGACTGGCACTGGCCGCGCGCTACAACTGTGTCAGTCTAATTTGGCCGGTGAGTCGAAATTTTTAGTTTTATACGCCGACGATCTTCATCACGGCCCAAGTATTAAAAAATGTTTAACTCATGATCGAAGTATTTTGGTCTCGCGAGTTGCTGATCCACGGAGATTTGGCGTGGTGGCCACTGACCGCCATGGTCGAGTGATCGAAATTGAAGAAAAACCGGAGCAACCGCGATCAAACCTAGTCGCCTGCGGCGTTTACCTCCTCGACCAACACATCTTTGATTATGAACCAGCTCAAGCTCAATCGGGGGAATACTACTTGACCGACATGATCAAACAATTGATTCGAGAGCAAGAGGTTTTCGCGGTTGAGACCGAATTTTGGCATCCAGTTGGCTATCCGCAGGATCTGGCAATGGCGGAGTTGGCCTTGCGCTCGAAATGATCTGGTAGTTTTCCACTTCACTGGTTGAAGGGGTTTGTTATAATAATCAGCATGGAACATTTAACATCTTGGTTAGCGTCACCCGGATTAGCGGCTTATCGTTTAATGGCTGGCACCGGCGGAGCGGTTTGTCGAGTTAATGGTGAGGTCGTGCCGTGTGAAAAATTGTGGGAAGGTTTTAAGTGGTTTGCCAGTGCCGGAGTTGGTTTCGCGGTGGCTTTGTTTTTGCTTGGGATTATCGCTCTTATTTTTTGGTTGAAAATGTTAATCCACGCGATCAGAATGCCAATTGAACATAAGCCGGTTTGGATTTTGGTTTTATTGTTGACGGGCTTACTTGGAGCAATTATTTATTATTTTGCCGTCAAGCGTAGTTCGCTAAAACCACCAGCCATTCCAGCAACTCCGCTCGGAACGACCAGTCTTCCACCGACAACTTAAAGTTTGTCCAGAATCTATTCGACGCGACATAAAATACCTCGACATTTAGGTTGAGGTATTTTATTATTCCAACAAATAGTGGGCGAGTGGTGAAATTGGCAGACACGCAGCGTTCAGGGCGCTGTGATCGCAAGATCATGGAGGTTCAAGTCCTCTCTCGCCCATAGAGCATAATTTTAATAAAGAAAAACCGCCCCGTGAATGAACACGAGGCGGCGACTGGAACTCCAGAATCCCTCACGAATTAGCTATTTTTAACGTTTGATCCTTCGCCCCGATACCCCTAGCCAACTCCTCCGCCTTCTCGCGAAGCGCCTCTGCTCGAGTTTGGTTGCCGGGGTCAATGCGACAAAGCAAGTCCGCGCAGTGGCGCAAAATGCGCACGGCCTGCTCGGGGAATTCTTGCTCTGCTTCGGCCACTTCGGCAAGAGCCAGCTCAATATTTTCTTTCGCGTTTCTCCGATAAACTTGCCTGGATTCTCGAATGTAAACATTGGCTAATCCGACACGGAGTAAGCCACGCGTGTGAGCTTTCTCTGGTTTCTTGCGAGTCAACGCATTCAGGATACACTCCACTGCTTCCGAATCTTTCCCCCGACAACGTAGAATACTTTGCCGAACGTCGCACTGGTCGGCCGACATACCACCATAGCCGATCAGTTTGACCACTCGATTCGAGAGCGGAAGCATCCGCCAATAGCAGTAACCGCCAAGCAGGGCCCACGCAATGATTTCCGGAAGACGGAACAGAACAAACGCTTTTCTCTTCCACCTCGCTTTGATTTGGGCGTGTGCTGTGCTAGCGACGCTGTAGTAGGTGCTCGAAAGGGCCGAGCAAGCACTGGCCTGTTCCCATTGGTCACCCAGTTTGATTTCTACACCTTTTTCCTTTCGTGATCTATAAAAAAGTCTCAATTTATCGCCAAACGACACCTTCTTCCAGCTCAAGTCAGAGATGGAATCCATTTTTTTATCTCCTTCCTGTTTTTTGTCAAAGCACCCAACAATCTGAAATCTTATAACATTGTAACACAAGGCAATAATTTATGCAAGCGGGAGGGGTATTTGTGGATAAGATTGACGGCTAATTTTTTGGGTCGTGTTATAATTTCTGTCAAATATGGCTCGGCCAAAAATTTTTCCTGTATCTAAAACCCGCCAGTTTTTTCTGGCTTGGCTGATTTTAATTGGCTTGCCTTTTTCTTCAGTTTTTGGCGTCTCCGGTGTGCCGACAATTTTGAGTTATCAGGGGCGTTTGACCAACTCGAGCGGTGATTTGGTTGGCGGTTCCGGCACAACTTATTACCTCAAGTTTTCCATTTGGGACAACGTCACGGTTGGCTCAGGAACGCGTCTGTGGCCAACGTCTGCTCCCGCCTCATTTTCAACTACGGTTCGTCAGGGTGTTTTTAATGTGAACATCGGTGACACCGCCAACGGTTATCCCGATGCCCTAACCTACGATTTTAATTCTAATAACACGGTTTATTTGCAAGTGGAAGTTTCTTCTGATAATTCAACTTTTCAAACTCTGTCACCGCGGCAACTAATTAGCGCTAGTGCTTTCGCCGAGTTAGCTTCGCGGGTTAGTGGCACCGGCGTTTCGTCTTTCGGCACGACCACGCCGATTGGTAACGCGGTGGTGACGGTTGAGGCCACCACCACCAGTGCGATACCACTTGTTTTACGTGGCGCCTCCAGTCAAACGGCCAATCTCTTCCAAATTCAGAACGCCGCTGGCAGTAATCTTCTCTATGTTTCCTCGAGTGGCGGACTGTTTGCTTCCTCCACCCTACAGGTAACCGCGACGACGACAATTTACAGCGATTTGATTGTTGGAGGGACAACTAAATTCAACAATTTAACTTACACCTGGCCAAGTTCGATTTCGGCTGGGAATTTTTTGCAAACCGACATTAACGGTAATTTAACCTGGGCGAGCACCGGCGCCTCCGCCGGCGGCTGGACCGACGGCGGCACCGTCGTTAGTCCGACTGCCCCGACCGATTTAATCTCTTTCACCCAAGCCAGCTCGACCCGCCAATCGATGGTCGATCGGCTGTACGTCGGCGGCACCGCCACCACCACGATCGTCGGTGACGCCGCCACCTCGACCTTCAGTGGTGGGCTCACCTTGACCACCGGCAACGTCAACCTACCAACGAGTGGCGTCTACTTGATCAACAACGCGGCGGTCTTGTCAGCGACGGCCCTCGGCTCAAGCGTGACGAGCGCTCTCGGCCTGACCAGCGTCGGCGCGCTCGCCTCGGGCTCAATCGCCGCGGGCTTCGGCACGATCGCCACCGCCAACACCATCACCGGCACCACCTTGAATGGAACAACGGCCATTAACACCGGCGCGGGCGCCGGCACCGAACGCATCACCGTCGGTGGCAATCTGACCAACATCGGGACGATCGGCGCCTCCGGCCTCGCGACCTTGAGTGGGGGAATTCTGGCGAACGCCGCCACGAGCACCATCACCAACCTGACGATGACGAACGCGACCTCGACCAATGCCACGACCACGAACCAAACGATCTCGGGTCTCGCCACCGCCGCCGGCACCTTCCTGGCCGCTGACCCGACCGGTCGCGTCATCGCCACCTCAACCCCGAGTGGTGGCATCACCACGATCGAGGAAAACAACGCCACCGTCACGAGTGCCGCCACCGTCATCGACTTCCTCGGCGCCGACTTCACCGTCACTGGCGCCTCGGGTGAAGGTGACGTCGCCATTGATTACGCCAGTTCCGGCATCACCCGCGTCGGCCAGAACGAAACGATCACCGGCGCCTGGACGCACACTGGACTAACCACCCTGACCCAAGCCAGCTCGACCCGCCAATCGATGGTCGATCGGCTGTACGTCGGCGGCA
>CAYHYA010000022.1:0-5098 GCA_964360815.1 uncultured Candidatus Saccharibacteria bacterium | reverse complement strand
CACCGATAATGATGTTAATCGCGCGCTTGCACTGGCCGCCGCCAACGTCCCCGACCTACACAACCGCCGCCTGCTCCCCACCATTCCGATTTGGCACAAACTCGACGGAGAGAAAATTCTCGGCCGCCCTGACGGTATGCATGGAAACAAACTGGAAACGCGCGTGCTGTTTATTGTTTGTCTCGACCAGCATCTCCAAAATTTGATTCGCGCGATCGAGTTGGCTGGCCTCGCCATTGAAGACGTGGTCGCCTCGCCAATCGCCGCCAGTTTGCCCACCCTTTCCAATCAGCAAAAAAATGTTGGCTGTGTCTTAACCAACATCGGATCGCAAACCACCGCTTTGGTCGTGTTTGAGGACGGGATCCCCTTTTCCCTTCAAATTCTGCCGATCGGTTCGATGGATATCACGAACGACATCGCGCTTGGCCTGCGCGTGCCGCTCGATGAAGCCGAACGTTTGAAAATCGGTAGCGAAAATGTTTTAAGTTTCAAAAAAAAGCTGGATGAGATCATTGAGGCGCGACTGTCCGACATGTTCGAGTTGATCGAAGCTCATTTGAAGAAAATTGGCCGCAATGGTCTTCTGCCGGCGGGCATCCTACTCACCGGCGGCGGCTCACAAATTGTTAATATCGAAAAGTTAGCCAAAGAGGCCCTGCGCTTGCCGGCCAAAGTTCACTGGCCAACTCTCGCCGACACGCAAAACAAAACACAAATTCGCGACAACGGCTTCTTGGTGGCCTATGGCTTGTGTCTGTTTGGCTTTGGCACGGACATCGAAAAATCCTTGACTAATCAAGTAATTCATCGAACCAAGAATAAATTCCTGCGGTGGCTAAAAGAATTATTGCCCTGACCAAAGCTTTCTGCTAATCTGAACGAAAGCATGCCTAAAATTAATCCGGAGATCGAAGCGTTCGCCAGAATCAAGGTCATTGGGGTGGGCGGATCGGGGAAAAATGCCGTTAATCACATGATTAACTCCAAGATTCAAGGAGTGGACTTCATTGTCGTCAACACCGACGCTCAAGATCTCCATCATTCTCTGGCTAAACACAAAGTGCATATCGGCAAGAATCTAACCCGCGGGCTCGGCACGGGGATGAATCCGGAACTCGGCCGAAAAGCGGCGGAGGAAAGCGTGGAAGAAATTCAAAACGTCATCAAGGGCGCGGACATGGTCTTTATCGCCGGCGGACTTGGCGGTGGCACAATGTCGGGCGCCGGAGCCGTGGTGGCAAAAACGGCCAAAGATCAAGGCGTACTAACGGTGGCGGTGGTGACCAAACCGTTTTTCTTCGAGGGCTCACAGCGCGGTCAAATCGCCGAAGCCGCCACCAACGAATTGCGCAAAGAAGTTGATGCCCTCGTGATTATTCCAAACGACCGCCTGCTCGGCTTGATTGATAAAAACACGACTTGTTTTTCCGCTTTCGCCACTTGCGACGAAGTTCTGCGTCAAGCGGTCGAGGGGATTTCCGACTTAATCACCACGCCAGGTATCATCAACGTTGACTTCGCCGATATCAAAGCCATCATGTCGAATGCCGGTTCGGCCCTGATGGGCATCGGGCGCGGCTCGGGCGAGAATCGCGCCACCGAAGCGGCCAGGCAAGCGATCAATTCGCCCCTGCTCGACGTTTCCATTGACGGCGCCCGCGGCGTGCTCTTCGCCATTGCCGGCGGCAACGACATGACGATGTACGAGATTCAAGAGGCGGCAAAAATTATTATTGAATCGGTTGATCCGAACGCCAAGATTATTTTCGGCGCTATTCACGACGAAAAGTTAAATAAAAACGAGATCAAGATTACCGTCATCGCTTCCGGTTTCCCCGAAACCGCCAAAAAGAAGCCGATGGTGGCGATCGGTGACCAGAACCCCACCGGCGAACGCGACTCGAGCCCGACCAACCACGAACCAGCCGACCATCGCTTCGTCAAACGCCCCGAGGTTGGCAGTAAGGCGCCCGTGACCAACCAAAACAAAACCGAAGAAGACGACTGGTCGTCTATTCCAGCTTTCCTGAGACGAGCCAAGAAACCGTAGGAAAATTTATAAGATTAAATAAAATTAATCATGAACAATAAACAAGGTTTCTCGAGTGTCGCTCTGATTATCATTGTTCTGGTCGTCTTGGGTGGTGGCTTTTGGCTGTGGCAAAACCAACTTGGAAGTCCGACTTCCAAGTTGGAGACGGGCGGTTGGCAAACTTACCGGAACGAAGAATATGGGTTTGAGGTGAAGTATCCAGTGGATTGGAGTATTTGTGCAAACGAAGAAAAGGATTTTCTTTGTATTAAAGATAGTATAAAAAATCTGGCTGGAGTAGTAACTGAATTAAGGTTTTCTCATAACCCCGAATTGTTTAATAAATACAACAACTACTCTGCGTTGAAAACTTATTTGAATTACAGACGCCCTGATATCTTGGCTGATTTTGGTCCAGCCGATCTTGCTGAAGGTAAAACTATTTCTGGCGAACCATTTATTAGAGCGCAGGAGTGTGATGATGGTTGTTGGGGAACTTATTACATTTTTTCTAAAAACAATCTATTCTCAATTAATTACGTTCTACCAATTACATATAAAGAAGAAACCGCGCAGGGAACAAAGAGAGTAGATGACCTAGAGAATATTATCTCCACTTTTCGGTTTACGAAATAGGGGGTTCGTGTTAGGATTGAAAGATGGAAACGATTAGTCGAGTTAAAACTGTACCGGTGCCACTACGTGAATATCAAGCTTTTGTGGCCTGGCGGTCTTCTGTGGTCTCCGAAGGTTTTACTTCTTTAGAACGAGATCGACACCGAAAGGGTTTGGCCGAGATCAATCAGGGTAATTATGTCTCTTTGTCTAAATTAAAACATGAGTTGGCAACTTTACATCGCCAATCACGCCAGAAAAAGTTTACTGGGACTGCCAAAAGCTAGCGCGAGCCGTCTTTTAAAAGTGCTGGATGAGATCAATGAGGATCCGTATTGTGGTGACATCAAGAAAATTAAGGGCGAGGTAGACACGTGGCGACGACGGGTTGGCCATTATCGAATTGTTTATAAAGTTTTGGTGAATGAACGGATGATCAGTGTTACCATGATCGAGACGAAATCCGATAACACTTACTAAAAAATTAACAGATTATGATTTTTGATCTCGCAATTATTGGGGGTGGGCCGGCCGGGGTGGCGGCCGGGGTTTACGCTGTACGGAAGCAGTTGAAGACGATTTCGGCCTTTCTGCGATGGGCGAAGAAACCCTAAAAATGTTATCATAAAAAAATGGCCAAACAATTACCAATTATTGTCGAAAAAGATGAGAATGGATACTATGTAATTGAGTGTCCGATTTTCGATGGCTGCTATAGCCAAGGGAAGACCCTCGACGAAGCTTTGAATAATATTAAAAAAGTGATCGCCCTTGTTTTAGAAGACAAAATTAATCAGAGCTTTCTTCGATCTTATCAATCGAAAGAGTTGAGTTTCCATACTCTGGCTGTCTAATTTATATGCCCCGATTGCCGATTTTATCAGGCAAGGAGGTGGTCAAGATTTTAGAGGCCATTGGTTATGAAGAGATCGGGCGACAGAGTAGTCATATTCGGTTGTCTCACCCAGAAAGAAAGTCAGTTACTGTTCCAGATTATAAAATGGTGAGTCGTGGTCTTTTAAGAAAAATTTTGCGTGATGCCGAATTGACTCCAGAAGAATTTATTAAAATTATTGAAAATTAACCATGAATCAGTTGATTAGGCCTCGCGGCTTCTCGAATATCGCCCTGATTATCATTGCCCTGGTTGTTTTGGGTGGTGGCTATTGGCTGTGGCAAAACCAACTTGGAAGTCCGACTTCCAAGTTGGAGACGGATGGTTGGCAAACTTACCGGAATGATGAGTATGGGTTTGAGTTTAAATATCCAGATATGCTTTGGACAAAATACATCAAAACTCACGTGTGGCCTCCAACGATTAATTCTTATGCTGCCAGGTCCTTCTGCGATGATCAAGGGCAAGAAATAATTAGTACCGAACCAAGAATTTGTGGTCGCAATATCTCTGGTGTGGCCCTCGGTACAAAGTACACTCATTATTTTTATGATCTGGATATTGCAAGTAAATTTTGGGAATTAAGTTTTACGCTTAGTCAGCCAAATGATTGTAGCCCGTATGGAGATCAAAAGAAGATAAATGAGTGCAACGAGGAAATAATAAATTTCGATCCTAATGAATTGGCCACTCAAATCCTCTCCACTTTTCGGTTTACGGAATAAACCATGATTTTTGATCTAGCAATTATTGGGGGCGGTCCAGCCGGGGTGGCGGCCGGGGTTTACGCGGTACGGAAGCAGTTGAAGACGATTTTTTTGACCACTGACTTTGGCGGTCAATCGAGCGTCTCGGCGGAAATCCAAAACTGGATCGGCACGCCCTCGATCAGCGGTGATGATTTAGCCAAACAACTCGAGCAACACCTGCGCGTTTATGAAGGTGAAAATTTGATAATCAAGACTCAAACCCGAGTAAAAAAGATTGAATCGAAAGAAAAACTTTTTTTACTTCAGACGGAAAGGGGCGAAACGGTCGAGGCCAAAACGGTCTTTCTGGCGACCGGGGCCCAGCGGCGGAAGTTGCTCGTGCCAGGTGCGGACACTTTTGAACAAAAAGGGATCACCTATTGCGCCACCTGCGACGGGCCGTTGTTTGCCGACAAGCAAGTGGTTGTGCTCGGTGGTGGCAACGCCGGCTTCGAAACCGCGCTCCAACTTCTGGCCTACGCTAAAAATGTTACCCTGATCCATCACGGTAACGAGTTCAAGGCCGACCCAATCACGGTGGAAAAAGTTTTGACTAACCCAAAAATGACGGTGATCAAAAATGCCGAGACGGTCGAAGTGGCGGGTGATAAATTCGTCACGGCTTTGATTTACAAAAACAAACTGACTGGCGAGAGGGTAGAGTTGCCGACCGAGGGTATTTTCGTCGAAATCGGTTTTACTCCCAACACCGGCCTGATCACGGATCTGGTTGCCACCAACCAGTATGGTTCAATCGTCGTTGACCCGAAAAACCAACGAACATCAGTGCCCGGGATTTGGGCC
>CAYHYA010000021.1:0-5098 GCA_964360815.1 uncultured Candidatus Saccharibacteria bacterium | reverse complement strand
CGATGTCGTTGGCTGGACCCGTACTCCGAGTCTGGGCCCCGGTGGCCGCGTGGCCTACGCCAGCTGGTTCGACGCGGGCGGCATGTTCTGGGTGGTTTGGTCCGATCGCGGCGGTGCCAACCCGGTTGGTGGGGTCCGTCAGGCAGTTTGTTAACCCTGCTCACTTCAATCTTCTTACCTTTGCCCCCGCTGCAAAATTCCTTTTGCAGCGGGGTTCATGTTTTATGCTAAAATAACTCCATGCCGAGTGTGTGTTTCTATTTTCAAGTTCATCAGCCGCGGCGGGTTAAGAAGTATCGGATTTTCGATATCGGCCGCGAGCCGGACTATTTTAATGACCAATCGGAAAGTAATTTAAATAACGAACGAATTATCCACAAGGTCGGCAAGAAGTGCTACTTGCCGGCTAACCAACTTTTTTTAACTTTACTCAAGAAACATCCCGAGTTCAAAATCAGTTTCTCTTTGTCTGGCGTGTTACTCGAACAACTGGCCGCTTATTCTCCGGAGACGCTCGATTCGTTCCGCGCGCTCGTCGCCACCGGCCGCGCGGCAATTCTGGGCGAGACGCATCATCACTCACTGTCTTTTTTCTATTCTTTGCCGGAATTTGAACGGCAAGTGGCGCGGCATCGAAAAAAAGTTCGAGAAATTTTCGGCGTGATCCCGAAAGTTTTTCGCAATACCGAATTGGCCTACAACAACAATCTCGGTCGCTGGGCCGAACGGGCTGGCTATCGCGGCGTCTTGGCCGAGGGCTGGGATCGGGTGCTTGGTTGGCGTAGCCCAAACTTCGTCTACCGACCGCACGGCACGAAGAAGATCGCCCTGCTTTTGAAAAACTATCGCCTGTCGGATGACATCGCTTTCCGTTTCTCTGAACGTTCGTGGTCGGGTTGGCCGCTCGATGCGCCCAAGTTTAGTCACTGGGTCAACGCCGCGAACGGTCAAGGCCACGTGATCAATTTATTCATGGATTACGAAACCTTCGGCGAGCATCAGTGGGCCGAGACCGGCATTTTTGATTTTCTTAATCATTTGCCGGCGGAAATTTTGAAGCATCCCGACAACGATTTCGTCACGGTTGAAGAGGCGGCCGAACGTTATCCAGCGATGGACGAGGTTGACGCGCCGGAAGTGGTTACCTGGGCCGATACCGAACGCGACCTCTCGGCTTGGACCGGCAACGAACTTCAGACCGCGGCGCTTGAGGCCGTTTACGAACTGGAACCGTTGGTTCTCGCCACGAAGAATGAAACGACTATCGAAAGCTGGCGCCGTCTGCAAACCTCTGACCATTTTTATTACATGTGCACTAAGTGGTTCGCCGATGGCGATGTTCACGCTTACTTTAATCCTTACCCGTCACCCTATGAGGCCTTTATTTCCTATATGAACGCCGTTAACGATCTGCGCTCACGAGTTGACCGTCCCATGGCTCTTAACACACCCGTTGCGATAAGTTAAAATTATCGGTATATGAAAAAAATCACAAAAACAAAGACGGTGAAAAAAGTCAGCTCGAAAAAGAAAAAGGTTTTGGTGATCGCCAACAACCAGAATGCTTTCTGGGTTTATCGCGGGCCGACCCTGCGAAGTTTGTTTGATCTGGCTAAGTTTCTCGAAATCATGACCGATGAACAGTTCGTTTATCACACCGCCCGAAAATTGCCCGACGGTCGAACGGGCGGTAACGACTTTGTGCCGTGGATTAGTCAGGTTCTGGCTGATCGGACCTGCGCTGCTGCTCTTGGTCGGGCCCACACGAGAAACGCCGCCTTGGCGGCGGTGCGGCGAGCTCTTGCCGGTTACAATGTCTAATGCTTTAACGCTTGGCAACGGTAGTCTCCTCGTCAACATCGGTTCTTTCGGCGAGGTGCGCGACCTCTATTTCCCCTACGCCGGTTTTGAAAATCACGTCGGCGGGCGCCTGTGTCATCAAGTCGGCGTCTTCGCCGATGGTCGTCTGTCGTGGCTGGCCGATCCGGAGTGGCACCTGACGGTTGAATCAGAAGACGACACTCTGGCTGGCAAAATTCTGGCGGTCAATCAGTCCCTCGGTGTGTCGCTCCTATTGACTGATCTGGTTTATAACGAGAAAAACATTTTTCTCCGGCGGGTGGTGGTGAAAAATCTTCGCGATGATTCTTCGCGTTCACTGAAGATATTTTTTCATCATCAATTTGAACCGTACGAATCCCACGTTGCCCACACCGCCTACTTTGACCCAACTCAGCGGGCGGTTATTCACTATCGCAACCGTCGCGTCTTCCTCATTAACGGCACTTTCGAGGGCAAGCCCTTTGACGATTACTCGACCGGCGTTTTTGGTGCCGAGGGCAAAGAAGGAACGCATAAAGACGCCGAGGATGGCCGACTAGCGAAAAACAACATCGAACACGGTCGGGTTGACTCCGTCATCGGGCTAGAGGCCGAACTGGCACCGCTCGAAGAAAAAATTCTCTATTACTGGTTAACGGTCGGGGAGTCCATTAGCGAAGTGGCCGAATTGAACAATTATGTTTTGAAGCTCGGCCCGGGTCACCTGATCGAGACGACCAAGAATTTTTGGCGGGCCTGGATTAATCGCCGACAATTTAGTTTCCATGGTCTGACGCCGAGCGTCGTTAAGTTGTTTAATAAATCTTTGCTGATTATTCGGTCTCATGTCAGCAATAATGGCGCGATCGTGGCTTCGAGTGATTCAAATTCTCGGCAAAGCGATAAAGATACTTACGCTTACGTTTGGTTGCGCGACGCGGCAATGGCCGCACTGGCCTTGTCGGGCGCCGGTGACGTCAACGTGGCGCGGCTCTTTTTTAATTTTTGCAATCAAACCATTTCACCAGATGGTTATTTTATGCACAAATACAGTCCCGATGGTGCGCTCGGTAGTTCTTGGCATCCATGGCTTGGCCCGAGCGGCGAACTGCAACTGCCGATTCAGGAAGACGGCACGGCGCTTGTTTTGGTAACACTCTGGCGTCACTACGAAATTTCCAAAGACTTGGAATTTGTTGAAACGGTTTACAATTCGCTCATCCGCCGCGCCGCCGACTTTATGGTGCTTTATCGCGACGAACGCACCGGCTTGCCGAAACCGAGTTATGATTTATGGGAAGAGAAGTGGGGCGTCTCCACCTTTACCGCCGCGAGCGTGTACGGGGCCTTGCGCGCCGCTGCCAATTTTGCCCATCTGCTCGGCAAGGTCAAGAGTGAAAATTTATATCTGGAAACCGCCGAAATGATGAAGGCGGGGATACTCAAATACCTTTTCGATCAATCGCGGGGTTATTTTTGCAAAATGATTAAATTTAGCGAGAGGGAGATCGTCGCCGATCTGACGATTGACTGCTCGAGTATTTACGGCATTTTCACTTTTGGCGTTTTGCCGCCGGATGACGAACGAGTCAAGCAAGCGATCGGCTTAACCGAACAGGTTCTGCTTAACCGAACGGGCATCGGTGGTCTGGCGCGTTACGAAAACGATGGTTATCATCGTCCGGCCGGCTCGACGCACGTGGGCAATCCGTGGTTCATTACTGGTTTGTGGTTGGCGCAATATTACGTGGCCGCGGCGCGAACGGAGGTCGAACTCGAAAAAGTTAAAATTTGGCTCGACTGGTGTGTGCGTCAGGCCACGCCGAGCGGTATTCTTTCCGAACAACTCGAACCGACGACCGGACAGCAGTTATCGGTGGCCCCGCTCGTTTGGAGTCAGGCCGAGTTTGTGCGCACGGTGGTTCAGTATCTCGACAAACTGGAAGCGCTCGGCGTGTGTCGGGCTTGTAATCCGGTTTACTAACTAACATTTTTCGTTTCGTCATCGAAAAACAAGCAACCGATTCGCTGGCCCGCGCCGGGGTGGTTGAGACGATCCACGGTTCGTTCGCCACGCCGGCCTTCGTGGTGGTGGGCACGCGGGCGGCGATACGGGCCGTGACCACCGAGATGGCGCGGGCGCTTGGCGCGACCGTGCTTCTTGGTAACACTTACCATTTACACCTCGCCCCCGGAGCGGAAGTGGTGGCCGCCGCCGGCGGTTTGGGCAAGTTCATGAACTGGTCTGGTCCGACGATGACGGACTCGGGCGGTTTTCAGGTTTTCTCGCTCGGTGCCGGTTTTGGTCAAAAAATATCAAAAATTGCCGCCGCGCCATCGGCCGAACCGAGCAAGCCAACCAATCCTTCGTTGGTGAAAATTGATGAAGACGGCGTCACTTTCCGTTCCTGTCGTGACGGTAGCACCCATCGCTTTACCCCCGAGAAGTCATTGCAAATTCAGCACGCCCTCGGCGCGGACATTATCTTTGCGTTTGACGAATGTCCGTCGCCGCGCGCTAGTGTTGATTATCAGCGTCAGGCCATGGACCGCACTCATGTTTGGGCAGACAGGAGCTTGGCCGAGCATCGCCGCTTGGGCGGCGACCAGGCCTTGTTTGGGATCGTGCAGGGCGGGCGTTTCCCCGCGCTCCGTTCGGCGAGTGCCAAAATAATTGGCGGACTCGATTTTGCCGGTTTCGGTATCGGCGGCTCGTTTAACAAGGCCGACATCGAATCAACGGTGGCCAGCGTTAATCGAATTTTACCAGCGAGCAAACCGCGACATCTCTTAGGAATCGGAGCGGTGGCTGATCTCTTTGCCGGGATCGAAAGCGGTGTAGACACTTTCGATTGTGTTGCCCCGACGCGCCTGGCGCGTCACGGCGCGCTCGAAACTAAACACGGACGGATCAACATTTTGCGGGCGGCTTATCGAGCTGATTTGGCGCCAGTGGAAGCGGACTGCACTTGCTACACTTGTCAAAATTATACCCGCAGTTATCTGGCCCACCTTTTTCGAGTTAAAGAAATGCTCGGCCCAACGCTCGCTTCGATTCACAATCTCTACTTTTTCGTCAATCTGGTTAAGCAAATCCGGCAGTCAATTCTTGACGATCGCCTCAGGGCTTATCGGGAGCAGTTTTTGGCTAGTTATACCCAGTTAGATTTACCCACTTGACGAGATTTCATGGATTTGCTAGCATCTCTAGTAGATTGTGAGCCTAAATTCAACCCAGAGTTAGGACACCCTCACTTTTAATAATACCAGCTCTTCT
>CAYHYA010000020.1:6009-6861 GCA_964360815.1 uncultured Candidatus Saccharibacteria bacterium | reverse complement strand
GATTAATTTTTTCACCAGGTTTTAAGTAAACCAGGGCCTTCCGCAAACCCGGTTTCCAAGCCGGATGACCGCGATAAACGAACTGCTTGCGCGGCAAATTAACCATCCTGATTTTTAGTGGCTTGACCTTGTATTCGGCCATGATCGCTCGCCGCACCTCGACCTTGTTGACGCTCGAAGCCACAGCGAAAGTGTAGACCGGCGCTGGTTGGCTCTGACCAGCCGTCACCTTCTCTGTGACGTGCGGCTCTAGGATTGAGGGCTTTTTTTCTTTTTTATCTTCACTCATGTTAGTTCTTAGTTCGATTTAGCGATCGTGGTTAAACTACTTTCTGGTTCAACCAAAATCAAGTGGCGATAACGCGACAACTCGAGCGGATTAAGATTTCTGGTTTCTTCGAGGGACACGGCCTTGAGGTTGCGAAAACTGCGAACGAGGTCGGTGCTTTTCTTCGGCACAGCAATAATCGCGCGGCAGCCGGCGCGATACGTTAATTGATCAAAGCCCGTTAGTCCAGACAGGGCGGCTAAAACGGCCGTGGCGGCACGGGTTTTGGCGGTTGGCAATTTTAAGTCTTTCAAAAACAAGAGTTGGCCGGCGCGTTGTTTGGCCGATAAGATGGTGTAGAGGGCTTTCTGGCGCATTTTGCGATTTATCTTTTGCGTATAATCACGATCGTTTCTCGGGCCGTGGGTCACGCCGCCCTTGCGCCAAAGCGGCGAGCGACTGGAACCATGCCGCGCGCGACCCGTCCCCTTCTGACGCCACGGTTTCTTGGGGGCGGCGGGGGCCGGCCCCCGGGCTGGGGGGGGCGGCGGGTCGCGAGGCCGGTGTCAATAAATGGGAGGGGG
>CAYHYA010000020.1:0-5999 GCA_964360815.1 uncultured Candidatus Saccharibacteria bacterium | reverse complement strand
GCACCTCCCCCCTATCTTTGGCGTGCGCCAAACCCAAGCGACGGTTGGCTTGCAAACCAACCACGACCTGATGAACGAGATCAGCATTCCACGGCAAGCCGAAAACCGCTTCCGGTAAATCAACTGTGCCTTCGGCTTGGCCGTCCTGATTGTAGACTTTCGCTTTCATGTTAAATCTTAGCTAGTTTTCTTAATTTCGAGCTTGGTGCCGGCTCGACCGGGAATGGCGCCGCCGACCAAGAGTTCGCCAGCCGTTTGATTGACGGCCACGATCCGCAAATTTTGCACGGTCACCCGTCGGCCACCCATTCGACCAGCCATGCGCATGCCCTTAGGCACGCGCGTGCGCAGGCCGCCGCCAATTGAACCTGGTTCCCGCTCAGAATGTTTCTGGCCATGCGAGCGCGGCCCACCGGAGAAACCGTGACGCTTAACCACACCTTGAAAGCCCTTACCTTTAGACAAGCCGCTCACGGCGACCTGATCACCCGGGGCAAGTTCGGTGTTGGCCACACTTAAAACCGTCACCGCGTGAACCGTTCCGGTGTCGTCAAAAACCTGGGTCATCCTTTGTTTAGTGCCGATAATTTTCATTAGATCATTTTGACGTCAACATTGACGCCGGAAGGCAGGTTGAGACTGGTTAATTGTTCAATGATTTTTGCCGACGGACTGATGATATCAATCAAGCGTTTATGGATCCGCATCTCGAACTGTTCGCGGGCATTTTTATGCACGAACGAGCTCCGGTTAACCGTGTACTTTTTGATCTCGGTTGGCAGAGGAATCGGCCCCTCGATCTGACCATCATGCCGCCGCGCGGTGTCAACAATCTGCTTGACGGAGACATCAAGAATTTTGTGCTCGTAAGCCGAAACGCGAATCCTAATTTTCTGGATACTTTCGGCTTCGGCCTTTTTAGCCCGACTGCTGACACCTTGAACCATAAAGAGGTTGATTTAGTAACAACGATTAAGCCACTATTTTTGTCACCACGCCCGCGCCGACCGTCTTCCCACCTTCACGAATGGCGAAACGTTGCTTCTCTTCAAGCGCCACCGGCGCGACCAATTTAACCTTGAAGGTGATGGTATCGCCCGGCATAACCATTTTGACGTTTTCCGGCAAAGTAACCTCGCCAGTTACATCGGTGGTTCGAATATAGAACTGGGGCTTGTAGCCGGTGAAAAACGGCGTGTGTCGGCCGCCCTCCTCTTTCTTCAAAATATAGACCTCGGATTCGAAGTCGGTGTGCGGCGTAACGCTGCCAATTTTGGCCAAAACTTGTCCGCGCGTGACCTCTTCTTTCTTCGTGCCGCGCAAGAGAATACCGGCATTATCACCAGCGATACCTTCGTCGAGCGATTTGTTGAACATTTCAATACCAGTAACCGTCGTTTTAACCGTGGGGTGGAGACCGATAATCTCGATTTCTTCGCCCACCTTGACCTTGCCGCGCTCAATTCGACCGGTCACGACCGTCCCTCGACCTTCAATCGAGAAGATGTCTTCGACCGGCATGAGAAATGGCCGATCCACCTCGCGCACCGGTGTTGGAATATAGGTGTCGAGGGCGTTGGTTAACTCCAAAACTTTCTTCGCCCACTCATCATCGGCGGTCTTGGCCTCCAAAGCTTTGAGACCGGAACCGCGAACCACCGGCGCCTTATCGCCGTCATACTCGTATTTAGACAGCAGTTCTCGCACCTCGGTTTCCACCAAATCAACCAGTTCCGGATCATCAACCATGTCAACCTTGTTCAAGAAAACCACGATGCGCGGCACGCCGACTTGTCGAGCCAGAAGAATGTGTTCGCGAGTTTGCGGCATCACGCCATCGGTCGCCGCCACGACGATAATCGCGCCGTCCATTTGCGCGGCGCCGGTGATCATGTTTTTGATGTAATCAGCGTGACCCGGGGCGTCAATGTGCGCGTAGTGGCGCGCGTCCGTTTCGTACTCGTTGTGCGACAGGGCGATGGTGATACCGCGCTCGCGCTCCTCCGGCGCGTTATCAATGTCTTCAACCTTTTTCAGTTTGACCTTCTTGCCAGCCAGATTAAGCACGTGCAAAATCGCCGCGGTCAGGGTGGTCTTGCCGTGGTCAACGTGGCCGATTGTGCCGACGTTAACGTGGGGTTTGGAACGATCGAATTTTTCTGCCATATTTTTCTACTTTAAAGTTACTTGGTAATAAGTTCAACTTGAACTTACATCCTAAACTAAAACCGCTCCAAGAGTCAAGACGGTGTACCAAATAATCGTGTTATTATCTGGAACGATGATTCTCGCCACCCATGCCATCACCGGTGCCGCCCTGGCGACACTCGTCCCGACTCGACCGGGGTTGGCCTTTGTGGTCGGTTTTGCGAGTCACTTTCTCCTGGATGCCATTCCCCACTGGGATTATGAACTGCGGTCGAAACACGAGAACGATCAAGATTATCTCCAGAACGATTTGGTCGTCGGCCGTAATTTCTATCTCGATCTGATAAAAATTGGTTTTGATGCTCTGGCTGGTTTGTTTTTAGCCTGGGCGATTTTCCACTCTTTTTTCACTGACCATGGCCGGCTGGGCATAGTGACCTTTTTGGCCGGAACGGCCGGTGGCGTGTTGCCCGACCTGTTACAATTTTGCTATTTCAAACTGCGCTGGCCAATTCTCACCCAACTTCAACGCTTCCATCACTGGATTCACACCAACTATCGGATCAAACACCGACCCGTGCTCGGCTTAACCCTGCAACTGCTCTTTGTTGCTTTGGTCGTCTGGGTGGTGATAATGTTTGACAAAAATACTATTTAGGTTTAGGATTGCGAAGGTAGAGAACCTGATTAAGTAAGGAGTAAAAAGTGGAACCTGAAACGAAGGTTGACGAAAATCGTCCCGATGGACGAACCAGTATGTGGGTTATGGCTGGCATTTTCTTGTTTGGAATGTGGTTTTTGTACTTCTTGTTTTCCGCCAGGAATTACGATGATGAGTCTTCGTGGCGACAAGAGGAAAAGGTCATGAGTGACGGCCGATATGCCCCCTCATCCAAATAAGCTTAAGCTTGCTCGTCTATCGAACTCCGCCAAAACTCAAACCCCGCCACCAACGCGGGGTTTTTTATTGAACCGGTTGAACGGGTTGATTGTTTTCTAGAGGGTCTTTCAGTTTATGCCAAGCGAAAATATAGAGCACCACTAAAGCAAAGCCAACAATGATGGTTTTGTGAATGCTGGCGAACTCATCAAAGTTATCCGAAAGATTGTGGAGCAACAGAATCACCGAGGCAAATAGAAATCCTAAACTAACCGGATAAATTTTGGCGCAAATCACCCCGAGCAGAATGTAGCCGATTGAAAACATGGTCAAGGTTGGCCAATAACCAAAAGTGCCACTCGTTCTCAAATACCTGGCAGTAAAATAGGCAAAAGTCGTCGAGAAAACGAGAATGACTAAACCCAAAATCAGTTTGGTGACATCGTTTTTGTTCATGTTCGGTTGGTGGTTAAAAGACGATCTTTAAGTTTAATTACCGACACCACCACCGCCACGGCTAGGCCGAAGCCGGTGGCGTAAACCCGCGCCAGTTCGCCTAATTCCCAAATCTGACTATAGACGTAAACAATGGTTAGAGCCCCGCCAGCGATATTGCCCCAAGAAATCGTTTTATTGTTCCGAATAAACACACCCCAAACCACTAGGGCGAAGCCGAAAAACAGCCCGCCGATAACCGCCGGAAGCGAGGTGTGTAAAGATTCGATCAAATATTTAACGAAAACCGGAGCCAGCAGAGCGAGGGCGAAGGTGATGACGGCTTGTCTTAAAATCTCTAGTTGCCCGGTATTGCTCATACTCGAAACGCCTCTCCTCTTTGACTCTCTCAAGAACGGCAAATAAACCAAGTAACCAATGATGATCAAGGCCAGCCACCAACCGCCGAGGTTTAAATCAACGAGGGCGATAAAAGTTACCCCCAAAATGAAGATGAGAAACGGCCAAAGTAGCACCAAAGCCATAATTTCCATTCGCTCCGAATTGTATCAAAGTAAATTCTCCGAAGCTATTTTTTTATCCACACCAACCAACTGATGGAAGTCCGACTTCTATCATTTATCTTCAAATGTTTTCAAAATTTCGTCCATCTGTGAAACAAGGTTACTGTTATAATTTATCGGCACAGAGAAGTGAATATTTGAAGTTGTAAAAAAATTAGTATTTTTCTCTTTTTGGCATATTAGAAATACCTGCTCGTTTGTTCGACCATCAACCGGTTTGGAATTTACAGGTCTTCTAAAAGTATTCAGAGAAGATTTTACTTCAATATAGTCCCCGATAATTTTAACCGTCGAAGCTTCGCCGGCTATTGTGTACGGAGAATCTCCTTCAAACAAACAAATACTTGGGCTGTAAGCACTAGGAATATAAACTTCAAATTTATGATTTTCTTTTACGAATGCCACTATTGAACTTTCATATTCATTAGCGGGTATTGCTTTTGAAGAATTTAGTAACCAGTCATAAGGATACCTAATGTTGTAATAAGGATTTGAGTATGTTTTCCAGGCAAGACTAGGATAATCAAAATCTATGGAGGGGACAAAACTTTGCTCCCAGATATAAGCCCCAGTAGTAAAAACCACCAAAATAACTATGACCATCCAAACCTTTCCGAGACCACGTTTGGAGTTTAACATATTTATTTCCGCGTCTCGATGATTTTTTCGGCGACGTTGGCGGGCACGATTTCGTATTTATCAAATTCCATAGTGAAGGTGCCGCGACCTTCCGTCATCGAACGTAGGGCGGTCATGTAACCAAACATTTCAGCGAGCGGCACGCGAGCGCGCACCACCTTGGCCAAGCCGCGTGTTTCCATACTCTCAATCTGGCCGCGCTTGCCCGACAAACTGCCGGTCACGTCACCCATGAACTTCTCCGGCACGATCACCTCAACCCGCATCACCGGTTCAAGGAGCACTGGCTTGGCCCGCCGGGCCGCTTCCTGCAAGGCCATGGAACCGGCAATCTTAAAGGCCATTTCGGACGAGTCCACTTCGTGATAAGAACCGTCGTAGAGTTCGGCTGAAATATCCACCAATTGGAAACCGGCCACCACGCCGCGATCCAAACCCTCGCGAATACCCTTTTCGGCCGCGGGGATATATTCGAGCGGTACCACGCCGCCCTTGATCGCGTTGATGAATTCAAAATGCGCTTCGCGCGAAACATTCTTGGACACCTTAGCGCCAACCACCACCGGCTCAAGCGGCTTGATCCGGAGCCGCACGTGACCGTACTGACCGCGGCCGCCGGATTGTTTAATGTAGCGACCTTCGGCTTCGGCCGGCACGGTGATCGTTTCTTTATACGCCACTTGCGGTTTGCCAACATCGGCCGCAACGCTAAATTCCCGTTTCATTCGATCAACAATAATTTCAAGATGTAATTCGCCCATGCCGGAAATAATCGTCTCGCCGGTTTCCTGATCGCCCTTGACTCGAAAGGTCGGGTCTTCATCCGATAATTTCTTTAGCGCCAAACCCATTTTCTCCTGATCGGCTTTAGTTTTCGGTTCAATCCGTAACGAAATGACGGGCTCCGGCACGTCAATGCCTTCAAGCAAGACGGGGTAATCCGGCGCGCACAGCGTGTCGCCGGTTTTGGTATCTTTCAAACCAACCGTGGCGGCGATATTGCCGACCCCGATCTCTTTGATCTCTTGGCGGTCATTGGCGTGCATTTGCACCAAGCGGCTGATTCGTTCCTGATCACCGGTGCGCGTGTTTAAAACATAGGAGCCGGCCGTCAGACGGCCGGAATAAACGCGAAAATAAGTCAGTGAGCCAACGAACGGATCGGTCGCCGTCTTAAACGCCAACGCCGTGAACGGGGCATCGTCACGCGCTTCGATCTTCAAATCTTGGCCGGTTTTTTCGTCCACGGCCGCCGGCGGCGGCACGTCGAGCGGCGAGGGCAGATAATAAGCCACGGCGTCGAGCACCAGTTG
>CAYHYA010000019.1:0-6912 GCA_964360815.1 uncultured Candidatus Saccharibacteria bacterium | reverse complement strand
TTTCAACGTTCGTGGTGGTCGCTGTGAGGCCTGTCAGGGGAACGGTTTAGTGGCGGTTGAAATGCACTTTTTGCCAACGGTTTATGTTGAATGCGAAATTTGTCGCGGCCAACGGTTTGATAAAGAAACCCTAACGGTGAAATACAAAAACAAAAATATTTACGAGATTCTCCGACTGACGGTTGAAGAAGCGTTAGATTTTTTCGGCGACATCCCGGCCGTGGCCGATCGTTTGAAAAGTTTGAACGAAGTCGGTTTGGGTTACTTGGAGCTTGGTCAGTCGGCCACCACCTTGTCCGGCGGCGAGGCCCAGCGGGTCAAAATTGCCTCCGAACTCTATCGCCCTTTCACCGAAAAAACGATGTATCTACTCGACGAACCGACGGTTGGTTTGCATTACGAAGACATTCGTCATTTGATTGTAATTTTGCAAAAACTGGTTGAACGGGGGAACACAGTAGTCGTCATCGAACATAATTTAGAAGTAATTAAAAACGCCGATTATGTGATTGATCTCGGGCCAGAAGGTGGACGCGGCGGCGGCGAGATCGTAGCGTGCGGAACGCCCGAAGAGGTGGCGCGCGTGGCTGGTTCCCACACGGCCAAATATTTGCGCCGCGCGCTGGGGCGGAAATAAAAAAATGAAAAGATTAGGTAAAAAATTACCCGATCGGCCCGGGGTGTATTTTTTTAAACGCGGGCGGGAGATTTTATACATTGGTAAGGCCACCTCGCTTCGTGATCGAGTGCGCAGTTATTTTCAAGCCGAGATTGAGCAAACCCGCGGGCCGCGATTGGTTCAAATGTTGGCTCTGGCGACCAGTGTCAGTTGCAAAACCACCGACTCGGTTTTGGAAGCCCTGCTCCTCGAAACCGAACTGATCAAGAAGCATCAGCCAAAATATAATAGCAAAGCCAAGGACGATAAAAGTTTTTGGTTCGTCGTCATCACGGCTGATCCTTGGCCACGCGTACTGACGGTTCGCGGGAAAGATTTGTCTAAACAGTCAACCCGGGACGTTTTCGGGCCGTTTCCCAACGCCGCGGAATTAAAAGCGGCACTGAAGATTATCCGAAAAATTTTTCCCTGGCGCGATTATTGTGAACCCCACTCGGGCCAGGCCTGTTTTAATTACCAATTGGGGCGATGTCCCGGGGTCTGTGTCGGCGCGATTACCCCTTCAGATTACCGGAAACTGATTAACCAGTTACGATTGTTGTTTCGCGGAAAAAAGAAAAATCTGATTCGGCGGCTGGAGCAGGAGATGAGGACTGCCGCCCGGCGGCAAGAGTTTGAACTGGCCGCCCGCGCGCGTAACCAACTTTTTGCTCTCTAGCATATCCAAGACATCTCGTTGATCAAATCAGTGGCCGCAAGCGAAACGATAACTGACTCTCGAATAACCGGAAAACGTTGGGAGGCCTACGATGTCGCTCATTTGGCGGGGACTCACGCTGTGGGCGTGATGGTGGTGGCCGAACAAGGCGAATTTAAAAAAAGCGCATATCGAAAATTTAAAGTTAACCACCGCGGCGATGATTTAACCAATTTGCGGGAGATTATCGCGCGCCGCGCGGCTCATCAAGAATGGCCTCGACCGGATTTAATTGTCGTTGATGGCGGCGGCAATCAACTTCTGGCGGCGCGCGCGGCGTTGCTGACGGCCAACCTGAAAATCCCTCTCGTGGCGGTGGTTAAAAATGAACATCATCGGGCCAAAGAGGTGATCGCTGATTCGGGGCAGATATTAAACCCGGCCATTCGTCGGTTGGCGATTAGGATAAATGCCGAAGCTCATCGCTTCGCGCTGACTTATCATAGGCAACAACGACGGAAGATAGTATAATTAATTTCGAGGCGTCGCCTCGCTTATGGAAGTTCCTGAACGGCGAAGTTTAATCGAGATCGGCAAGACGCCGATTAACCCGCTGGTTTTCTGGGGGGTGATCACCCTGACCCTGCTTGTGGTTCTGGCCTTGATCATCAACACCGCCGGCGTGACGAACGGCATTCACTGGTTGCTCGTGGTGCCAATCGTCGCCTATCTTCTCATCATGGGCTTCTTCATTGGTTATACCCATAAATTGCAAAAAGAGCGCGATCGGTTAATGGTTGAAAAAATTCGCGAGGAAGAAGTTAAAATCGGTGAGGTTAAAAAACTAAATCACGAACTCGAAGCTTACGCCAAACAACTCTTCGACAAAGATTTTGAATTGTCTCTGGCGAACAAACGCTTGCAGAGTTTGGAACAAGCTAAATCAAAGTTCGTTTCCGTGACCACCCATCAACTGCGGACGCCGCTTGCGGCGATCAAGTGGACATTCCACATGATTCTTGGTGGCAACATGGGGCCGATTACCGCTGACCAGAAAAATTTTCTTCAAAAGGGCTACGACAGCGCCGAACGAATGATCACAATCATCAACGATCTCTTGAATGTGGATTACATCGAGGCCGACCGCTCGGACTACAACTTCACCGCGGTTGATCTAATCAAATTATCCGAAGGCATCCTTTTCGAATTCACCAATCCGGCTGAGAGCAAAAAAATCAAGCTGGACTTAATCAAATCGGTTGACGGCTTGCCTACCGTGGCCGCCGATCCGATTAAAATTGGCATGGTCCTCGAAAATTTGGTGGATAACGCCATTAAATACACGCCGGTTGGCGGGCGAGTGACAATCCACTTGAGCGATGCTAGAATCAATAGTGCCCGAAGTAGCTTGGAAGTGATCGTTTCAGACGGCGGCATTGGTATTCCGGCCGCTGAACGCGATAAAATTTTCCACCGCTTCTTCCGTGGTTCAAACGCCGTTCGTCTTGAACCAAACGGCACCGGTTTGGGTCTTTTTATCGCTCGGGATATTATCGAAAAGCACGGCGGGGATATTTGGTTCGAGAGCAAGGAGGGCGCGGGAACCAACTTCCACTTCACTCTGCCGGTTTTTCGAGGTTCGGAAACGAAAACGCCGTAATTTTTTATTAGTTGTTTTATTTAAGTTAATTGGAGATAAAATTATTATGGATAAAACCAACGAGACGGAGAAACAAAAGCACGTTTTAATTGTTGAGGACGACGAATTCTTGCGTTCACTGACGGCCAAACGCCTGGAGAAAGAGGGTTACCGAATTGACGTGGCCGTGGACGGGGAAAACGCCATCTCGCTTCTCGAAACCATCAAGCCAGATATCGTACTTTTGGATCTACTTTTGCCCGGCAAAGATGGTTTCGAGGTTTTGAAAAACATTCGGGCCTCGGCCACTGTCAAAACCGTGCCGGTGGTGATTTTTTCCAACCTCGGACAGAAAGAAGACATCCAGAAAGCCAACGCGCTCGGCGTGGAAGATTTCTTGATCAAGGCCAATTTCACCCTTGACGATGTTGTGTCCAAAATAAACAAGTTGGTTGGAAAATAGCCATGCGCGTTGGGGTTATTCGCGGCGGTCCGAGTGCGGAATACGAAGTTTCGTTACAGACTGGCCAAAGCGTTTTAACCCATTTGCCGGAAAAGTATTCACGGCAAGACATTCTAATTGACCGATCGGGCCTTTGGCATCTCGGCGGTTTGCCAACCGCGCCCGCGCGTATTGCGCGCCAAGTAGACGTTTTCTTCAACGCGCTTCATGGTGAATACGGCGAGGACGGACAAGTGCAAAGTGTCTTGGATGGACTCAACGTTCCCTACACTGGTTCGAGCGTTGCTCCATCGGCTTTGAGTATGAACAAAGTTCAAGCCAAAGAAATTTTCCGCCGTCACGGCTTGAAGGTGCCGCCCGGTTTGGCTTTAGCAATTGAACCAACCGCCACGCTTGACGATCGCGATCTCGCGCGGCAAGTTTTTGAAAAAGTTTCTCCGCCGTGGATTATCAAACCGGTTAACGGCGGATCGTCGGTTGGACTATTTTTCGCCGCTAGTTTCCCGGCGTTAGTTCAAGCTCTGGTCGCCGCGCGTGCCGTGGCCCAAGCGCTCTTGGTGGAGCATTATCTCTGTGGTCGCGAGGCCACCTGCGGAGTGGTAGACAATTTTCGGACGCGAGAAGTTTACGCTCTGCCGCCGATTGAAATTAGACGACCCGGCCAGAAAAAAGTTTGGACTTATGACGATAAATATAACGGTCAAACCGCCGAAATTTGCCCGGCCGATTTTTCAGACGAGGAAAAACGCCAGATCGAAGAAGCGGCGGTGGCGGCGCATCGGGCGCTCGGGTTGCGCCATTATTCACGTTCCGACTTTATTCTGACACCCTACGGTCTTTATCTCCTCGAAACTAATAGTTTGCCCGGCCTTACCAAAGAATCGCTTTTGCCCAAGGCCCTCGCGGCAGTTGGTTGTTCCTATGCTGACTTCCTCGATCATGTGATAGGATTGGCGTTGGCGAGATAACCGCGCGTCGCGGGCCCGTAGTTCAGTGGTAAAATGACCGGTTTGCATCCGGTAGACGGGAGTTCGATTCTCCCCGGGTCCAAAACTAACCCGCGTCAAACGTCGTCGTTATTGTTTTTTCAAATCTTGCCAGAGGCCGATGACGTTGCCCTCGGTGTCTTGGATGTAGGCGTAGATGCCCATGTTCGGGATAGTTTTAGGTTCGGCCACCACCTGGCCGCCGGCGGCCTTCACCTTCTCGATCGTGGCGTTTATGTTTGGCACTACCGGCGTAATCACCACGCCTTTTGCGGCGAATCCTTCGCCGCGCTTAAACATGCCGCCGTTGATAAAGCCCGATTCTTTAACCATGTTCTTTTCGTCAGTCGGACCGGTGTGGACGCCGATATAAACCCCGCCATCCGGCATCGGCCACTCGGCCGTGTGCCAACCGAAAGTGTTCTCATAAAACTTTCTCGCCCGTGCCAAGTCGTCTGCCGGCAGCTCGAAATGTTGTACTTTGTCCATGAAATTGATTAATTATTTTTTTAATTTCGACTTAACCTTTGGACCCAGCGAGAATCGGACTCGCGCCTCGGCAATGCGAATGCCGCGTAATGCCATTTTACTATGGGCCCGTTCACTGTCTATTCGGAGTGCCGGGATTCGAACCCGGAGTCACACGAACCCGAATCGTGCATGTTGCCGTTACACCACACTCCGTTGATCTATCCGTACAATATAGTAGAATTTGAGACTGTGAGCAATTTTTCGCTTCGAGAATTCGGGACCAACGAACGATTTGATCCGTTAACCTTATCCGTTGAGACGCCATTTACGCAAGCCGAATTTTACGGCGTTTGGCAAAAAAGTTTAGGTCGGACAGTTAGACGGTTTTTGATCAGCGATGCTGATTGCCCGGTCGCCTATTTTCAGTTGATAAAATATCCGTTCTGGTGATGTAAAAGTTATCTTTATGTGCCGTACGGGCCAGTGGTAAAGTTTTTTTCCGAACCGCTTCTGTCATATTTCCGCCTTGAACTATTGAAGATTGCCGAGAGAGAAAGAGTAATCTTTATCAGACTGGATTTTACACCCTCGCCGCCTGGTCATTTTAAGCTCCGAAGTTTTTTCAAAAAATCTTTCCTGCATACTTATCACGCCGCGTATTTTCAGCCACGCGTTGAATGGTTTTTGTCTTTAGCTGAATCGGAAACCGATCTTCTGTCTACAATGCATGAGAAAACCAGATATTCAATTAAATTGGCGATCAGAAAAGGAGTCGTGTCGCAAATTATCGAAACCGATTTCGCAAAGTATTTTGAAGATTTTTATAGTTTAATGATTGCTACGGCTAGTCGGAACGGATTCCGTCTGCACGAAAAAACTTATTACCAAAACATTTTTCAAAATCTCCAGTTGGTGCCCAAGACCTATTTATCAATCGCCAAATATCAAGACAGAATTCTGGTCGTTGATTTGATTATTGTTTTCGGTCAAACGGCCAATTATGTTTTTGGCTGTTCCAGTAACCACTATCGCAATCTCGGCGCGTCAGCTTCGGCTCAATGGGCGGCTATTTGTCAGGCCAAGAAAATCGGCTGCCAAAATTACAACTTTGGCGGGGTGGCCGCGGGGAAGATTTACAAAGGTTGGGACGGCTTAACCAAGTTTAAACAGCGATTCGGCGGCTGTCCGGTCAATCATTCTGATTTCTATGATCTCGTTGCGGAACCGTTTTGGTATCATCTTTACAATCTGGGGAAGTTTGTCAGAAAATTACGCCGCCTGAATTTTATTCGGCTAACGCTCGGCTAACGATTGGGCGACAAAGGGATTGAACCTTTGACCTTTCGCGTGTGAAGCGAACGCTCTGCCACTGAGCTAGTCGCCCGACCCGGCTCAATGGACCATACCGGATTTGAACCGGTCGCCTCGCCCATGCCATGGGCGCGCTCTACCAAATGAGCTAATGGCCCCTAAATTCGCCGTTTTGCTTTTTGAAAAGATAGCATAATTTTGCGAGATTGAGAACTCTAATAATCTTAAGCGGTTTTTCTGCGTGGACTTAGGCGATAAAATCAGCCGCGAAATCAAGTCCAATTTCAAATTTCTAAATTCTAGATTCGTAGCGGTTCGGTCATCGGCCACGGCCGAAGATTCGGCCAGTGCCGCCTGGGCCGGGCAATTGGAAAGTTATCTCAATACCACAGAAAAGGATTTGCTTGCCAATGTGAAAAGGTGCTGGGCGTCGCTGTTTACGCCGCGCGCTATTTTTTATCGGTTTGAGAAGTTTGATAAAGATACTCACCTGCAAAAGATCTCGGTTGCCGTTGTGATCCAGAAGATGGTGGAGAGCGAAATGTCGGGCATTGCCTTTTCGGTCCACCCGGTAACGCAAGATCACAATCAATTAATCATTGAAGCCGGGCTTGGTTTAGGCGAAGCGATTGTCTCTGGTCAGATTACACCTGACTCCTATGTGGTAGAAAAAATGCCCCGCCGGATTTTAGATAAAAATGTTGTCTTGCAATCACGAGGTTTGTA
>CAYHYA010000018.1:0-7390 GCA_964360815.1 uncultured Candidatus Saccharibacteria bacterium | reverse complement strand
CGGGTAGGATTCGAACCTACGTAGCCCAAAGGGCGACAGATTTACAGTCTGTTGCGATTGACCACTCCGCCACCGACGCGTACGGAGATTATAGGCAAGAATGGCTATTTAGTCGAGAGAACGGGTTCGGCCGCCACGCGCCGCTCGCGGCGCACGGTTTTGTAAGTTTTCTTGAGTTCAATCACCGGTTGGTTATCTTTAATTTCCACCGACACCACTCCCCCGCTCTGGTCAAATTTCCGACCGATGATAAACTCCGACACCGGGTTAAGAATTTTACTTTGAATCAATCGCTTGAGCGGCCGCACGCCATACTCCGAACTAAAGCCGTTTTGAGCAAGGTAGTCGAGTGCCGGCGGCGAAACTTGCAACTCGATATTTTTGAGTGCCAACCGATCAACGACTTGCTTTAATTGAATCTCGACAATTTCCCGAATCGTTTCGCGCGACAAGGGGTTAAAAATGATTATGTCGTCGAGCCGATTTAGAAATTCCGGGCGGAAATGATTTTTTAAGCTCTCGGTAATTTTTGTCTTAATTTCTTCAAAATCGGTTCGGATTTCACCATCGCGTTTTTGGGCGAAACCGATTTTTTGTTCTAGCCGGTTAATGTATTCACTACCCAAATTAGAAGTCAGAATAATGATGGAATTTTTGAAATTGACGGTTCGGCCTTTCGAATCCGTCAGGCGACCGTTGTCGAGCACCTGCAGGAGAATGTTGAAAACTTCCGGGTGGGCCTTTTCGATCTCGTCGAAAAGCAACACTGCGTACGGCCGATGACGCACCGCCTCCGTTAAAGAGCCGCTTTCTTCGTAACCAACATAGCCGGGTGGCGCGCCAATCAATTTAGACACCGAATACTTTTCCATAAATTCGGACATATCAATCCGGATCAGGGCCTTCTCGTCGTTAAACATAAAGCGAGCCAAGGTTTTCGCCAATTCGGTTTTGCCCACGCCGGTCGGCCCCAAGAAGATAAAGGAACCAATCGGTCGCTCCGGATCGGCGATGCCGGCCCGCGAACGCTTAACCGCTTCGGCAATTTTCCGGATCGCCTCGTCCTGACCGCGCACCCGCTCGCGCATGACCTCCTCCATCCGCGCCAACTTTACCGCTTCTTCTTCGAGCATTTTACTCACGGGAATATGCGTCCAACGCGCCACCACATTGGCGATGTCTTCGTCGGTGATTTCTTCTTTCAGAATCCGCCGCGAGGTTTGGAGTTTCTTTAAGCGTTGGGCTTTGAGTGTGAGCTGACGCTGGGTTTCGGGAATTTTGCTATAACGAATTTCCGCCGCGCGAGTTAAATCCGCTTTTAATTCCGCCTGCTCGGCCTCGAGACGCAAGTTTTCCAGTTCGGCTTTCAAAACCTTAATCTCACCGATCGCCTGTTTTTCGTTCTTCCAACGCAATTCAAGATCGGACGTTTTTTCTTTAAGATCACCGATGGCTTTATCAATTTCTTTGATCCGCACGCGCAGATTTTTGTCATCGCGCAAGGCCAGCTCTTGATTGAGGGCTTCTTTTTCCACCTCGAGACGCATTATTTTAACGTGAGCTTCTTCCAGTGCCGGCGGCTTGTTTTCAAGTTGCAGGCGCATTGCCGAAGCCGCTTCGTCAATTAAATCAATCGCCTTGTCGGGTAGGAAACGGTCGGCAATATAACGGCTCGACAGATTAACCGCGGCCACGATGGCGCTATCGGTGATGTGAATACCGTGATGAAATTCGTATTTTTCTTTTAGCCCGCGCAAGATCGCCGTGGCATCTTCGAGATTCGGTTCTTCCACGTAAACCGGTTGAAAGCGGCGGGTAAAGGCCTGATCCTTCTCGATATATTTTTGATATTCTTTGGTTGTGGTAGCACCGATCATTCGGATCTCACCCCGCGCTAAGGCCGGTTTCAACATGTTGGAAGCATCAATCGCACCCTCGGCGGCACCCGCCCCGATGATGGTGTGGATCTCGTCGACAAACAAAATTACTCGACCGGTCGAACGTTCAATCTCCTTGAGAATATTTTTTAAGCGCTCTTCAAACTCGCCGCGATACTTGGTGCCGGCCAAAAGCAGGCCGAGATCGAGCGAGACAATTTCTTTATCACGCAATGATTCGGGCACGTCGCCCCGCGCAATCCGAATGGCCAAGCCTTCGGCAATCGCCGTTTTACCCGTGCCGGCCTCACCAATCAAGATCGGATTATTTTTCGTCCGGCGCGAAACAATCTCCATGATCCGCTGAATTTCTTCTTCGCGACCGATCACCGGATCAAGTTTGTCGGCCCGGGCGAGCTCGGTTAAATTTTTGGTGTAGCGCTCAATAGCGCGAAACTTTTTGGGCTCGCCAACATCCCGAATTTTGCCCGAACGCAGTTCCTGAAGCACGCGCAGGACCCGCTCCTTGGTGACCCGAAACCGTTGGAGCATTTCGTGCGCCTGATTAGGCGTTTCGAGGAGGGCCAAAACCAGGTGCTCGATCGAGACCAGTTCATCTTGGAGATTAACGGCGATCTTACCGGCGGTATCAAACACGCGCACTAACTCCGGCGTTAAATAAAGTTGATAAGCCGGGGAGAGCACGGCCGAAGATTCGGTACCCTCAAGATGGTCAATGACATAGTCGGTTAGCATGATCGTGTCAACTTCGATTTTGTCGAGAATCGCGGCGAAGACACTGTCTTCATGCAACAGCAGGGCGGCTAAAAGATGCAGGGGGTTGACTTGATTCTGGCCGCGCTCAACGGCCAACTCTTGAGTTTTCCGGATCACTTCTTTGGCCTTGGTGGTAAAATTTTGAAACGGGGGCATATAATTTTATCTTAAATTTATTTCGGCCGAGCGTCAATCGCGGCCCGAATCGTGGCGGCGGTCAAAACTGTGCCGGCACCGTGGTTTAGGCCGACCACTTCACCCCGAATGCTCAAGAGTGGTCCGCCAACGTTCGCGGGGCTAGCCGCGTTGGTTATAATAGTCGGCGCCGTGCTCGTCCCGCTCGACAAGAAGCCCGAAATAATTCCCACTGCCACGCCCAGGTCAGTTCCCTCGCCCGCGCCTAAAGCGACCACCGTCTGACCGACCACCGGCGTGGATGAAGCCAGCGACAAGGTCGGCCAACTTGTTACCTTCTCGTCGCTCGTGATTTTGAAAATTGTCACGGAAGAGGATTGGTCGCCGCTGACCAAGCGTTCCGCCGGAAACTGCCGACCGTCGGCCAAAACCACCCGATAGGTTGGCGTTTTGGCTCGGGCGGAAGAGGTGGCCACTGGGAAAAGTTGCGCGTCGGTGATCACTAACCCATCGTCCAAAAGGAAGCCGCTACCAAGAAATTTCCCCTCATCGGGCGGCGTGGCACCAATTAGCCGAATCAGAGCTTTTGAACCGTCGTTCACCACCTTAACGATCAGTTGCTCTTCGGTCACGATCACCGGCACCTCTTTAATTACCGTCGAAACTTGGGTTTCCCCGGGCACGACCCGTTCCACCGTTCGCTCAACGATCCGATTAATCGTTTGCGTCACGGCGGGCGGGGCCTGATCAAGCAGGGTAACCGTCACAATCCCCGTGGCGATCGAGGTGACGAAACTGACCAGTAAAACCAATAAAACGATTTGATTTTTGTTTAATTCATCCATAAATGTTGCTTTGTTAAGAATACAACATTAAATCTTTTGTTGTCAATTATGGCAATACTGGGCCAAGCAAGCGTTCCACTTCAACCCAGTTAACAATCCGGAAAAAGGCCTCAACATAATCGGCGCGACGGTTCTGATATTTTAAATAATAGGCGTGCTCCCAAACATCCAGTCCGAGTATCGGCTGACCGAGTGTGAGCGGCGGGTCTTGGTTAGCCGTGCTCGCAATTTCCAACTTGTCGCCGCTTTTAATTAACCAGACCCAGCCGGAGCCAAAGCGATTCAGTCCGGCCTCTTTAAACTGTTTTTTGAATTCTTCAACACTGGAAAAACTTTTTACCAGTGTCGCCCTAACCACGTCCGACATCTGCGCCGCCGGTGAATTGGCCGGCGTTAAAATTGTCCAGAAAAAAGTGTGGTTCCAGTGCCCGCCACCATGATTGCGCAGGGCCGTCTGGATCGCTTCGGGCAAAGTTTCCAAATTTCTTAACAAATCATCAAGCGGTCGAGTTTGTTGTTCTGGAAATTTTTCCAGCGCGGTGTTTAGTTTATCAAGATAGGCCTGATGATGCTTGGTGTGGTGAAGCCGCATGGTTTCGGCGTCAATGAATGGTTCTAGTGCGTCATAAGCGTAAGATAATTTAGGGAGCGTGTACATGTTTTTAATTATACTCCGAACCGCGCGCGCGACAAAATACTAGGCAAGAGACGGAGGACGTAGTCGAGGTCGGCTTTGGTGGTCTCGCGACCAAGAGTAAAGCGGACGGCCCCGCGCGCTGTGGTCGCCTCGTAACCCAGTGCCTCAATCACGTACGAGGCACCGGTGGTTCTGGCCGAACAAGCGCTTCCCGACGAACAAGCCACGCCGCGAGCGTCAAGATTCAAAACCACCAACTCGCTGTCGGTTTTGACGAAAGTCACATTCACATTGTTCGGCGCACGGGCGCCGGACGAACCGTTGAGACGGGTGTCGGGCAAAGCGAGTAAGCGTTTGATGAAATAATCCCGCAAACGACCAAGTCGAGCGGACTCTTTTCTTCGTAGCTTAACGCACTGCTCGAGCGCGATGGCGAAACCGGCTAGGCCAGGGACGTTTTCGGTGCCGCTCCGTTCGCCCCACTCTTGGCCACCACCGTAAACGAGCGGCATCAGTTTTAAGGCGCGCCGACGCCACAGCGCGCCCACACCTTTCGGGCCATAAATTTTAGCGCTGTTTAGAGTTAAGAGATCCGCCCCCAAACGCCGCACGTCGAGCGGAAGAAAGCGCGGCGCCTGACAAGCATCGAGATGAAGGTAAGGGCGGGAGGATGATCGTTCTTTCCTAAACCGCCGGATGATTTTGGCGATTTCGCGAAGCGGTTGAATAACGCCGATTTCATTATTAACATAACTTATTGAAACTAGCGCGGTGTTTGATCGCAATGACTGCTTCAACATCGCCAAATCAATCAAGCCATCCGACTTAACTGGAAGATAGGTTACCGCCACGCCGCGGGCCACGAGCGTTCGACACGGTTCAAGGATCGAGGCGTGTTCGGTTACCAGAGTGAGAACATGGTCACCCATGCCGAGCCCGAGACCAAACACTGCCAAATTGTTCGCCTCGGTGCCGCCACTCGTAAAAATAATTTCTTCGGGATGGGCGAACAGGGCAGCGGCCACGGTTTGCCGTGCACGCTCCACCATCTGCCGCGCCGCAAGACCCAAGCGATGAATGCTTGAGGGGTTGCCGAACACCCGATACGCCGCAATCATGGCCGCGGCCACGTGACGATCAAGCGGTGTGGCCGCGGCAGTGTCGAGATAAACCGATTTCATTTTTAGTAATTTTAATTTGAAAAATTTTGTTAAATAAGTTATAATATTTGGCAATGGAAACAGAACGCTCGCCGATTGTCGTGGTAGTTGGCCATATTGATCATGGCAAATCCACCCTTTTAGACTATATCAGAAAGTCCAACACCGTGGCGGGCGAGGCCGGCGGCATCACTCAACACGTTGGGGCTTACGAAATTAGTCATGGGGCGGCGAATGGTCAGGAGAAAAAAATCACTTTCATTGACACGCCGGGCCACGAGGCCTTTTCCGGTATGCGGGAGCAAGGCGCGGCCTTGGCTGATTTGGCCATTCTGGTGGTTTCAGCTGAGGACGGGGTTAAACCGCAAACCCTAGAGGCCAAGTTGACGATTGAAAAAAATCAGCTCCCCTACTTGGTGGCAATTAGTAAAATCGACAAACCAACGGCCAACCCGGAACGAACGAAAAAGAATTTGTCCGAAAATGGTATCTTCCTCGAGGGTCTCGGCGGCTCAGTGCCGTGGATCGCCCTCTCGGCACAAACCGGCGCAGGCGTGCCGGAACTCCTTGATTTGGTTTTACTGCTCGCCGAGATGGCCGAACTGAAGAAAGACATCGCGCGTCCGGCGCGCGGGGTGGTGCTCGAGGCCGAAGTTGATCCGCGACACGGGATCAGCGCCACAGTGATTATCCGCGACGGCACTCTCCGGCGCGGTGACTATCTCGTGACGAACGACCAATCTTTCCGCATCCGCCAGTTGAAAAATTTCCTCGGTCAAAATTCGGTTGAGCTCGCGGCCGCCAGTCCAGCAATCGTCGGCGGTTGGAAAGTGCTACCGGCCGCCGGGGCTATTTGGCAGACCTTCGCCGAGCGCGTGGCGGCCGAACGCCATTTGAGCGAACAGTTGGCCAAACTCGAAGCGTCCGCCAAAACAAAATTGACCGCGGCAGTTTCCCCGACCACCACAGACGAAGAAAGATTGATCCCGATCGTGATCAAGGCCGATACGGTTGGCACACTCGAGGCGGTGAAAAAAGAAATTCTTAAAATCAACGTGCCGGCTGGACTGCGTCTTCAGTTAACCGATGCGGGAGTTGGCGCCGTGACGGAAAATGATGTTAAAACCGGAAGTATTTCGCCCGAAACCCTTATCATTGGCTTCAACGTTACCGCCGACCGCGCAACGAAAAGTCTGTCCGAAAAATATGGTTTGAAATTAAATGAGTTTAACGTGATCTATCACCTGAACGAGTGGTTGACCAAAGAGTTAGCCGCGCGCGTGCCGGTTAAACAAGTGGAAACGGTTATTGGCACGGCGAAAATTATTAAACTTTTCAGTCAGTCGAAAAACAAGCAAATTGTCGGCGGCCTGGTGATGAGTGGGAAATTGGTGGCCGGACGACGCGTGCTGATCCGTCGTCGCGAAACGGTGATCGGCGAAGGCGAGCTGACCGAACTGCAACAACAACAAAACGTGGTCAAAGAAGTAGAAAAGGGTAAACAGTTTGGCGCTCTCGTCGAATCGCGAACCACGCTCGCGCCGACCGACCTGCTCGAGGTCTTGGAAATCGTCGCCAAGTAAGTTACCATGAAGCCGGAACGCCACGATCGCTTAATCTTGACGATCAAACGCTTGGCCGCGGAATTCTTGGAGCGACCAAAAACAGCCACGGGAACACCCGCACCGCTCATCACTGTGAGCAACGTGGACTTATCAGGGAACGCCCAACGAGCGACGATCTATTTGACCGTCTTTCCGGACGAAAGCGAAGCGCTTGGTTTGCGTTTAGCCGAAGCGGCGCGCGGACCCCTGCGGGCAGAACTCCAAACCCGTTTGAGTTTGAAACGAGCACCGTATCTCGAAGTGGCGATTGACGAACGAGAAAAGAAGCGGCGAAGCAAGAACGACGCGCCGGCGCGGTAGCCAAGTGGTAAGGCGAGGGTCTGCAAAACCCTTA
>CAYHYA010000017.1:0-7867 GCA_964360815.1 uncultured Candidatus Saccharibacteria bacterium | reverse complement strand
CTTCCTTGGTCTGGTTTCGTTCAGGAGTTTTTGATAAAATAGGTTCTAGCCAAACCGTAAAGACACATTTTGTGTTATAATCTTACCATGTACGGTGAAGAGCGGCAGGTGTTGGAAAAGATTTTGGCGGCGGTAGAGGATAATAATCGAATGCTCCGCCGTTCCCAACGCGCGCGGCGTTGGGGCAACTTCTTCTCTTTTTTGAAATGGGCGTTTATAGTTGCTTCGGCTCTCGGGTTGTATTATTATCTGCAACCGTATCTTGAGGTTTGGCCGATCTTGGGAGACAAGCTCCCGGAACTACTAAAAAATCTTGATCTCTTGAATCAAGCGCCCAGATAGCTCAGTTAGCAGAGCATTCGCCTGAAGAGCGAAGGGTCGTCAGTGCAATTCTGACTCTGGGCACCAAGTAGACCTTAAACCGATTTGACTTTAACTTTCTGAACTCGCTGACGGGCAATTTTCGGCAAGCGGATGGTTAAGAGGCCGTGGCGCTCGGTGGCCTCGGCCTCTTCCGGCTCAACTTCGGCTGGCAGAAGAATGGTCTTGGAGAAATTGCCCCAATAAAGCTCTTTTTGGAAATAATCAACGCCGACGGTGGTTTCGACTTCCTCGCGCTTGCCCCGGATCGTCACCATTTCGCGCGAAATAGAAATGTTCAGATCTTCCGGCCGGACACCGGAAATCATCGCCTTAACGAAGATGTCGTTGGCGGTTTGAAATACGTCCACCGCCAGTTCGCCCTCTTCGTCGGCGTCAGTAACCAAGTCGCGCCCGGCAGCGTTTCGCGGAGCCGATTCGTTCCTCGGATCAACCGCCGGGTGGTCGGGCCCGGGCTGGAAAACGGAAACACTGCCGGTTAGACGCTCAAAGAAAGTTCGTTTGTTTTTAAACATGTTTAACTGGTTGGCAGACAATCGTTTTTACTTTTTCAAATAATAAAATAATGAGAATGGTGAAAAGCCACAACAAGGCGAAGATTTTAAGCAGATCGTTACCCACACTCATAATTATAAGGAAGTTAAAGAGAGCGTGCAAGAGGATAGCGGTGATGAGACCAAGCGCGGTATAAAACCAACACCGCCAACCGTGGAAACAGAAGGCCAAAGCGATTGTTCCGCCAACCATGGCTGAGGCAACCACGTGGACAATGTTGGCCCCGAGAAAGCGCAGATTGCCGGTGAGGAAGAAGGTGGCGTTGTCCCCCGACTCAATCAAGGTGTGGAAGAGAAAAAGCGAATTTTCTAGAGCGGCGAAGCCGAGCGCGGCAGTGATTAGGTAGATCATGGCGTCAACCGGTTCGTCGAATTCGGGGCGGCGGAAAATTACGAAGTACGCCGCCGCCAATTTAAGCAGTTCTTCGATCGCCGACCAAGTCAGTAGGAGAATTTTACTTGGTGCAACCAGGTTCAGTTGTTCCGGATCGGCGATTTGCTGGCAAGCGTAAGTTAACCAGTTAAGATTGCAGGCCGCGCGCTCGAGCAGAAAGGCGGCGGCCACGGCCAGTCCGCCAGCCAAAAAAACGCGGAAAATTAATCCAGCCGGTTCCGGTTTCTCGCGATCTTCTTTAAGCCAAAACCACAACCAAACGATAATTGGCAAAAAGCCACCGAAAACCGAATACAAAATAGTGTTCAGTTGGTCGTCCATGTTTGGTTAATTAGAAAAGACGGACTAGTTTTCGGCAAGAGCGCCCAGAGAGCTTCGGTGATAAATGGGGTGAACGGGTGGAGCAAGCGCAAACAGCGTTCGAAAATGGTGTAAAGAAGCCATGACCCGCTCGCTTCGCTCGCGGGCCGCCGTTTAATCTCCTCGATTATTTTATCAGCCAGAGTATGCCAAACGTAATGGTAGAGTTTTTCTCCGGCCAAGGCGAAACGATAATTTTCCAAATCGTCGGTGACCGCTTGAGCCAAAAGCGCGAAGTCGTTTAACGCGGTCTCGTCCGCGGCGGACAGGTTATCTGGACGCACTGGTATTTTCCCGTCAATTCGACCCAAAACAAATCGCCCGATATTCCACAGTTTGTTGCTGAAATGTTTATAACCGCGGATTTTGTCTTCGGAAATTCGACTATCGCCGCCCGGACTGGTGCCGATAATCAAGGCGAGACGCAGGGCGTCGGCGCCATAACGTTCAATCATGATTAGCGGGTCGATCGAGTTGCTCTTGGACTTGCTCATTTTTTTTCCGCCCTCGTCCCGAACCAAACCGTTTAAATAAACCGTTCGAAAGGGCAGTTCACCAAGCAGGAAACCAGCCAACATGATCATCCGCGCCACCCAAAAGAACAGAATGTCATAACCGGTTTCGAGAATCGTGGTCGGGTGGAAAGTTTTTAGCTCGACCGTTTCTTCCGGCCAACCCAGGGTAGAAAAAGTCCAGAGACCGGAAGAGAACCACGTGTCTAGTGTGTCCGGATCTTGTTCCCAGTCAGGGCCCGCGGGAGCGTCCACGCCAACGTAAACCTCTTCTTTTCGATACCAAACGGGAATCCGGTGGCCATACCAAATTTGACGACTAATACACCAATCGTGAAGGTGGTCGATCCAACGGAAATAGGTTTTGGTGAAATGTTCCGGGATAATTTTTATTTGCTCGGACTCAAGCGGTTGGCGCACCACCTCTTTCAGAGTGGTCTTTTTTTCACCGAAAGGTTTATTTACAGCCACAAACCATTGTTCCAGAATCTGTGGCTCAATGATTCCGCCGCCGCGGCTGTTTTTGGCCACGCGATGCTCGTAGTGGGCATCAACTTTTTCGACCAAACCTTTTTGTTCCAATTTTTCAATCAGTCGTGGCCGAACCCGCTTCCAGTGTTCACCGGCAAATTCGCCAGCGATGGGCAAAAGTTTGCCGCGCAGATCAATAATTTGCTCGGACTCAAGTTGGTGACGTTGAGTAATCTCGTAATCCGTTAAATCGTGAGCCGGAGTGATCGTCATCGCGCCAGTGCCGAAAGCCGGATCAATACTCTCGTCTTTAATCACGGTCGCGGTGATCGGGCCGTTGATCCACTCGATGGTTAACTTCTCGCCGTGACGAAACTTTTGATAACGCGCGTCGTCTGGGTGGACGACAACATATTTGTCGCCGAACTTGGTTTCCGGACGGGCCGTGGCGATGACGAATGGCCCGTATTTCAAATAATAAAACGGCGTCACTTCCGTTGCCCACTCGATTTCTTCATCCGAAACGGTGGTTTGCAATTTGGGATCCCAGTGAACCATTCGGCGGCCGCGGTAAATTAAACCGGCATCGTAGAGACGTTTGAAGGCCGTGCGCACGGCGCGGCTACGCGCCGCGTCGAGGGTGAAGGCCTCGCGACTCCAGTCAACCGAAGCCCCCAATTTTTTAATCTGTTTAACGATCGTGTCGTGACTTTGCTGGGCAAAAGCGCTGACGCGATCGAGGAAAACCGCGCGTCCAAGGTCATGACGTGTTTCGCCGGTAGCTTTATAAATAATTTCTTCCACTTTGGTTTGAGTGGCAATCGCGGCGTGATCGGTGCCGGGCAACCATAAAGTTTTTTTCCCGCACAGGCGAGCGTAACGGGTCATGATGTCGCCAATGGTGACCATCGTTGCGTGGCCGAGATGAAGCGTGCCGGTGACGTTGGGTGGCGGTAAAACCATCGAAAAAGTTCCGAGCCCGGAATCGTGACGCGGGGCAAACAAATTATGGTCTAGCCACTGGCGGTAAATAGAGTCCTCGGTGGTTTGGGGATCGTATGGTTTAAGCAAGCGTTCGTCGAGCGACATTGGTTCACTATAGCAAAAGAGGGCTTATTTTAGAATTAATCGGCCGTTGGCCCTAAGTCGGCTCGGGCGTTTGAAGCGGGTTGATAATTTACCCGCCGCCGCCCTGAAATAACCAGCCATCGCGATCATCGTGGCGTTATCGGTGGCGAGATTCAACGGCGGAAAAAGTAGTTGAGGGGCGTGCGGTAACGATACCAGGGCTTTGGTGAGTTGTTGGCGTAATTCCTGGTTGGCGATCACGCCGCCGGCGACAATCACCGTTTGTGGTTGATAGTGTTCGATCGCGCGAACCGTTTTTTTAAGCAAAACGTCAATCACCGCCTGTTGGAAGTCGGCCGCCAGATCAGCTCGCGCGGCTTCGTCCAGGCGGTCGGCCGCCGAACGATCGCGCAGACGATAAAGCACCGCCGTTTTCAAACCGGAAAAAGAAAAATCGAAATCCGGTGAATCAAGCATTGGTCGCGGCAGGGGCGGCGTCAATTTTTTAAGTGAGGATTGACGACTCGTTGCGAGTTTGGCCAAGGCCGGTCCACCCGGATAAGGGAGACCAAGCAGTCGCGCCACCTTGTCGAAGGCCTCACCCACGGCATCGTCGCGGGTCTGACCAACGATTTGATATTTGAACCAGTTTTTCATTAGCACTAATTCGGTGTGACCACCGGAAACCAGCAGGGCGATTACCGGAAAGGCGAGTGGCGCGTTCGCTAGTGCCGACACAATGTGACCTTCCATATGATTGATTGGGAGAAGCGGCTTGTTCCAAGTTTCGGCGAGGGCGCGGGCGAAGTTGAGGCCGGCCCAAAGGGCCGGCTCCAGTCCCGGGCCGGTGGTCACGGCGATGGCGTCAATCGGCGGCCTTTTGATGGTCGGAAGAAATTCAATAAACCGACTTGAAAGTTCCGGCTCGCGCGCTAAAATTTTTTTTATTCGGCCAAGGTTTTTTATTGGTTCGGCCAAGTTTTTTTTAACCAGCTTAAGTAAGCGTGCTTGCGCCAACGCTTTTTCTGTCACGGTCAGCAAATTTCGTCCATGTTCCCGTTTGGCGAGCATCGGCACCACGCCACCCCAAGGCGCGTGGACGGCGACCTGCGAACTCACGACGTGGGCCAACACGGTAATGTTTGGCCGACGACAACCACCACGACCACGGATGATGCTCACCGCCGTTTCATCACAGCTTGTTTCAATACCGAGAATGGTCATGTTTAATTTAGGTAGTGGGCGGTATAGGACTTGAACCTATGACCCTTCGCACGTCAAGCGAATGCTCTACCAACTGAGCTAACCGCCCGCCTGCTTTAATGCTATTATTTTATAAGCAAAATGTCGAACGAAAAAATTGGTAATTTTTTTAGGCGGATCTTTGTCCCCGTGGCACGAACCGGACTCTTCGTTGTATTCTTCTGGTTTGGAGCGTTGAAAGTTTTCGGTTTAAGTCCGGCCACGCCGTTGGTGCAGGCCCTGTTTGAGCGGACGATTTCTTTTTTGCCGTTCTCGTCTTTTATTATTCTATTCGGAGTATTGGAAATGATTATCGGCGTTTTGTTTTTGTTCCGAGGGTATGAACGAGCGGCGAGCTCAATTCTTTTCCTTCACATGATTACAACCATCCTGCCACTTTTCCTTGTTCCGCAAGCCACTTGGTCCGGTTTTCTCGTCCCGACGCTCGAGGGTCAATATATCATCAAAAATCTGCTAATCATTTCCACGGCGATCGGCTTGATCGCGCATCGCGAATTGCGAGGCGATAGCCTGCTTGACCGCGGCCGCTAGTTCGCTCGGGGTGTCTGTTCCGAGACGATAAACTTTTCCGTTTCGCATAATTATTTCAACGGCATCAAAACCGGAAACGTTGTAAATCCACATCTTCGGCCAGAACCAAATTCTTACGCCCCAGCCGTAGTACCAGTGATTTTTTACTGATTGAACGGAAGCGATCTGATCAAGCGGAAACATTTTGGCGAAAATCCCATAGCCGAATTTGATTCGAAGACAGGTTTCATTAATGGTCACTGTCAGCGTTGCAAACGATGCCAGGGTAAACACAATTAATGCCATCACGGCCGTAACGGCAAAATTTGTGCCGGAGTAGTACGAGGGGGGCTCGGACCGGGCCGTAATCTGAGCCCAGGTAAAAAGTGCCAACACGACGAGCGTGACCACTAGCATCAAGTAACCAATTTGCGTGTGTTTGTAGGTGGTCATAATCTTTTGATTTTTTATTTCCTAACTGGCGGAGGGTAGAGGAGTCGAACCTCTGAGGGATTGCTCCCAACCGCGTTTCGAATGCGGCGCATTAGACCACTCTGCCAACCCTCCAAATCCACCCTAACATTTTTTGCCCTTTTCGTAAAACGTGTTATCGTTATTTCGCTTAACTAACCTGTGGCCCTATCGTTCCCGATTTTGCCAAAATTTGTTTTGAGCAAAATCGCGGATCCACGATTTCTTAAAAGAAATCGGGACTAACGACCATGTATCATGTTTATATTCTTAAACTGAAAGATAACTCCTACTATGTTGGTAGTAGTGGTAATTTGGAACAACGTTTGTTTAGCCACGAGAGAGGTCGAGTTCGATCAACGAAAAATAAACTACCTTTTCGTTTGATACACAAAGAAAGCTATGATGGTCGGAGTGAGGCGCAAACCAGAGAATACCAAATTAAGGGCTGGAAAAGCCGAGCGGCGATTGAACGACTAATAAAAAAAGAGTAGCATTTAACCAACCTGTGGCCCTATCGTCTAACGGTTAGGACATCGGCTTTTCAAGCCGGTAATCCGGGTTCGATTCCCGGTGGGGTCAAAAAATGAAAAAAGACAATGAATTTATGAAGTTGAACCAATTAACCGAAGAGGAAAGGCGGGTAATTATAGATAAAGGTACGGAAGTGCCGTTTAGTGGGGAATATGTAAATAACAAAGAAACTGGTGTTTATGTTTGCCGGCAATGCGAAGCGCCGCTGTATAATTCTAAAGATAAATTCGAGTCAACTTGTGGCTGGTCGAGTTTTGATGATGAAATCGCCGGGGCCGTAAATAAAAGTCTTGATCAGGATGGTCAGCGTACCGAAATAACTTGCGCAAAATGCGGCGGGCACCTCGGGCACTTGTTTACTGGTGAAAAACTGACAAAGAAAAATCAACGCTATTGCGTCAACTCAATTTCAATGAAATTTATTCCGGGAAAATAATTAGATGACTAAAAAAATAGTATTAGCCGATGGTTGCTTTTGCGGATATACTTGCCACGCTATTTATTTTGATAGTTACCTAAAATAGACATTTTAATCTCGTGTGTTATACATATACTTGCAATGCTCCCAACCTATCTTTACTCCATCGGCAGCGTCGTGATCGTCAGCTTAATTTCGCTAGTCGGCGTTTTCACTTTGTCGTTGCAAGAGGCGAGGTTGAAAAAATATATTTTCCTGCTTGTTAGTTTGGCCGTTGGCGCACTTCTGGGTGACGCGTTGATCCACTTGATTCCGGAAGCTCTTAAAACGATCAGTGATCCAACGCGAGTCTCGCTCGCGGTGATTGCCGGCATCTTAATATTTTTTATTCTCGAAAAGTTTCTGCACTGGCATCACCACGCGCGCGGTGAGGACAGTCGAGAAACCATCCACCCGACCGGCCAGATGATCCTGATCTCTGATGGCCTGCACAACTTCATTGACGGGCTGATCATCGGAGCGAGTTATCTGGTTGGTCGAGAGGTTGGCTTAGCGACGACACTCGCCGTGATTCTCCACGAAATCCCGCAGGAAATCGGCGACTTCGGCGTGTTGCTCCATTCCGGTTACAGTCGTCGTCGCGCGCTCTGGCTCAATTTTCTTTCGGGCTTGGCGGCCGGGCTCGGTGTGATTTTGGCTTTACTGCTCGGTGTCGCCGGCGAATCTTTGACGATCTGGCTCATCCCGCTTGCCGCCGGTGGATTCATTTACACCGCACTTAGTGATTTGGTTCCGGAATTACATAAAAATGAAAGTCCGCAGTCCGCGGTTTGGCAGTTTGTGGCGGTTTCGTTTGGGGTTATGGCGATGTTGTTACTGTTGGCGATTGAGTAGCTTGGTGCAGGTAGATATCCTCGATGGCCTTGATGGC
>CAYHYA010000016.1:0-8851 GCA_964360815.1 uncultured Candidatus Saccharibacteria bacterium | reverse complement strand
AGAAGAGCTGGTATTATTAAAAGTGAGGGTGTCCTAACTCTGGGTTGAATTTAGGGACTTATTGGTGGCGGCAGTATGCAACATTGCGTCTATGGTGGCGATAGCTACCAGTATCGAAATGGGTGGTAACAAAGAGTCATAAATCTGATTTTTGACTGCTGACACTTCCACGTCAATTAGTTTGCCGTTTTTTCTGGCCAAATCTAGTTGACATATCGCTTCCGGTTCCGACCACACCTCATCGCTCGTGGAGTCGTCTGAAAAGACGATCCGGCCGTGTAAACCACAACAACGACAAACTTGAAAATGGGCCGATGAAAGAATTTTCTTTTTGGCCAAGGAACACCTCCTTTTCTATGGTTGACACCAAAACGCCTTTCTCAACCTTAACACGTCAGGATTGTTTAAACAAGAAAATGACGAACCTTGGTGTTCCCCGCCGCGAGCAAGCTCGCGGCGGTTTTTCATTCTGCTTTCGCCCTTGCGACTAAACAACGCTGATGGTAAAATTAACCAGTCACGTTATGACTATCAGAAAAATTATTCTGGCCTTCGTCGTCATCTTCATCGTTCTGACGGTTTTCCGAGCGTTCAAAAATTCTGATCCGGTCAAGGTGCCGTCGCCCCAAACAAATCCCCTGCCAAAGATCAATCCGAACGTAAACATTGAACCGGTGATAAGTAATAGCTTCACTCTCGGCCCTGGCACTTATAAATTTTCACTCGCCCACGACGGTCGAACCAGAAACTATGAAGTCCACGCGCCGCCAAATTACAATGGCGCCACACCACAACCAGCCGTAATTTATCTCCATGGCGGTGGCGGCAGTATCGAAGCGGCGCGGAAGGACGGCCTCGACCGCTCGGCCGACCAGTTCGGCTTTATCCTAATCGTCCCGGCTGGCACCGGTCCGCTCCCCAATCGCCTCTTAACCTGGAACGGCGGCAAAACTAACAACGAAAATTGTTGTGGCTACGCCGCCGAAAACAATGTTGACGATGTTGGCTTCATTGCCAAAATGCTAGCCGAAGTGGAAACCAAATTTAATCTCGACCAGAAAAGAATTTACGCCACCGGCATTTCAAACGGCGGCCTCATGAGCTACCGGCTCGCGTGCGATTTGAGCGATAAAATCGCGGCCGTGGCGGCCGTGGCGGCGGCGGGAACGCCAGACAATTGCGCCAACCCCCGGCCGGTGCCGGTGATGCACATCCACGGCACCGCTGATCCTTGTGCACTTTTTGCCGGCGGCGCGAGCAATGGCTGTTTCGGCGCCAAAACCCACAACATGCTTTCGGCTGAACGAATGGTTGCTTCGTGGCTTCAAAATAATGGTTGTTCAACCGTTAAAACCAATGGTTACCAACGAGGCGCGGCGAGTTGCGTGGTTTACAATCAGTGTCGTGCCGGCAGTGCCGTCGAATTTTGTTCCATCACTGGTGGCGGACACACTTGGCCCGCTGGTTCACAATATTTACCGGCGCGGATCGTTGGTCCAGTTTCAAACGACATCTCTTTCGAGCAAATTTGGGAATTTTTCAAACAGCATCCCTTGCGCTAGAATTAAATCATGAGATTCGAGTGGGAAGTTGTTGAGCATGAACACTGCGAGAAAACCGTCGGCTGGTTTTTGGTGGTCGGCGGGGGCATGTTGATCCTGATCCTCTTGGCTGTCTTGATGAAAAATTTTCTGCTGGGCGTCCTGATTCTCCTTGGCGGACTGGCACTTATTCTCCACGCGCTCACGCCGTCAGAAAAAGCCGATGTGCTCGTGACGCGACACGGCATCCAGATCAAACAATCACTTTACCCCTACGAGCATCTCCATTCTTTCTGGATCCATGACGATCAGCCGAACAAAAAGGTCACCCTGCGCTCGGCGAAAGGTTTGACCCCCAATCTCCACCTGCCGCTACCGAATGAGTTTGATCACGAAGAATTGCGCCTCTTTCTTCTCGAGCGTTTACCGGAAAAACGCCACGAACCGAATCTGGTGGACGCGTTGGTGGAATATCTGTAGGATGTTCAACAAGCTTTGAACCGACCTCTCGTAGTTCAATGGATAGAACGCGGGTTTGCGGAACCCGCGATGCAGGTTCGATTCCTGCCGAGAGGATATGGAGATAATATGGTGCCCCGAGGCCATTAACAAAAACTAAAATGACAAAAATTAAATGCGATTACTGTGGTGAGCTGTTTGAATCTAAGCCAGATCATCTTTTTTTAACAGGGCTAACCAGATACATATGCTCGCATTGCAAAAAAGGGAGTATTTATCCAATGTCTAACACGAGACGCGTAGTCTATTGGATGTTAACGATATTTTTTATCTTATCCGCGATAGGCAATACAACCAGAGGGGGTGTTTTGTTTCTGCCAGCTCTTTTGGTAATCATCACTATCGCTAGTTTAATTAAAGACCGGAGGGTACGGAGATTGCGCCGACATACAGCCACCCCAATACCCAACGGTTTTATTCAAATTCCGATTTTGGTGCTGGTAGTTGCCGGCACTATCGTAGTTGGTGGTGTGAGTTATGTGGGTGTAACTCGATATCAAAGTTACCAATCCGAAAAAATTGAGAAGGAAAGAATAACACAAAAAAAGGAGGCTGAAAAAGATCAACAAATTCAAGAATTAACAAAAGAGATAGGAACCTTAAAATCTAATCTCACGGAGATCAAAAATTCTGAAAAGAATAACTCTGAAATACAGGCCGCGCAAAAAAATAAGGATCTAATTTTAATTAATTATAAAATTGATGTAAATGATTTTAAAGATTTGCGAATTGCGTTGGCAGAAGCAACCTATAATTCTCCTCAACAACTATGTCAGTCAATTGTGGCAGAAAAAACAACGAGAGAAAATATTTATTATACGGTAAAGGATGAGATAACTGATTTAAATAATAGATATAGTAAATACAGAAACGACATTCTCTATATAGATAATAATTTATACTCTTGGTTTAATTTTTTACAAATAACTAGAGATAAGTGTCTATCTTTAGGTTATCCAATAGAGTAAGGAGGGAATAGACACAAAAAATGAATTTTTTCCCAGCAACAAAAAGAGTCCAATTCCCCGTCTGTGGTTCGGGAAGTAAGGAAGACCATACTATAAGGAATATAATCTTACTTGGTTTGTTTGTTGTATTTTTGATTTGGTTGAGCAATACACCAGCCAAAGAAAACGATTATCCAATCCCTGACACCGCTCCGGTGTTGGGCGGGGTATGACCAACCCATGAACAAAAAGAAAAACCTGATAACCATAATCGCCACCGTTCTCTTGTTTTTGGCTGTTGCCGATGGCTGGCCGTACGGCTTCTTCACGCTTTTGAGGTTTGTGGTTTGCGCCAGTACTATTTTCTTGGCTTGGCGATCTTACAAAACGAACAAGACAAATTGGTCATGGGCATTTGTTTTTGTAGCTATTTTATTCAACCCCTTAATTCCCGTGCATCTATCACGAGATACATGGGTAATCATCGATATTGTAGTTGGGTTATTTCTAACCGCCTCACTATTCTTTTTTAAAATTTCAAACAGTCAAAAATAACTTGAACCATTGATTTAAGTGTCGCGCCTTTCACTAGAAGGTGTTCAAAAACCAAGCTGTATGTTAAGGTAGTAATAATAATGAAAAAACAAGCTGACCAAAATAAAAAAGTTGAAAAAATAGATGCGTTAAAACCAAAAGTACTTTTTAGAAATCCGAGTCTCCTTGAACAATTTTTAAAACAACCAACCATAAAAATTGCGGAATTTATTACGGGACTGTTGGCTGTTGGTCGTGAGGAAATGATTCTCACGGGAGGTCGGCTAGTTCAGGGAGCAATTAAGGGGCGTTTAATGATACAGCTAGGGAGAGAGATCAAAAATCTTTTAGGTAGGGGGCAAATTAAAGAGGACTATGCAGAAACAAAATTTGGTTTCAAGTCTCTTGAGGAGATCTTGAGCTTTATAGATAGCGAGGCTCCAGACGAGGATCGCTTTAATGCCGCCAAGGCTATGTTTTTTGCCCTGAACAGTATTGATGTGAAAACTTCCGGAGAAGAAATGTTACGCTACCATTTATTTAAAATTACTTTGGGCCTAACTTCTACACAAATTATCATTTTAAAAATAAGCTATGATTGGGTGAGAAATAACGAAACTCCGATATCTAGCGCGAGTGAATGGGTAAGAAAAATGTCTGAGTCGTTAGGTCACGGAATAGGTGATCTGGTCAGAATAGACGAGAGTGTGCTTGTGAACAACCACCTGATCTCCAAAAGAATACACCCCGATGATTCTGACTCTGGTGTTTATTCGAAAAATGCCCGTCTCACCGATCTTGGTATGAGTTTCTGTGGAAATCTATCCAAGTATTCAGATGAGGGATAAAACTCTTTAACGGAAACGTTATTGTGAGGAGGCCTTTTTAGTGACCGCAACAATGGCTCGAGCCGCTTGAGATTTCTGCCGGGCGGCGGCGTTAGCCTTGATCACTCCACGTTTTTTGGCTTTATCAATCGCTTGATAAACCGTTGGCAGAAGTGCTGCGACTTTAGCCGTTTCGCCGGCGGCGACTAATTTTTTAAAATTTTTCAGGGCCTCGCGCATCGTCTCGAGCCGACGACGATTAAACACTCGCCGGCGACCGGCAACGCGGAGGGCCTTTTTGGCTGATTTAATGATTGGCATAAAAACGTCAGACAAATGCTAACATAGAACCGCCCAGTAGGGCAACATATACGCCCGCGGCCAAATTCGGGTAAGATAGTGAGATTATGATTAGTCAATTGCGCGGCGAGATTGTTAGCAAGGGTGAACGGGCGATGGTTCTTGATGTTAACGGAGTCGGTTATCGTTTGCAGATGACGGCCGAGAGTTTGGGTCGACTAAAGATCGGACAAACCATCCGTTTACAAACTTATTTAGCCGTCCGCGAAGACGCGCTCGAGTTGTTTGGTTTTGAAACTTCGACCGAAGCCAGTTGGTTCACCCTTCTTTTGACCGTGCCCGGCATCGGGCCGAAAAGCGCGTTGGCTATTTTATCCCTCGCTTCGCCAGAAATTCTCCACCAAGCGATCGCCACTGAAGATACTTCCTACTTGACTCGCGTTTCTGGTATCGGCAAAAAAAGTGCCGAGAAAATTATTTTAACCCTCAAAGACAAACTCGGCGATAGCGGACTCGGCGATAGCGGCAGCGAGACCAATCAAACCAAGCTCGCCAGCGAAGTCGAGGCCCTCGAAGCATTGAAGGCCCTCGGCTATTCGGCCGCCGAAGCTCGAGACGCCTTAAAGAAAACCACGGCCGGTGGCACCAGCGAACGAATTAAAGCGGCGTTAAAAACTCTCGGCGGCCACTAATTCCAATGAAGCGTTTACGACTTATTTACCATTATCTCTGGGCGCTCGCGAGCGCGGTTTGGTATCGCTTCCCGGCTCGAAAAATTTTTGTCTTGGGTGTCACTGGCACGAAAGGGAAAACTAGCACACTCGAACTGATCTCGGCCATACTCGAAGCCGCCGGCGAACGCACGGCCATTGCCTCCACGCTCCGTTTTAAAATTGGCACCGAATCAAAAGATAATTTGCTGAAAATGACGATGCCTGGGCGCGGACGACTGCAACAATTCTTGTTTCTGGCCGAGCGCGCCGGCTGCACCTACGCTCTCATCGAGATGACCTCCGAAGGTGCCAAGCAACTCCGCCATCGCTTCATTGATCTCGACGCCCTGATTTTCACCAATCTGGCGCCGGAACATATCGAAGCTCACGGTTCGTATCAAAATTACCTAGCGGCTAAGTTGGAAATCGTTCGGCAACTCGAACGCTCCAGAAAAAAAGATAAAATAATTATCGCAAACGGTGACGATCCGGCCGGGCAACATTTCCTGAAAGTGCAGGTGCCGAATCGGCTGACCTACCGCTTGGCCGAGGTCAGCCCCTCGACTGCCGATGACCGTGGCGGACAAATCACGATCAGTGGCGAGACACTTCGTTCGCCCTTGCCGGGTCGTTTCAATCTCTACAACCTACTCGCCGCCGTCACTTTCGTTGGTCAACGTGGCATTAAGCTTGGTGTTATTAGGTTGGCACTGGAAAAATTTACCGGCATTCGCGGTCGACTTGAACGACTGGAAGCCCAAACGATCAACCCAAAACGGCCAAACTTTTCCGTGATCGTGGATTACGCTCACACGCCGGATTCGCTCAAACAGGTTTACGAGATTTTCGCCGCGCGGGAAAAAATTTGCGTGCTCGGCGCGGCCGGCGGCGGCCGCGACAAGTGGAAACGGCCGGTCATGGGTAAAATCGCCAGTGAATATTGTCGAGAAATAATTTTAACCAACGAAGACCCTTATGACGAGCCACCGGAAAAAATTATCAATGACTTGGCGCGCGGTCTTTCGAGAACCCCTTACCAGATTATCGCCGATCGCCGACAGGCCATTCGCGCGTCCTTAAACAAGGCCCGAGATAACGAACTCGTGATCATCACCGGCAAGGGCGCCGAACCCTACATCATGGGTCCGAAGGGCGAAAAAACACCATGGGACGACGTGGCCGTGGTTAAAGAGGAACTAGCCAAAAATGCCTGAATTGCCGGAGGTGGAAACTTTGCGCCGCGAGTTAAATCGCGCGCTGATCGGTCGAACGATTAAGTCGGTTGAGGTTTTTTGGCCAAAAACACTTAAACATATTTCCATTCAAACGCTCGACCGAGAATTGCGCGGGCAAAAGATTACCGCCCTCGAGCGCCGGGCCAAAATTTTGTTTATAAATTTAAGCACTGGTCAGGATTTGGCCGTGCACCTGAAGATGACCGGGCAACTGATTTTCGAGTCGCCGAGCGGCCAGACCGTGATCGGCGGCCACCCCCAGCCGGGCGGCGCCGACAACTTGCCCAATCGTTACACTCGGGTCTTGTTCCATTTTACCGATGGTGCGAAACTTTATTTCAACGATTTGCGAAAATTCGGCTGGTTACGCCTTTTGTCGCCGGCGGAAAAAATCAAACTGATTGGAAATCACGGCCCCGAGCCATTGGCGAAAAGTTTTACCCCGACTCAACTTGAAACAATCTTGAAGCGTTACCCGCGCCGACGACTGAAGCCAACCCTGCTCGATCAAACCCAGCTCGCCGGTTTAGGCAATATCTATGTTGACGAAAGTTGTTTCGCCGCTCGCCTTCGACCTGATCGCTTGATCAAAACTCTAACCTCAAATGAGATCAAAAAACTCCGGCGAGAAATTATCCGCCTGCTCAAACTCGCGATCTTAAAAGGCGGCACCTCGACTCGCGATTACCGCCGTAGTGACGGGCGCACCGGCGGCTTCCTCCCCTATTTGAAAGTTTACGGACGCGCCGGCCAAACCTGTCGACGCTGTCGAAACATGATCTTGAAAACTAAACTCGCCGGTCGCGGCACGCACTTTTGCCCGCACTGTCAGAAATAAAATGACGGAACAAAAAGATACCGGTGGCCACGGCGACGTTCAGCGACTCTTTCCGTCCGCGCATTGGAATTTCGGCCACGCTTTGGCATTTGGTTAAAATTGATTGACTTAAACCAGATACCTCGTTGCCGACAATTATCGCGGTCGAGTTGGAAACTTTCACTAGCCGGTAGTCGGTAGACTGTTTGGCTTGTTCCAAGGCGATCAACTGAAAACCAGCCCGGGAAAGTTTTCCGAGCAAGCGCCCGACCGAAGAAAGTTTTTCCCACTGAACATATTCCTCCGCGCCGAGGGCGCTTTTCATCACTCCTTGATTCGGACGACCAAAGCGGTCGCGCGGCGCCGAGGTGTAACCGGTCAAATAAATTTTGTTTACGCCGGCCGCTTCGGCCGTGCGAAAAATTGCGCCGACGTTGTGCGCGCTACGCAGATTGTGCAAAACCAAGCAAACTTCCAGCGACTTAATCATCGTGCTACCATAACAGGATGTTAAGTATTTTTCCAACTCTGCTCGACTATTGGCTGGTGGCACCGGTCATCCTCCGCGTCGCCCTCGGGCTCTCTTTAATTTACGAAGTTCGCACGGTGAGAAAAGTTGATGTTGTGATTCCCTTGATTAAAGTTTGCGGCGGAATATTTCTACTTCTCGGTCTTTACACGCAACTCGCGGCCTTGATCAGTGCAATAATTTTCCTCTACGAACTCTGGGGACGACGTGATCCGGCGGGTAACGATTATCGCCGGTTGAAATTGGCCGTGGCCGTGGCTCTCCTCTTTCTCGGCCCCGGCTTCTTGGCCATTGACTTACCGCTGTAAAAAAAACTGGCAAAGCGCGATCTCGATTATTCCATAACTCTACGATCGTATAGATGCGGAAGAAGTCAAAAATATTGTCAGATCTGGTTTTTTCGGTTATTGTTTCCCTGACCCCGCCCGTAGCTCAGTCGGTAGAGCAGCTGCCTTTTAAGCAGACGGTCGTAGGTTCGATTCCTACCGGGCGGATTTACGAGATGTTATTGTTTTTTCATTCCTGAGAATGTAGTATGGGGAATAATCAAGAGAATTTTAATCAAAATACATGGACCAACCAGGAACAATTCTCCTCACATCTACCGGACTCTCTAGTAAAAGTGTTTATGAAAAATTCGTGGAAATCAAAGATTCAAGGGGTCTTAAAAAGGCAATAATTATTACCACGGCTTCTACTGAGAAAGAAGGAAATCAATATTCTCAATTGGCTCTCTCCCAACTAAAGTTGACTGGTTTTGAGACGGTAAACTTTTATGATTTTGAAAATCAGGGACCTGGAGATTTTTCCTCCTATGACACTATCTATGTATGTGGCGGCAACACTTTTAAACTTATGAAATTTGCTAGGCAGGTAAGTTTTGATAAAG
>CAYHYA010000015.1:5815-11252 GCA_964360815.1 uncultured Candidatus Saccharibacteria bacterium | reverse complement strand
AACGTAAACCGACCAGGAAAGTGTAGTCTTTGTCTTTATTAACCTGGGTTTGGTTAAGGCCGGGCAAGTGATACTCGATTGGATCCTCGATGGTGATAATTTTTGTTTCCGTTGAATTTAGCTGTCGGAGAATGGCGTACAAAGTGGTCGTTTTACCCGAGCCAGTTGGTCCGGTGAGGAGAATCAGGCCGTTTGGTTTGGCGATCTCTTTATTTAAGGCCTCGTAAATCACCGGTTCTAGCCCGAGACCCGAAAATTCTACTAGTAACGTTTTTGGGTTAAGTAAGCGCAACACCACCGACTCACCATAAGCCCCGGGCAGAACGGCGGCACGGATCTCAATTTCTGCCGCGCCAAGCTTAACACTAAACCGGCCGTCTTGGGCGGTAGTTTTGAGATTTAATTTCAAACCGGAAATTAGTTTGATTCGCGACAAGAGCGAACGGTAAATTTTTTGATCGAAAAAGGTGAAATCGTTTAACACGCCGTCGAGCCGATAGCGTAGACGCACCCGCTCCGCTTCTGGTTCGAGATGGATATCCGAGGCCTCGGCAAACATTGCGCCGGTTAAGATAATTTCGAGTAAATTAGTGACCCCGCCCTCCTTTAGCGCGACCGCCGTTTCGGCGGCCAGTTGTTCTTTAACTTCGTCAAGACTTTTTAATTCGCCCAAAGAGGCGTTGATTTTATCGTTGGCGATGTCCACCACTCCGGCCTCGGTTCTGGTCGAGCCAGAGATTTCCCGATAGCGCGATAGTGCGCGTTCCAAACTATTGGTTGAGCCGAGGTAGAGTGTGACGGTAAATCCCTGATCACTCAACTCGTGAATAATCTTTTGACCGACCTGATTGTTGGGCGAGATAATTATTACGGACAAATTTCGACCACTGATTTTGAAAGCGGCAATTTGTCCGGCCTCGGCCTCGGCCGCGGGGATCAGTCGCAAGGCATCGGTATTAATGGGGAGTTTCGACAGGTCAACATAGGGCAGAGCGTATTTTTCAGACAACATTCGGGCGAGATCCTCGGCTTCTTTGTCGCGAAGTTCGTCCAAGCGTTTGGTTTGTTTATCTTCGTTGAAGGTGATAACCATTAAATATATTTTAGCGCACGGGCTGATCCATTCCTAGCATGATCATCGGTCGGTCGGCCAGATTAAACTGGTGATAACTCTCGTGTTAAGATGGGCCAATGGAAACAATTAGTCAAAATCTGATCGCCACTGCCGAATTTGCGGCCGAGTGTCTCAAATTTTTAAACCAAACCAGTGCTTCGACCGAAGCCACTGTCGTTGGCTTGTCGGGCGAACTCGGGGCGGGCAAAACCGCTTTCACTCAAGCCGTCGCTCGTGCGCTTGGGGTGCGCGCGGCGGTGTTGAGTCCAACCTTCGTTCTGATTAAAACCTATCCTTTGCCGAAAAACGCTAACTGGCACTGGCGGCGACTGGTGCACCTCGACTGTTATCGGCTCGACCAGGCGGCTGATTTGGCCAAGTTGGGCTGGGCCGAATTATCAGCCGACTCGGCCAACTTAATTTTCGTCGAGTGGCCCGAGCGCGTGGCTGAAATTTTGCCCGCCACGACGACCAAAATCATTTTTGAAATCATCGGCGAATTCACGCGGCGGATTTCTTTCCGGTCGTAAGAAGATGGTATCCGGACATAGACAGGATTATCGGTCGGGTTTAGAATAATGTTGGTGATCGACGGTTCTTGGTTCTTTTTATTTTCAAAGGAGATGCAAATGGTAGAAACAAAGAGTGAAACCAAACAGGGTCAAAATTCAACTGCGTCAGTGATGGTCACGGGTGGACTCGGAAGCACGGACGGCCATTGTGTTGGTCCGGTCAAAATAACTCGCCGAGCTTTGAGAAAAAGACAAAAGACGGTATTTTTTGGACCGAATTGTCAAAATCCGTGGGGTCAAGGGTAGTAACGTAGGCACCGTCTCGATCACCATAGCTTCAGGTCGGGGTTTACCCCTTCACCTGAAGCTATTTTTTTGTCTTGGCGAAGTATAGAATTCAACTGATGTCACCCGATAAAACTAAAACCCTCGTTCTGCTCGATGTTCACGCGATTCTGCATCGGGCCTATCATGCTTTGCCCGACTTTACCACCAAGAATGGCGAGCCGACCGGCGGGCTCTATGGTTTAACGGCCATGATCATAAAATTGGTGGCCGAACTGAAACCGGATTACTTGGTGGCTTGTTACGATTTACCCGAACCAACTTTTCGCAAGATTGCTTACGAACAATATAAGGCCGGAAGAAAGGCCACCGATGCGGCTTTGTCTAGCCAAATCGAACGCTCGCGGCAACTCTTCACCGCCTTGAGTATTCCGTTTTACGAACAAAAGGGTTTCGAGGCCGATGATCTGGTTGGCACGATTGCGGAACTCGCCAAGCGTGAACCCGACATGAAGATTATCATCGCCTCCGGCGATTTGGATACTTTACAACTGGTGGACGGCGCACGTGTGACGGTTTACACCTTCAAAAAGGGCTTGAACGAAACAGTTCTATATGACGAAGCGGCGGTGCGAGAGCGTTTCGGTTTCGCCCCAGAGCTTCTGCCCGACTGGAAGGGTTTGCGCGGTGATCCGTCCGACAACATTATCGGCATCGCGGGCATCGGCGAGAAGACCGCCACGACACTGATCAAGAATTTTGGTTCGCTAGAAGAAATTTACACCCGACTTAAAAAACGTCCAGTCGAATTTAAAACGACCGGACTCACCGAGCGGGTGATTAAATTACTGACGGACGGTGAGGAGGAAGCTTTCTTTTCCAAAACCCTCGCCGTCATCCGGCGCGACGCGCCGGTGGGGTTTAAACTGCCCGAGCGGTTGTGGCGTGACACCGTTGATCTGTCCGCCGCCGAAACCCTGTTTAATCAGTGGGAGTTCCGGACGCTGAAAGAGCGTTTTAAAAATTTATTACAACCACCAACGGCCACTCCGCCAAGCGAAAAAATCGCCGACTCACTTTTAACCGAATTACAAATCGCCAGTTGGCTGATAAACTCGGAACGATCGCGTCTTGACTGGCCGGAAATCGCCGAACTCACCGGTCAAGTCGAACCGGCCGCGGCGCGGACGTGGCTACTAGAGCAGTTACAGCGCGAGGGACTGGAGCGGGTTTATCGGGAAATTGAGTTGCCGCTCGTGCCGATTTTGGCGGCGGCCAAAGGGCGGGGAATTACGCTTGATCGGGAACATTTGGAAAAACTATCGCAAGTGGTTCACCGAGAATTGGATCTTTTGGCCAAAAAAATTTACGACACCGTGGGTCGAGAATTCAATCTCAACTCGCCGAAACAACTGGGTGAGGTTTTGTTTGACGAACTGCACGTCTCGGTTAAGGGCCTGAAGAAGACGGCCGGCGGCGCGCGCTCCACTCGCGAGTCGGAATTATTGAAACTGCAAGACGCCTACCCGATTATCACCGACATTTTGGCTCATCGCGAGCGGCAAAAATTACTCTCCACTTATATTGATGCCCTGCCTAAACTCACGGATGCTGAAGGAGTGTTACACGCCACTTTCGATCAGCTCGGCGCGGCCACCGGTCGCCTATCTTCGCGCGACCCTAATCTGCAGAATATTCCGGTGACGGGCGAACTCGGTCCGCTCGTCCGGCGCGCGTTCGTGGCTCGCGCGGATCAGCTCTTGGTAGCTTTGGATTATTCGCAAATTGAAATGCGCGTGTTGGCGGTGCTCTCGGGCGATGAAATTTTACTCGACTTATTTCGGCGCGGCGCCGACATCCACCAAGGCGTCGCGGCGCGCGTTTTCCAAGTGGCGGAAGCGGCGGTGACCAAAGACATGCGCCGACAGGCCAAAGTGATCAACTTCGGCATCATCTACGGCATGGGCGTGAACGCCCTGAAAGTTAATTTGAAAACCACCACCGAAGCGGCTAGGGACTTCTACGAACGTTACTTTCAAACCTTTCCTAAAATCCGCTCTTACTTCGACCAAGTTAAAGCCGCGGCGCGGAAAACTGGTTACACGCTGACGAGCTTCGGCCGCCGCCGCCACTTTCCTAACCTGAACTCATCGCTTCCTTATGTGCGCGCCGAGGCCGAGCGCGCGGCGATGAACGCGCCAGTGCAGGGGACAGCGGCGGATTTGATCAAGTTGGCGATGGTACGAGCCGAGGATAATTTACGCGCCGCCGGTTTGCGCGATTCGGCCCACCTTCTCTTGACCGTACATGACGAGTTGATCTACGAAGTGGTCAAGGAGAAAGTGGCCGAAGTTTGTCCGGTTTTGGTTCGATCAATGGAAACAGTCATTGACTGGCCAATCCCACTTACCGTCAAACTCGCCACCGGCCCGAACTGGTCAGATTGTATTTGATTGGCGTCAAACCTAGCCTAGTGTATTATTACGGGATATGAAAAATAAATTTAAGTTAGTTTTGGCGGCGATATTAGTGTCGGTGGCGGTTATTTTGCCTGTGATTAGTTTAGCTTACAGCAACAATACCGAGGCAACAATTAATCAGAATCAAATCGGGACAAGTGATCAAAGTGAACAGATTAAACGTTTACAAAACGAGGTCGCGACCTTGCAAGCTCAATTAGTCGAACTGCGTTCGAGATTGTCGGGTCGGTCGATGATGTTTACCGGAGAGAACGGCCGAAATTGTCCGATCAAAAAGAGATTAATGAGGGGAATGAACGATCAAGAAGTCGGAAACCTTCAAGAAATTTTAGCCACCGATCCGGAAATTTATCCGGAAGGTCGCAAAACTGGCTATTTTGGTCAACTGACACAAAATGCCCTACTTAAACTGCAACGAAAAGCTGGTTTAGCGGAAACCGGTGTGGTTGACGAAGCGACCACCGCGAAGATCAACGAACTTTTAGCCAAGACCGGCGGTTGTTCTGGTCGTATTCCCTTTGGTTTATTGAAAAAGCTTAACCCCGATTCGATCTCTCGGCCAAAAACCGACACGCCGGTGGTGATCAGTGGCGTGAACGTGTCTTCGGTCGGTGCAACTTCGGCCATGATTGCCTGGCAAACCGATGGCTTATCCACTGGTAAAGTCCACTTTTCGCTAACCACACCGGTTCTGGGTGGGGCCGAGGGTGGGGGCGTGGTCTTTGACTATGTGCCGGCCACGACTCACTCTTTAACTCTAAACAACCTTCGACCAGGCACCACCTATTACTATTACGTCGCCGCTTACGGCGCGAACAGCAACTCTTTGAGCAAGACCGCCGAAGCCAGTTTCGTTACGATCGGTCAGTGAAGAAATTATTTGACCCCCAATCAACCGAGCCATTCCGTTTAAGCCGTTCGAAAATCGAGCTCTATTTACGTTGTCCGCTCTGCTTCTATCTCGACCGGCGGGGGCCGCGCGGCCCGCCCCCCCCCGGCCCCAAAAAATATTTAAACCCCCCGGGAAGAAATTTTTAAAAAAAAAA
>CAYHYA010000015.1:0-5805 GCA_964360815.1 uncultured Candidatus Saccharibacteria bacterium | reverse complement strand
CGCCTCACCCGCCGCGGGCGGGGGGGGGCCCCCCCCCCGCCGGGCTACCCATTCAGTTTGAACGCCGCCGTTGATCACTTGTTAAAAAAAGAATTTGATGTCTATCGGGCGAAACAGATCCAACCGCCACTTTTGGTTGAACACGGTCTCGACGCTCGACCTTTTCAGCATCCGAAACTTAACGAGTGGCGCGAAAATTTTGTCGGCGTGCAATACCACCATCGGCCCAGCAATTTTCTGGTTACTGGCGCCGTGGACGATGTTTGGGTTAAGCCGCACGGCGAGTTGATCGTCGTTGACTACAAGGCGACGAGTAAAGACAGCGAAGTTACGCTTGATGCCGAGTGGCAAAGGGGCTACAAAAACCAAATGGAGATTTATCAGTGGTTGTTAGCTCAAAACGGTTTCTCGGTTGATCCAACTGGTTATTTTGTTTACGCTAATGGTCGACGTGATCGTCCCACTTTCGATGGGCGGTTGGAGTTCGTTATTAAACTTATTCCGTATCGTGGCGAAACCAATTGGATTGAATCCAAGCTCGAAGAAATTAAAGGATGTTTAACCAGTGCCCGGCCGCCTCAGCCAAACAAAACCTGTCCGTTGTGCGATTATCGGCGCCGCGCCGAAAAAGCTCTTTATCCCCAGTCCGGTCAAGTTGCTTTGTGGTCGTAAAGCGTTTATCATCAGGTTTAATCTACAAAATTTATGAAAAAATTACTTTGGTTGATTGTCTTGGTGGTTTTAGTGGTAGTTGTTTTTAAGTGGCTGACTGGTCAATCTGATCCGGCGGCTAACCCGGTGGCCGAACCGCTAGTGGTGGCACTAGCGAGCCAAAGCGGTTCCGGCGAGAGTGGTCGGGCGACACTTGAAGAAGTTGATGGACAGATCAAGGTCACGATTAATTTAACTGGTGATCCGAAAGATGTGGCCCAGCCGGCGCATCTTCACAAGGGTTCATGCGCGGCCCTTGGTGAAGCGGTCTACACGTTAATTCCGGTGGAGAATGGCCTGTCGGAAACGGTTCTAACTATTTCTCGGTTGGCGCTTGAAGATAATCTCCCACTTGCTCTCAATGTTCACCAATCGGCTGACGCGATCGACACCTATGTGGCCTGTGGCGACGTCGCGGTTGAAAACTAGAACGCTCATCTCGTGGAATGTTAACGGTCTCCGAGCGGTCGCCCGGAAGGGTTTTCTCAATTGGTTAGCGCAGAATGATTACGGCGCGGTGGCGCTTCAGGAGACCAAGCTGGCTGACCCAAAAATTTTACCGCTCGAATTAAGCCGCCCAGCCGGCTACCACACTTATTGGCACAGTGCCGCCCGGCCCGGGTATAGCGGTGTGGCCGTTTATACCAAAGACGAGCCAGTGGCGGTTAAAACCAGTTTTGATTCAGAAATCTTATCGGCCGAAGGCCGCTTGATCGAACTTGATTTTGGGGAATTTATTTTTCTAAACGTTTACTTCCCGAACGGCAAGGCCTCGCCAGAGCGGTTAGAGTATAAACTTGAATTCTACGAAGCGTTTTTGATTTACCTGAAGAGCCAAATTACCAACGGTCGGAAAATTATTTTTTGTGGCGACGTGAACACGGCACATCGCGAAATTGATTTGGCTCGACCGAAAGAGAACCGGAAGATTTCGGGTTTCCTACCAACGGAATGCGACTGGATTGACCGGGTAATCGCGACCGGTTTCGTTGACACTTTTCGTTTGTTTCATTCCGAATCGGATCAATACACTTGGTGGGATCAGAAAACGCGCGCCCGCGAACGCAATGTCGGTTGGCGCATTGATTATTTTTTCGTCAGTGCTAATTTGCACGCCGCAGTCATGGACGCTTTCACTTTGCCGGCGGTTGAGGGATCGGATCATTGCCCAGTTGGCCTAACGCTTAAATTATGATTTGTTTAATTTACGGCACCGATCGTCAGAAAGTGAAAACCGAAGCCGAGTTGCTGGTGGCGGCCAAACGGGCGAAGTATCCCGAGTTAACGATTTTTCGTTTTGATGCCGACAAATATGATCCGGCGCAACTCGAAGAAGTGATCGTTGGGCAAACTCTGTTTGATCAGAAGTTTGTCGCCGTGTTTGATGGTCTCTGGTCGCTAGCGGGGGAGCTCTTAACCCGATCTTTAGTGGCGATGCTGAACTCGACCAACCTCTATTTGTTGATTGAGTCCGAGTTTGATTCTCGCCTGGTCAAAAAAATTGTCGCCGGCGGTGGCCAGATCAAAGCCATCAAAGCCGCGCCACGTGCCGCGCCAAATCAACCAAATCTTTTTGCTATTGCCGATGCGCTCGGCGAGCGCGATCGGAAAAAATCGTGGACGTTGTTTATTGAGGCCAGCCGCCGCGGCGCGGCGGCGGAAGAAATTTTTTGGAAAATAGTTTGGAAAGTGAAGACGATGTTGCTGGTTCGGAAAACACCCGATCCGGATCGTCTCGAGCTCAAACCTTTTGTGTTGAATCAAGCGCGGCGGCATGGACGAAACTTCGCCGATCAGGAATTGGAAAAATTATCAGCGCGATTAGTCGCCCTGTGGCACGATAGCCGCCGCGGTGTGACCGACTTTGAACTCGGCCTCGAACGTCTACTGCTGGAGATATGAAAAAAGAAAAGCGCACGATTTTGGTGGTCGTGCGCTTGCTCGGATTGAGCAAAAAGTTTTTAAGCAGAATTTGTCGGTCTTCAGGGTTTCTTGATTGGACCGTGGCGATTATCTAATTCTATCGCCAGAGCCAAAATACGGAGGGCGTTCCATGTCCGCGGACTCATCCCGCCGCCCAACATTGGCGCTCGGAAGCGTAGCGGGCGAGTGGAGCAACCTCTTTCTGCCGAGACAAGTATGTCACCATTTTCTTCTATGACCACATACAGTTCACCCTCGAAAGTGCCGTCGTGATCATCGTGCAGGCGGCGTTGAATACCGGCCTGGCCGAGTCCTTGACCGGCAATTGGAAGTGTAGAAATTAAGATACGCGGGAGTAATTTTATAATTTCTTCCACCTGCTTCTCGGTTAACTCGCGGACATTTTTGTCCCGCTCGCTCTTTACCGTTTTTGCCACTTCTGTTCTCCTTGTAAAAGGTCTGTTTTTGTCCAAACGCCCAACCTCATTCTTACCACACGATTTAGGAAAAGGGAAGCCAGTTGGCTATGCTATAATAAGCATATGAAATACGCTATTTTCTCTGACAGCCACGACCATTATTTTAAGGTCGCTAAATAATTATTAACTCCATGCTTAAGGTTAAGGCTTCGGCCGGTTTGAGTCAGGTTAACGGGATAGGTTTATTTGCCGAAGAGAAAATTCCTAAAGGCACGGTTACTTGGCAGTTTAACCCCGATCTCGACATTGTGTTTGACCCAGAAAAGGTAGCTAAAATGCCCAAAGAGCAACAAGAGCTTTTTGATCGTTTCGCTTTCTTGTCAAAAAAGACCGGTAAATATATTTACTCGATTGATGACAGTCGTTTTTGTAACCATTCGGCATTCCAAAACAACATTGATTTCCTTTATACCGTAGACCAACCAGAGGGCTACAGTATCGCCAATCGAGAGATTGAAAAAGGCGAGGAACTACTGGTCAATTACCGTCAATTTGATGAACACGATACCAGAAGCGACGAACCCTATTTGAACAACTGAACAGTCTATCCCCCCAACAAGAGAACATTATAACCATATTTTCTGACCGCGACTACATGGAGGGGATGCACAGTAAATGGTTGTATATCAATGAGTTGATGGGTTCGTGTTAAGTGCTATTCATGACCCCTTTATTTGCGTTGAATCCTTTTTTCTGTGTTCAATAATAAACTTTGCTCTCTCGTACAGCTCATCATAAGTGAGAATCTCAATGTTTCTTGAATCACGTCGGAAAAGTTCAAAGGTTTTTGCTTTGATTTGATTTTCTTTATCACCACCATCAAATTGCTTCGTTGATCCTATCACTAGAATACTTTTGGGATCCACAGTTTTCTGTTTTATCAGTTTTCCCTTATCATCAAAATTCCCATTTGCATTTGTTTCTGCAAAAACTTGCCAACTAGCTTTTTGCTCCAGTATTTGGGATAGACCAGATATCAAGTCATCGGAAAGTATCCAAGAATTTGAGCGGTTTTTGCCTCTGCTGAATAATGGTGTATCGTGTTTTTTTAGTTCAACAAGAACAGTAAACTTATTACACCCAAGCAAAAAATCATTTATAACAGCTCCCTTCCCAGCAATATCTAGATTTGAGACACGAGCTTCTTTTTGTAAGATACCAAGAAAGCGGTAATCTAACCCGTATCCAAAAATCCAATCGTTTGAGTTAAAGAAGTGTTGCCAGATAGATTCGTGACGAGTATCCGTGATTTTATTTTCAGTTGTATAAACTGCGAAATAACCGGGCTGATTCAAAAGTTTCTCGAAAATTTCAAGTTGCTTCTTTCGATAGCCGATGTTTATGATATCAGTTGACGTAATTAAACCATTATTTATCAATTCCTCAATAATTTTTTGACCATCTTTACTCGAAAGCAAAGTTTTGATTTTCTTTTTTGTTTCATCATTTATATTGAGTAGTATGTTGTCAGATAAAGAAATTCTGCGTTCGCTAATGTCTGATAAGTTTAGTTCGGACAATAATTGTAAATGCCCGATGATTTTTTTGAAGAGATTATACGAAAAAGTAATTTGTTCTTCTGGTTGTTCGACCCAATGCTCTTTCGTGTAATACTTGAAACGCTTAAAAGAAATTGCGGTTATCCCATTTTCTTTTTTGATGAATTTTAATGTTGTCTTTATCTTATTGCGTATGGGATACGAGTGTTCAATATCAATTTCATTTGGAATATTGTTTTCATCCTTAGACACTATTGTAAAAAATTTTCCTACTCCACCCTTAAACTCCCGACTGCTATATAGAGTATCGGTAAAATAATTATCAACCATCTTTTCTTCTGATTTTTCTGGGTCTGGTGCCATAGTTAATTCAAATCCAAAACCTCCCACCCCTTCATTGAGGAATCATAGAAGTATTTCTCATTGTGATTTATTTTCCAGTTCATTTTTATTTAATCACATTTTTTACGGCAAACTTTCGCACACCTCTCCATCCTTATCCCGATCTAATTGGTGAATATCACTTGCGGGACCACCACAAGCAATTTGTGTGGCGGTGGGAGCATGAACATATTTCCCTCCAAACGGGAAGAAGCCGGGATCGTGGATCTCATACAGTTCTTCTATCCCAAAATCCCGAAGAAACCAGTCGAACACTCCCGTGTTTGCGCCCAAGAAATAGAACCTTTTGGTTTTAGTTTTACCAGTTAGACGAACGGGGCGCTCCTTTAGGGGATTTAGGATCACCGAAAATATTGTATCTTCCGGGTAGGCTTCTGCCATTAGCCGCAAGACGAAGCTCCCATTTATTAACGAAAAGGGCTTGACTGGAACCACTGGTTCAATTTCTAACTCGACATTATTCCCCAATTTGTTTAGTTGCGACAAGACAGTCCCGCGTAATTCGTTGTATGCGATATCTACACAGTCAGTGATGAAAACGATCCGCTTCTTCATACTTTAGTCAGATTACTGTCTTTTTCCCGTTTTCAATGACGATCGCTTGAGAATTATTTATTCTTTCTACTGCGGTCTTGTTTCTATTTTCGAATGATTTTATTTCTTCCTCAAGGTCAGAAGAATAATGTGGAAAAATGATGAGATCTACGATATTGAAGCCAGAAAAATCGGTAAGACAAACTTCGTTTTTGTCAGCGTGAATCTCGTTGGCTATTTTGATTGATGGTCCAACG
>CAYHYA010000014.1:0-15391 GCA_964360815.1 uncultured Candidatus Saccharibacteria bacterium | reverse complement strand
GTCCACTGATTTGGCCTGGTTCACCCCTATTGAGAATATTCGGGTGTGGTAAAATTGCCACCATCACCATGCCAACCACCACCATCGCGCCGTTTGCTAAAACTGCCCTGCGTGTGCCACCGCAAGATCTGGGGGTGGAGCAGGCCCTGCTTGGTTCAATCATGATCAAACCGAGCGCGTTGAACGATTTGATTACGACCATCGCGCCGGACGACTTCTATTCCGAACGCCATCGCCGAATTTATCGAGCGATGCTTAAACTTTTCGATAAAAATCAGCCGCTTGACCTCGTAGCTTTAACCACCGGTTTAACCGAGAACAAACAGCTCGAGGGCGTCGGCGGTGGCAGTTATTTAATTGAGCTCGTTAATTCCGTTCCCTCGGCCAGCAACGTTAAGTATTACGCCGAGATTGTGAAAAAGAAGTCGCAATTACGCCAGCTGATTGATTCGGCCGAACGTTTGTCGGAACTCGGTTATCGCGAAGAAGAAGAGCTCGAATCAATTTTTGAAAAAGCCGAAAAAACGATTTTTGGTCTGGTTAATTTTTCTAAAAAAACTTTCGTCACGATTAAAGACACACTCGCCGACGCCTGGGAACGTTTTGAGAATCTGCACAAGTCGCCGGACAGTTTGCGCGGCGTGGCGACCGGTTTTAAGGGTCTGGATGATCGTTTGGCCGGTTTGCAAAAATCGGATCTGGTGGTTCTCGCCGCCCGCCCGTCAATGGGGAAAACGTCTCTCGCCCTCGACATTGTCCGCCAAGTTTCCAAACGAAACATTCCGGTATGTATTTTTTCGCTCGAAATGAGCTCGCAACAATTGGTTGATCGCTTGATCGCCGCCGAAAGCCATGTTGACTCGTGGAAACTCCGCACTGGCCGCCTGACGGCCGACGACGAATTTTCGCGGATTCGCGACGCTCTCGACACCCTGGCCAAAGCGCCGATTTTTATTGACGACGACGCCTCAAACAATATCAGTAAAATGAAGTCGGTGGCGCGGCGGTTAAAAAGCGAGCACGGTCTCGGGTTGATCGTGGTTGATTATTTGCAGTTGATGGTGCCCCGGCGCGAAAGTGATTCCCTGGTTCAACAAGTGACCGAAATTTCGCGGTCGTTGAAGGCGCTGGCGCGAGAACTGGATGTTCCCCTGCTCGCCTTGTCGCAACTTAATCGAGCGGTGGAACAACGCGGCGGCCGACCCCGTCTTTCTGACCTGCGCGATTCCGGCTCAATCGAACAGGACGCCGACGTGGTGATGTTTATTCATCGCGAAGATAAATACAACGAAGAAAGTGACAAAAAAAATATCGCCCAAATCTTGATCGAAAAGCATCGTAACGGCCCAACCGGCATGGTGGAATTGTATTTTGACGAAAAACGGGTTAGTTTTACTGACCTTGATAAACACGAATCGCCACCGGGGGTCACCGCCGATTTCGGCGGCTTCTAAATGACTATTGATGAACAACGTAATGGAAAAATTAATTAGCGCGTTTATCCGTTTCCCTGGGATCGGACCGCGCCAGGCGCGGCGGTTTGTTTATCACCTACTTGGGCAAAACCCGGCCACGGTTGAAACGTTAGCCAAAGATTTGTTGGCGCTCAAACAACAAATTGGTCAGTGCGGCGACTGCTATCGCTTTTTTGTTAAAAATGATCAATTGAACGTGAGTCGTTGCGATCTTTGCCTTGACGACAATCGCGATTCCGGCACGCTCATGATTGTAGAAAAAGACACCGATTTAGAAGTCGTAAAAAAGTCGGGTCATTATTCAGGGCAGTTTTTTGTTTTGGGTGGACTCGTCCCGATTCTTGAAGACGCGCCGGAAAAGAAAGTTCGAATCACCCAATTAATCAATCGGCTGATCGCTGGCCAAAAAGAATTACGAGAAATAATCATCGCCCTCGCCGCCAATCCCGACGGCGACAACACGTTTGATTATTTACAGAAAGTTATTTCCCCGCATCTGCTGGCCGGGACGAAAATATCCATCCTCGGCCGCGGCCTCTCCACCGGCACCGAACTGGAATATTCGGATGCCGAAACGCTGAAGAACGCGCTTAAGAACCGATCTTAGTGATTTTAACTTTGGTGTAGGGCTGACGATGACCGCGCTTTAAGCGATAACGCGTTTTGGCTTTGTATTTAAAAACCGTGACTTTGGCGGCGCGATCGGTGGCAATAAACTCTGCTTCCACTTTCGCCCCCTTAACCAACGGCGCGCCAATCGAGATTTTCTCACCATCTTCCACCAATAAAACCTGGTCGAAAATAACCGGCTGATCAAGTTTGGTCGCAGCCAGCTTTTCCACCAGTAGGGTCTCCCCTTCTTGAACTCGATATTGTTTTCCACCAGTTTTGATCACCGCAAATTTCATGCCGTCTATCTTATCATGATTACAAAAAACACGCCAGTCCGTGGGATTATTCCATATCCACACGATCGTAGAGTTATGGAAGATTGTTACTTGTTGTCCTTGTTGCCAAAATAATTAAAAAGATTAGAGTTATTCTCATGTTGGATCAACTGGGGCCACGGTATGTGATTAAACTACATAATCCTACCCTTTCGGTGCGCGGTTTTCTGGTGATTGACAATACCACGCTCGGGCCGGGCAAGGGCGGGATCCGGATGACCCCGACCGTGACCGAAGAAGAAGTTGGGCGACTAGCGCGCGCGATGACTTACAAAAACGCGTTAGCCGGCATTCCGTTCGGTGGAGCCAAAGCCGGCATTGTTTTTGATCCAAAAACGAACGACCCGAAAACCAAGAAGCAGGTAGTGGAATGGTTTGCCCGAGAACTAAAACCGTTTTTGCCCCAACTCTACATCGCCGGCCCCGATATCAACATGACCGAAAAGGAAATGGCCATTTTTGTCGGCGCCGTTAAGGATCGTCGCGCGGCCACCGGTAAACCCGCGCGCCTCGGCGGTTTACCGCACGAGCTCGGTAGTACCGGTTTCGGTGTGATGGTGGCAACCAAAATCGCTTTACAAAAAATTGACCGGCCGCTTCGCGGCGCGCGCGTGGCGATTGAGGGTTTTGGCAACGTTGGTTCTTTTGCCGCCAAGTTGCTTGAGTCACAGGGCGCGAAAATTGTCGCCGTTTCGGATTCGCGAGGAACGATCTATAATCCCAACGGCTTGAAATCGGCCGAGTTGATCAAAGTAAAAAAACGAACCGGCTCGGTCACTAATTATTTGAATAGTGAAAAATTATCCGGCGCGGCAATTTTTGAATTGGCTGTTGACGTTTTAATTCCCGCCGCTCTCCCCGACGTCATCAACAAAAACAATGTCGACAAAATTAAGGCGAAAATTATTATCGAGGGCGCCAATATTGCCGTCACGGCCGAAGCCGAAGCAAAATTATCGGCTAACGGCGTATTGATTATCCCCGACATCGTTGCTAACGCCGGCGGCGTCATTTCCTCCTACGCCGAATATCGCGGTTGGTCCAAAGAAAAAATGTTTAAACTGGTTCAAGATAAAATTGCCCACAGCGTCACGGCCGTTTTAGCCGGCGCGGGAAAAACCAATCAGCGCCCGCGCCAAGCGGCTTTAGCCCTAGCCGAAAAAATGCTTGGCTCGTTCCATCCGTAAAATTTTCCGTTTCAAGCTTGAGCCGCGATTGTAGCCGCCGGCCCGGCCGTCGGCGCGGATAATTCGGTGACACGGGATGGCCGGATCATAATTTTTATTCAAAATATTCCCAACCGCTCGATAAGCGAGCGGCGAACCGGCCAGTTTGGCCACTTCCCCGTAAGTTAGCGTCTCGCCGCGCCGCAGGCGCCGAACTACCCTAAACACTCGGCTTGCGAAAGCGAGCTTTGAAGCCGCCTTTTTTGCCGCCACCGTTCTTGAACCAGGCCGGCGTGCGATAGGCCGGTTTCCCCGCTTGGCCGCCAGTTTTATCATAACTTTTCATTTGGTTATAATTCTATTCTTCGTTGTCGGGTTTTTCAATCAACAACGGTTCAAGTTCCGGACTCTCGCCGGTAATCCGTGTTACGTCTTTGTCAATTTTTTTCAACTCTTTCCCGGCCGCGTTGTAATGATTGACGGTGGTCGAAAGCGCGTTACCAAGTTTACTGTGATATTCGTCATAACTCTTCAGGTGCTTCCCCAGTTCGTCTACCCGTTTAATAATGTCTTTGGCCGACTCTTCGATTTGCAAGGCCTTGAGACCCTGCAGAACGGTTTGTAAGTAAGCCAAAAACGAAGTCGGCGAAACAATGATGACGTGTTTGTCTTTGAAGGCGTATTCGATCAGGTCACGTGTGTTGACCTTGATCGCGCCCACTTGAGCCACCAAGAGATCGTAATAAATGGCCTCGTGTGGGATAAACATGAAGGCGAAGTCCATCGTTCGCTCGGCCGGTTTAACGTACTTCGCGGTTTCGTCAATTCGGTTTTTTAAATCTTGCTTAAATTGTTTTTCCAAACGTTCGCGCTCGGCCGGATCGCGCTCGTCGGCCAAACGATTATAATTTTCCAATGAAAATTTTGAATCAATCGGGATAATTTTGTCTTTCACAAACACCACCGCGTCCACAATCGTGCCGTCGGCAAAGGGGTATTGCATTTGGTAACTACCGGGCGGCAAAACGTTCTTCAGTAAAGTTTCTAAATAATACTCGCCGAGCACGCCGCGCTGTTTTGGGTTTTTCAGAATATCTTGAAGCGAACGGAGTTGCTCGGTAAAGTTCATCACTTGTTTTTGGCCCTCCCCGACCTTGGTTAACTCCTGCACAATATCCCGAATGATTTTATTTGATTCGCTCGATTGATTTCGCAACGAGTCAAAAATTGTTCGACTAGACTCGGTCAGCTTTTGGTCAACCGTCCGGACTAACTCGTTAATCTGGTTTTGTAGGAGCAAGAAACTGCCGTCCGGCACCGGGGCCTCAACCCGCCGCCGACCAAAAAATCTGATCAGCAATCCGCCGATGACCACTCCGGTCACGGTCGTTAGGATTAAATAAACCACGCTAGTCATGGGTTGATTGTACCAAACTTTTTAACAAAGCCAGTAGACCATCGCGGAAAATTTTTATTTCTTCGAGACGGTGGACCGAGAGTGTAAACACGTCGGGTGAAATCTTTTTCAATAAATCAATCCGCCGAACGCGCGTGGCATCGTCAACCAGATCAGTTTTCGTCAGCGCAATGACTTCTTTTTTGTGCCGAAGTTCTGGATCGAAGCGCTCGAGTTCTTTTCGAACAATTTTATATTTTTCAACGAGATCATCGTCAGCGATAGAAATCACGTGGACGAGAATCTTCGTTCGGCGAATGTGGCGCAGAAATTTATGCCCCAAACCCTTGCCGGTCGCCGCTCCTTCAATCAACCCGGGGATATCGGCGATAATCCAGCCAAAGCACTCGCCCAAATTCGGTTCAAGGGTGGTGAAGGGATAATCACCGACTTTGGCCTTGGCTCGAGTTAAAGCGTTCAGCAAACTGGTCTTACCGGCGTTGGGCAAACCAATTAAACCGACGTCGGCGATTAGTTCAACCTCGACCGAGAAACTTGCTTCTTCCCCGGGTTGTCCATCGGTTTGTTCGCGCGGCCGACGATTGATCGAGCTTTTGAAAGTTTCGTTACCGCGGCCGCCGCGGCCGCCCTCGAGAATCAGGACGGTTTCCCCCTCTTGATTAATGGTAATTTTTTTACCGGTGGTTTGATTGGTTAAAATTGAGCCAATCGGAAAATCAATGTGGAGGTCGTGGCCGTCGGCCCCGTGCAGACTATCCCCTTTTCCATCTTCGCCCCTGGCGGCGGCAAATTCTTTCTTGGCGCGATAACGAGAAAGCAGATGTGCGTTGCGCACGCCACGCGCGTAAACGTGCCCCCCGCGGCCACCATTGCCACCCGCCGGGCCGCCAAGCGGCCGACCTTTCTCGCGTTGCCAACGCACCACACCATCACCGCCCCGTCCGGCTTTTAGGTAGATTGTTAGTTCGTCAACGAAGGCCATGAATTATTTAAGCTGATCATAGCACCGGTCTCGGTCTTTTTCTAATTCTGGACCGATTGCGTCCTGACCAACCGCTTCGGCAAGATTATTAAAACCGTCGCGTTTAAGAAATCCGACAAGCCCAAAGTTAATTTGAGCAGTGAGTTGTGGTCCTTTATAAACCAGTCCAGTGATAAGTTGCACGAGCGAGGCCCCCGCCCGAATCTTTTTATAGGCATCTTCGGCGCTGAAAATTCCGCCACAACCAATAATAATTAATTTCCCGTTGGTATACTTATAGGCCAGCTTGATCAGTTCGTCGCTTCGTTGCTGGGTTGGTTTTCCGCTAAAGTTGCCTGGTCCGGCCGTCTTCATTTCTTCGGATTTGAAAGCCGGATTACTGCGGTCTTTTTGTAAATTTCCAAAGATTACCCCCGCCACGGGAAATTGACTGATCACTTCGAGCATCGCCCTGATGGCCTCGTTGGTCTCACTGATGGGCATTTTGATAAATACCGGTTTTTTCAATTTTAGATTGGTGATTGCGGTTAGAAGTTCCCGCAAATGAGTTGGCGAATAAAACTCAATCTTTCCATAGAGATTTGGACAACTGATGTTTAATTCGTAATAAGCAAAAGGCAAGTTGGCTTTTTCCGATTTAGTAAAGGACTTAACGATGTCCGAAACGGCTTCCGTTTGAGTGGCTGATTCTTTGGAATTAGTTTTTCCGATACTGAGCCCGATTGGTATCGCGAAGTGACTGGTTTGGTGTTCTTGAATGAGCGCGTCAAGACCACGATTTTTAAATCCTTTGTTTACGAGGAGTGACCGCGATTCTATCAGACGACCCAGTCGTGGTTTTGGATTGCCCTCAGAGGGTTCATTCGTGATCGTGCCAACCGTCCCAAAACCAAAACCAATACTTGGGAGGATGTCTGTAAGCTGGGCTTCGTAATCGAAGCCCGCGGCTAGGCCAACAGGATTAATGAAGTTAACACCCGCAATAGTTTGACTTAATATCGGATTTTCGACTAACCACAAATGTTTTAACCAACCACGAAGACGAGGGTGCTTCCCCAACCAGTGGCCAATTGACACAAAATAGGTGTGCGCAGCTTCGGAGTCAAACAAAAATATAAACGGTCTTAGAAGACGATAGAGTGTCGTGCTTATGAAAAAGCCGAAGATCAAGTTTTGTTTTTAAGAGAAAAATAGATGTCAATCAGGGCCAAACAAACGCTGATGGCCAGTGGGCCCAAGATAAATCCCAACGGGCCGAAAAGGGCAATACCGCCTAAAACGGCGATGAAGACGGCTAATGGATGTAATCTCATTCCGTGACCAACCAGTTTGGGGCCCAGAAAATTATCGACCAAGCCGACCGCCGTCACGCCCCACGCCAAAAGTCCGACCCCGCCGAACGTGTTGCCAGTAAGAAACAAAAAGATAATCGCCGGAGTGATGATCAGGGCTGTTCCGATACCCGGGAGAAAAGCGGCCACGGCGGCCACGCCCCCCCAAAGAACGGCGTTCGGGACACCAAAAATGGCGAAGCCGAGGCCGGTCAAGCCGCCCTGAATCAAACCGATGGCCAGATTCCCTTTGATCGCCGCCGACACGCCCGACTTTAGGCGCGACACAATGAGTTCGTCGTCCGCGTCAGCCAAAGGACTTAAAGCCACGAAGTAATTTTTTAGTTTACCGCCGTCCTTGAAGAGAAAATAAAAAGCGACCAGAAAGACGAAGGCATTTAGAAGAATTTTGGCAAAACTTGAAAACACCACACCGAGATTTTGAATCACCACTGCCAGGCCCTGTTTGACGTACTGACCAAAGTCGAGTTCAAAATCTTCAAAAACCGGAGAGGCCGAACGAATGCGGTCAACAATTTCCAGAATTGATGCTTCGAAACCGCCGCTCCCGCTGACTAAAGATTGATACAGGTGACTTGATTCTTTAAAAATTTGCATCCCCAAAAACACTATCGGGATGATCACTAGGATGATTGCGAGAACGGTCGTGGCGAGCGCCGCCAAACTTTCCCGTTTATTGGTGTAGTTTAAAAATTTTTGATAGATCGGCTGAAACAGAAACGCGAAGACCGCGGCCAAAATAAGTGGCCCCAAAAACGGCTTGGCGATGAGGTAGACAACCAGAAACGAGGCGCCAAGCACCAGCAGTAGGAAATAATGGGCGGGCTGGTTTTTGTCCATATGCTTTAACGTCGTTTCGCCATAAAACAACCCAACAATATGGCAACAAGCACCGCCACTCCAACCAACATCATTGATCTGGTAAACGGTTTATTATTGCCACCTTCCGCCTCTCCTGACGAGGCGTAAACAGTCAAGTTCCCCAAATTTGGCTCTGTTGCTGACGACCCCTTAAAACCCCTAACAATGCCGGTATCGTAATACTTCACATTTTTGATGGGATAAAGTGCCTCTCCGGTGTACCCACCCTCAAAACAATTACTTTTGTTGGAGATTAAAACAACCATAGCGTCGGAGTTGGGAATTTTATACCCCTCAAAAACGTGCGGTTGTTCTTTATCACAACCACGAAAATCTATTTTGGCGACATCCTTGTTGTCTTGGGTGATCGTGGCACGAAACTCGGTCCAATATTTTTCGCCATTTTCAACGTGTTCTGAAAGAGCCCTCACGTTTACATTAATTTTGTTCTTTTTCAAACTGACACTGCCAAGGTAAGGATGAGAAAGATTTTCATAGAAATCAGAAATAAATTGTCGATACTTCTGATTATTTTCTTCGCTGTAATCTTTAAAATATTCTTGAAGAACCTCATCGCAAGTTTTTACTTCGGTGTTTTGATTATTAGCAAGGTTAATTGAATGGATGATTGGCGGACACCCCTTACCACCATAGTTATTTACTAAATAATAAATCGCATTATTTGAAGCGTTGTAAGCAATTTCAGAAAGATACGTCGGCCCACCAACCGTGGCCAGAACTTCTCCATTTGACATTAAGAACAAAGAAACGAGCAGTGGGACTATCGTCAACAATAGATTTTTTCTCTTCATCGTTGTCATTATAACAAAAGCCCGCGTTAATCCAAATTATTCCTAATGTAGCGCTAGCTGATGGAAGTCGGACTTCCATCAGTTTTCCACAGAAGGTGCGAAGCCGTACGTGCTTGCCCCCACCCAGTGCGCGCACATCCCGCCCGCGAAGGACAAGAGGGATCGTGGGCGGGACTCCCTATTTAACTAGATCTTTTCTACGGTTTCAATACCAAGAATTGAAAGACCATTTTTTATAACTACGCCAACAGACTCTGTAATCGCAAGCTTGTAATTTTGTTCTTCTGATCCATCTACAATAGTTTCTTTCGCATACCATGTATTAAATGCGGAACAAATTTCGAGTAGATATTGCGCAATATGATGCACCGAGAGATCTTCTTTCGCCCTTTTTACTACTTCAGGGAAAAACGTCAATAGTTTTACTAAGTCTCCCTCTTGTCCTGGTTTTGTAAGAAAATCAATTTCTGCTGATCTTTTACCACCACCTTTTCGCAGTATTGATTGTATACGTACATAAGCGTATAAGACATATATTCCAGAATCTCCCGTTGTCTCTATCGATTGATCAGTATCAAATATAATATCTTGGGTTCTATCAGGTTTGAGAATACTAAACTTTACAGCAGCCAAAGCCATCTTTTCCGACAGACGGTGTAACTCATTACTGACTTCCTTACCTTCAATCACAAAACGTTGAAAAATTTTATCTCGCACAGTATCAATGACATCATCAATAAGAACAACCGTGCCATCCCTTGAAGACATCTTTTTAAAGCTTCCATTATCGCCCTTCAATCCAACATATCCATAAGACACATGTGTAAAATCTTTTAATGATCCTATTCCAAGTTGTTCGCAGACAGCAAAAAGTTGCTTCATGGCAAGTGACTGCTCAGGTCCTATAACCCATGTCAATTTTTCAGCATTGTAAAAGTCTTTTTTTAATGCCGTGAGTGCAATATCCTGGGTAATATAAAGTGATGTCCCATCATTTTTTAATAAAATTGTGTCTGAAAGATTATAGCGCGAGAGATCAGTTAAGACCGCACCATCTTCTAGCTTTTTGAATATCCCATTCTCGAGACCTTTTTTAATAAGGTCTTTTCCTTTTTGATAATGTTCATGTTCGTGCCAAATTTTATACCAATGATTTCCAAGGCGAGAAAGAGTTCTTTCCATCCCTTCATATGCATAATTAAGTACATGCGACCATAGATTCCATATATTTTGTTCTTTTGTCTCCCAACGCACAACAAACTCACAAATTTTATTTTCAACCACTGGATCGTTCTTGAAATCTGATTCCCCAAGGATATAACATTTTGTGACAAATATATCAGGCAGAAGCCCCAACTCTTTCGGAGAGAACCATTGATCGGAGTGCGAATTCCAGTACTCAATTTCAATTGGAACATTTTCATTTTTTTTCATGTGAGCGAGAAACCCCCACATGAGTTTAGCTATTGCGATACCACGATTATTGTCTACAGCATCGGAAACCACAGTTGCACCATTACATGAAAGAATCCGAACAAGACTCATACCCACAAGATTATTTCGAAGATGTCCCAAATGCATTGCTTTATTTGGATTTGGAGAAGTATGTTCTACAACCCATTTTTGGTCTTTCAAAGAACTATTATTACCGAAAGTAACTTTCAATTTCAAAATCTCACTAAGAGTGTTTTTAAAGAATGTTTGATCAAAAAAAATATTTATGAACCCCGGCTTAACTACCTCTATTTTATCAATATGTTGTAATTGTTTTTTGGAAATATGACTACTAATATCTTGAGCTAGTGTATACGGGTCTTTTCCGATTATTTTTGCGTATTTCAAAGCTATACTTGTTGAAATATCACCATGTTTAAAATCAGCAGGTCTTTCCATTGCTACTGCTGGAGATTCAATACCATAATCAACAAAAAAACCAACAATCTCCAACTCTATCGATAATAGTGCACTTTCCTTTGTGTTCATTATATTCGTATTCTACCATAAATAGCTGTAAAAACTAGATTTTAAGCTAGATTTTGAATATAATGCCATTTATGTCTTATTGTAGTTATACAGACTTAGAAAAGGTTATCGGTTGCGAAAGCCTAAATAAAAAAACTAAAGGGGAAGTATTTGTTGTAATGGGTTTCCAGCGAAGCGGAACAAGTCTTCTTGCTAGTGTTGTCAATGCCTGTGGAGTGTTCTTTGGTGAAAAAAGTGAACTAAAGCAACCATTAGTTACCAATCCTGATGGTTTTTTCGAACATAAACAAATTTCATCTCTTAGCTGGAAGTATTTAAAGGAAGCAGGATATCAAGATAACATAAATTATGACGTAAGTATGCACCCTAAAACCTTATGGCAAAAAATCAAAAGACTAATAACAGTTAGAAATATGCATTCCGTTCTCTATCGCTTAAGTACCCAGCAAGAGAAATGGGGTATAAAAAACTTTCCACTTTTTTACTATATTTGGAAAGATTATCTTCCAAAACACAAGGTCATTGCAATATATAGGAATCTTTATGTGGCAACACATTCATTTTTAAATATTTTCTGGCCATCAAAATTTACATACGAGTATGGTTTATCTCTGTGGGCACAGGCTCAAAGAGACATGATTTACCACTTATCCCAAACAGAGAGTTTGTTAATTCAGTACGAAGATCTGCTCGACGAAACCAAAAATACCCACGTGATTCAGAAATTAATAGCTTTTGTTGGTGGTGGTGACGTAGAAAACATTCGAAAAATGATTAGGCCGTCGTTAAATAGAATGGACAAAGAGACCTCTGTCCTTATTGATAATTATCCTACTCAAATAGAAGTCAAAGAAATAATTGAAACTTTAAACAGGATGAAAATTTAAATATGATGAGTAATATTTTTTCAAAACGAACTCAGAAACTTGTAGAATTCGACTTGCTGAGATATGGTGCCAGATTAAAAGTCGGTAAACAAAAATTCAGTGTACAAACTGACAAGTTACATTTAGGTTGCCAGAACAAAAAAATAGACGGATGGTTGAATGTAGATGTTATATCCTCTGATATTGATATTGATCTGGCTAGTGGATATCTTCCTTTTGAAGATAAGACTTTTAAATTTGTGATTTGTCAGCAGACAATAGAGCATTTGGATATTAAGAGCGAATTGATACCGCTATTTAAAGAGATAAAAAGAGTATGTGCTCCAAATGCAGAAATATGGTTATCTTGTCCAGATATCTCAAAAATATGTACCGGCTATATCACAGATAAAGGGAACGAGTTATTGAAAGGGAAACAACAAAGATACAAATACGATCATGGTGGCCTACCAGACCAACACGTCATAAATTCGCATTTTTACCAAGAAGGAGAACACCAAAATCTGTTTGATTTTGAGCTTCTTAGATGGACTCTGATGCAAGCTCGATTAGAAAATATTGAATCAGTGACTGAAGAAATTTTCTTGAAAAGATTTCCCGCGTTTCCTAGAGCCAACGATGAGGATCATAGTCTCTATGTTAAAGTTATCGCTTAGATAAAAACATTGTTTTAGAAGTTTTTTTACGGAAAATATTTTTAACCTGCATTAGGTAAGGTATATAACATTCTGGTCGTGCGAAAAATCTTCTAAGATGCATATATGCGCTAATAGTATTACCGAAGTGTCTTTTAAGAACAGCATTTTCTTCATTAGTTCTGATTACTTGATTGCGAATAGAAGCTAAGGAAGAACTATGTATTCTGTATCCAGCTGTAACTTCAGGAAGATAGCCAATTTTATATTTTTTATTCTGTGCACATTCAAACGTTGAGAGAGCAATGTCTACGTCCTCGCCACACCCTATTTGGGGGTCAAATGGGCCGTCAAAATTATAGTTTATTTTTATCCAGTTTTTTAATTCACGTAAAAAATCTATTCTCCATGTCATGGTCGGATAAGGCATCTGTCCATAAATCCAGAAATTTTTATAAGCACGATCTGCATACATTCCCCTCCAAAAGAACGCTGTGTCCGTATCGTCAAAAAATAATAGTGCATCAGTATACAAGAAGATTGAACCATTTTTGCCTAAAAACTCTTCACGTTTATTCAAATCAATCACAACATCATCAGAGTCAATAAACATAATATATTCGTGTTTTGAAATATCAACTCCCGCTATCGAACGAAACTCCAGACATAAATTTATAGCAAAATTCCTGGCATTTGTAGACGTGAGAGGTTCATTGATATTTTTCTCTCTTCTTACAATACGACGTCTGCTATCATTAGCGTATCTGGAACATAAAATATCATAAGTACCGTCTGTACTTCCATCGTCGACAATTAGATGAAATAAATTATCTAAATTTTGGTTATCTATAGACCTGATAGTCTCTTCCAAATATTGTTTACGGTTAGAAAACCTTTTATCCTTATTTCGACCATGATATGTGGTTATAATAATCATATAGATTCAATTATTTTCTTTGCTTTCTCATCTAAGTAAGCAACATGGTTAGAAAAATCAGTAGCAACAGTATAAGGATTTCCGAGTGTAACTCCCAACACCCGTAATTTTTCTCCATCAGATGTAATTCTTTTAGCCATATCTACAATATCAAAATTGTGAATACACAAGTATCCTTCTTTATAAACTTCGTCATGAATTAGTTTGTTTATCTTCGAAATCGTTTCTTGGTCTGGGGAGACATCCGAATATTTGTTCTGTAACTTTTTTGGTGAGATAGAAAAAATAACACTATTGAGCTTTACCTCATTTAGAGTTTCAAAAAATTTTGATTCGTTAATATAATCAGACCACTTCTTGGCGAGTTCATAACGATATTCCACTAGTGCTCCAATTCCTTCTGTTCCAAGGTGTTTTATAAGAAACCATAGCTTAAGACTATCGAAAGCCCTACTACCAAAAAATGGTGTAATTTGTCCCAAGTCATAGGACCCAGATCTAATTGTTATATCAGTTGACTTACTGATCAATTCACAATCTTTCACGTTTCTGAAGAGTACCGCACTTGATGGATACGGAATACCTAATCCTTTATGAGGATCAATGCTTATTGAATTCGCCTGTTCTATTCCCCGCATGCTCCGTCTGTGTTTTTTAGAAAATAACAAAACTCCACCATGGCAAGCATCAACATGGAGCCACACACCATGTTTTTTAGTGATCGCAACAACTTTTTTAAAATCCTCAATAGTTGTTGTTCTTGAATCACCCGCCTGACCGACAACGGCGATGACCTTAGATTTTTTGCCATTATTGTACTGAGATAGTTTCTTGTCTAAATCATCACAATCTAATCTGAAATTGCTAAGGGCTTTAACAAAAACGATATTTTCTTCGCCCAAGCCAAGCCACCAAAACGAAGCGATGTGTGAATAATGGTAGAGTGTGTCGGCCGCAATGATTAATATTGGCTGTATTTGTGAAGTATAAAGACCCTTTTTTCTTGATTGGGGAAACGCCTTACATCGGGCGACCAAAAGAGCTGTAGCATTTGCTAAAGTACCACCAGAAGTCATTACCCCTCCAGCCCTTAGTGCATTTTCAGGAAAATTCTCTGTATCTGGGAAGCCGATCAGTTGACGTAACCATTGAATTACCTGCATTTCAGCAAAGGTTGCCGTTGGAGCGCTTTTTGTGGTCGCGATAAGATTTTGATTTGTAAAACTTATAAGAATATCGGCAGCTAAAGCAGAAAGAGCATTTCCGGAGTCCGGAAATGCGAGATAATTCGCCGAGGATTGTTGTATAGACCCATCAAGTATCTTACTTTGAAATTCCTTTATAATTTCATCCATGCCCTTTCCTACAGATGGAATTTGATCCGTAAAGCGATTACGTATCTGATCTTCTGGATAGTAATCAAACACTTTCCCTTTATCGTCCAAAACAAAGTTCATGCCGATTTCAAGGCATTGTCTTAATATTTCCTTATCATTTTCAGTCGTTGCAGACCCTAAAAACTTTTTCTGAAGCTGTACATCATTCCCGTCTGACAATCTCATCAGTTTTTCAAAGGCATTATTCCGTTTTATAGTAAATTCTCCATCAGTATTTAATAATTCGATGAAATTTTTATCCAGCAATGAATCCAGTATTATTGGGAGATTCGCGATTAGATACTCATGCGTATATGGAGTATTGCAAAAACCGAGATATTTCTTGTCACCATTTAATAATTGCTTGATCACCTCATCTAATGTAAAAATATCGCTGTCACGAGATAAGAGCGCAACAAGAACAAGAGTAATAAAGGATTCCTTTTTTAAATCTTCGAATTTTTGTTTATCGCCAATGAGATAGATATTTGGCCCCGCCAATGCGCTTAGCCATTGTCTGTATTCGTTAAATTGAGTCCATTCATTTGAAGCGATAGTAGG
>CAYHYA010000013.1:0-19217 GCA_964360815.1 uncultured Candidatus Saccharibacteria bacterium | reverse complement strand
GGGGGGGGAAGGAATTTTTGCCCGCCCTCGCTTTCCGCCGCCGCCGAATTTCGTATTTCGCTTTGCGAAATGCGCCGCCAGATTTTCTTTTGTTTGACTTCTCTTAAATAATTGTGTAATATTTAGATAGTAGCAATAAATTAAATACTCTATCTTAATGTTAGTATTATACTAAAGTTATGTCAAATAATCAAAACTTATCAAAAAATGTAAAGAGGTTGCGGGAAGTCAAAGGACTTTCGCAAGAGAAATTGGCGAGATTGGCCGATGTCGCCAATAATACCCTGATTAAAATGGAAACAGGGGAAAATAAAAATCCAACACTTGAAACCTTGAAAAAAGTGGCGAAAGCCCTTGAGGTAAGTGTTGATGAATTGATTAAATAAATTTATAATAAAATTATGGACAATCAAACACAAATAGAACCAAATAAAGATTCATTCCCAGGTGAACCAGCAAAAAAGAACACTAAAATAATTATTATTTTAGTGTCGTTAGCAGTTATTTTGGTTGCCTTAACAACCATGTGTTATGTCTATTTAAAAAATCAGAAGCAGACAGGAATCTCTCAAGAAAACAAACAAAAAAATGAATTATTTGAACGATTTCCAAACTTTAGCAATAAGGGTAACATGGTTGTTGATAATGATTTTATATGGGTGGCTAACGGTGCAGGATTGGTTAGATACAACAAAAAATCAGGTGAACAAAAAATATTTACCGAGAGCGATGGACTTTTAGCAAACGAAACGACTGGCTTAATCAAATATAAAGATGAGGTATGGGTTACTTCTCAATCAAGAGGAATAAGCATTTTAGATATAAAAAATAATTCTTGGCGATATTTCACTACGGCCAATGGTTTGGTCAACGATGGAAATCTAATTATAAAACTTGATGGCGATGTAATTTGGCTAGCAACTTTTGATGGATTTTCAAAATACGATTTTAAAACTGGCAAATGGACTAATTGGAAAGATGGGGCAGGAATAAAATTCTCTGGTGTTCAAGATTTTGTATTTAATAATAACTTTGTTTGGATTTATGTATCGCCCAACGCTTATACATTAGGTGGGGCGTTGAAACTTGATAAAAAGACTCTTACTTGGACAGATTTACAGAGTAGCAACCAAGTTTTTTCAGATAGGCAATTGTCGTATCTTTATCTTGATGGCGATTTCTTTTATGCGATGGCCGGTAAAAAAATATATCGTCAAAATATAATTTCTGGCCAATGGGACTCATTTGAGAGTAATGAAGCCAATTTAAGCAAGTTTAATATCAGAGCGAGCAAGCACGATAATCAATATTGGGCTTTCAACAAAGACGGTAATATCGAAATATCTGGTGGTTTAAATAGTAGTCGTCAAACTATAAATACTGGCTCATTGAACCAATATTGTCCCGTAATTAAGCACAGCTTTAATTTTTCAGGAATGGAGGACGGTTACGAAAAACAATTTAACTTTGATGGAGATATTTTGTGGTTTGGATGTAGACAAGGGTTTGCTTCTTATAATTTAAGTGATAAAACTTGGAATTTTAAAGAAACGAGATTAAATTATCCCGCGGAAATTTACAACATATTAGCAGTAAAAAATGGTACGCTATTAGTCGATTCAAACCTTGGTTTTGGTCTAGTAATACCGGACAAACAAAAATGGACTTTTATTAAATCACTGGAAGCCAGCGACTCATTATGGGGTAGTGCGATTTGGAGTGGAGATGATATTTATTTTATTGAAATTCTGGAAGCATTTGGCATGGGCGGTCCCAGCCAACCTCCAAAATTATGGAAGTATAACGTTCTTTCAAAATCAACCAGTCAAATTAAAACTCCAGACGATTTGTCTTTAAGCGAAATAATTGATTTAAAGATAAATAACAATTTATGGTTTAATTCCGGAAATGGAATACAAGAGTTTAATCCCGTTTCGGGTGAGGTTTTTTCCTACAAGCCAACAATAGAACAAGGAAAATATCTGACAATCAAAGATGTTAAAAAAAATAATAATGTTTTGTGGTTTGTTTCAAATTTAGGTCTTGGCAGTTTTAATCTTATTTCTAAAGAGTTCGAAATTGTAGGTAATCCTACTGGTATTAAGTTTCCAGACTGGGGACTTGAACATCTATCTATCGTTGGGAACAAAATTTGGACTGACGCAAGTGATAACCCTGGCGATGGGCTGTATGTTTACGATTTGACTGCCAAAACTTGGGAACACCTAACACAAACAAATTCTGGTTTGAAATTTGATTGGGTACGGAATTTGACTGGAACGACTGATTATCTCTTGATGACGAGTTTCGGCAGAGTTGATTTTTCACAAAGAAAACGAGGTGATGTTTTGGTTATCACGACAGCAAGCACCTATGTTTATGAACAATACGGTTTAAATATCTATGATGTCGTAAATAATACTTGGAAATTCTTTACTTCTGAAGACGGAATGCTTGATGGCGAAATAGGAAATGAATATGTTGATGGAAACAACGCTTGGTTTGTGAATGGCGAAAATGGAGTTTGGAAATTGAATTTTGATAGATTGAAATAAAAAGATGGCGGCACGCCAGTTTTACTGGCACGAAATTCGGCGGCGGCGGAAAAAAATTGGGATCGGAAAGCGAGGGCGGGCAAAAATTCCTTCCCCCCAACCCCCTTCCTTTTTGCCCGCCCGAGCGATTGGATTTTAAAATTCGGAATTCGGATTTTCGTCAAAAAAAGTTCGAACATCAATCAAAAAACACCATTCGACTCGTTTTGATGACCCACTTTGAATAGGGCAACGGCGTGCTAATCTGTAGAGCAGAAAGGATGACCTTTATGCCGTGTCCTAATACATTTGGGAATTAACCTTCATCGGCCGTATGGGGAAACCAGTATGTCCAGCGAAAGCCGGAAACCCGTGGCGGGCTTTGTGTTTATCAGAAAATTAAGATTAAACTTACTATGAAGAAATTTACGCTGGTTTTGGTTATAGTATTCATCTTCGGAGCGGGGTTATTGGCAAGTACGCCAGTTTCTTCTGCTGAACTGTTAGCCGTGCCTACTGAAGCAACGACCGATCTCTCAAGCTCAATCTCGTCTGCAATTAGAAGTTTGGCTCAACGAGTGGCAATACTCGAAAAACAAGTTGTTGAGCTATTTCAAAAAATTGCCAATATAGAATTAATCCCTGGTCCCCCTGGACCAATCGGGCCTCAAGGCCCACAGGGTGAACCAGGTCATAGTGGATCACAATTACATCTATATGATGCCAATGGTCAAGATTTAGGCATATTGATAACCGTTGATAGAAACTCGTTTGGTCTAAATTCGTTAACATTTTTTTCAAATGAGAAAGTAACTTTAACTTTTGAGGAAACGCCCACAGCTGTCACGGTTGGTCCATCAACCAGTCCGATTTTCTACTTAGAAAATGATTGCTCTGGTACTCCATACACTAATGTTTATGGTAATCGTTCAAGTGTCATAGTATCTAGCAAAAGATTATTCAAGAGAACAGGCGGATCGCCTGTGACCCAACAGAATACTTCTCTTCTAGAATTAGGTGTGTGCAATAACCAGTCTTGGGGTGCTACTCTTTTGTATCCACTGGAAGAAATAGACTTTCCTTTCACTGTGCCGATTAGTGGGCCACTCGAAATTAGAGAGCAATAATCTAAAGTATGAGAAAAATAATCGTATTGACGCTGGTAGGATGGCTCGCATTTACGCCCGATGTTTCATTGGCGTCTTGGTGGAACCCAATGTCTTGGTTTTCTAATGAGACACCTGTTGTGGAAGTTGAACCGGACAAACCACCTTACACAAATAAGCAAGAAGAAGTAGCCGGTGAAAATTTACCTAATCTTTTTAGTAATGAACCACCGACGGTAGAACCAAAAATTATTGAGAAGGAAGTGATAAAAGAGATTCCCGTCGAGAAGGTAATCACAAAAACCGTTCCAGTAGATAGAATCATCGAGAAAGTGGTAACTGTTCCAGATCAAACAATTATCGCGGAAAATATCTTACTTAAAAATAAATTGAAAGAGTTGGAGTCTCAACCAGCTTTGGAAAAGTCAGCCAGAGAGGATAATTCTCTGCTTAGGAAAAAAATAGACGAACTAGAGGAACGGTCTCGTCAATGCCTTGCTGATAAGAGCAAATTAAAAACCCAAATAGAAGAATTTGAGGCCGAAAGAGTTATCTTGACTGAAGCAGAGCAGAAGAAGAAAGATTTGGTGGTAGAAATTGCACAAACAGATTTAGAAATTACCCAAACCCAAATCTCCTACGATAATTGTATAAGGAAGAACGAAGGTTGCAACAACGGCCCAGAACTTAAATGGAGACTGGAATCACTCATTATAAAAAAGGCTTCTTTGCAGGTTGAGCTATCAAGGTTGTAGAAATTTTAATCTGTAGATTGGCTAAGACTTCAAACACAAATTCGAAGTATAAAGATATTCGTTTTGTCGCGATGTAATCATTCTAATTTTTTCCAGTAAATCTGAGTAAATTAAACAGTAGCCAGCGCTTTTGGTATCAAAACCGGCACATAGACCCCTTCCAGCATAGTTCCGACATCCTTCACAGTTGCCCATTCGACTCGTTTTGATGACCCACTTTGAATGGGGCAACGGCGTGCTAATCTGTAGAGCAGAAAGGAGGGTGTTCCGATGGGATGTCCTAATTGTGGTGACCCTAATTTTGTGAGTGGCAAAACTTGTATCCAGTGTGGCTATAGATTTCGCGTTGGTTCAAAATCGAAAAAGGTAACTGGATCTAGTAAGACAACCGAGCCGCTCGAAGCATTGAAGGCATTGCTTGCCGGGAGAGCATTCTGTCCTCGTTGCCAACGAAAAACTTTTGATGGTTGGAGGTGTCGTGGTCATGCTTGCGGTTACAAGATCAAGAGGGAAAGAAAAAAAAGATTTAGTTAGAGTTTTATCCTGCGCCGACCGCTCGCCACGAGCGGTCTTTTTCTTGACTTCACCCGACGAGCAACTCAAACCTCGAGATGATTTTTAAGTGATCGGAGCAGGGCACCGAAAGTCGCCAAGTATAATCCGATAATCACTAGCCAGCCGACAATCGGGATCAGGGCGAGCGCGCCGTAGGCCAACGCTCCCCAAACGATCGTCGGCCAGGCCAATTTAATTTCCGGTTCTTTGGTGATCAGTTTTTCGACCAGCGAGCCGAGCAGTAGGGTGACGACTGTAACGTTAACCGCCAGCACCAGCGCGAAGAAAGTGGTCAAAATAATTCCGGCATAAATACCGACGACGCTCATCATTGACAAAATTATGATCGGCGGAAGAACCAAGAAACTGACTAGACCGACCAGTAAGTTGCGCCAAAATTTTTGCCGCACCGAAACAACGACAATGGTTAACTTGGCGCGAAAAAGTTTGAGCAAGATTAAACCGGTAACAACGAGCGCCAACAACTTTAGAGAAACGAGAGCGCCGAGGCCGGCACTGAAAGGAAACTTCGTCTCCGGCGGTGGCCGGAAGTTGATTGTGCCAACCTGCGCACCGGATTCAATCACGGCCGGCGCTCGGCCGTAATGGGTGATCGGGCCGCTAACTCGACTCTGCGGGCCGAAAATTAACCGCTCGCCCGACCAAACTTCTAGATCGCCCACGATCGTGCCGTTGATGAAAATGTCACCGCCGGCCAGCTTCCCTTCTCCGGCGACGAAGTTGTTTAAATTTATTGTGCCACCGACCGCCCAGAGGTCGCCACCAACTCTCGCCTCTTCGGCGAGAGACACTGTCCCGCCGGCCAAAATTAAATCACCGCCAACAACGGCCTTGATATTTAAACTGCCACCAACCAGATGAACGTCTTCGGCGACTGAACCAGAGATGTCAATGTTTGCGCCGGCGGCCAAGAGATCGCCAAGAATTGGTTTATCAATGAGCACCGAACGGCCAACGACATGGAGATTGCGGTAGGTTTCGTCACCGCCGACCACCACGTCGCTGAAGGATTTATGATCGCGTGGTAAATAGTCGGCAGCCGAGAGCGGGTTGACCGCCGTTAACAAAAGCGCGACCGAGAAAATGGCGAGTGGTAGTTTCCTTAACATGTTTTTCATCTTACCGTTTCTCAACAGAAAAAACCACCTCCGTCCGCCAAACTGGCGAAGGGCCGGTGGTTCTTTCTGCTAGCCACTAAACGCGCGAGACGTTCGTCGCGGCTGGCCCCTTTTCCCCATCAACGACCTCAAAGGTGACTTGGTCGCCAACTTTAAGCTCATCGTAGGTTACTCCTTTCAACTCCTTGGAGTGGAAAAAGAGGTCTTTGACTTCACCGTCACGAGCAATGAAGCCAAACCCTTTCGGGGTCAAGGTTTTGATCGTTCCTGTATTCATGCGATTATTTTGATTTTTAACGTTTAATTCCAAGAAACTCGACTCTGCTTCCGTGCCTCTTGCACCCCACCAGTGTATCCGATAAACCAAAATTAATCAAGACCGGCTGGCAATGCTACTTGCGCAAATAATTAGAACACATAAGTACTAAATTGGTCAATTCGGAGGGTGAGAGATTCGAACTCTCGGTGGGTTACCCCACACACGCTTTCCAAGCGTGCGCACTAGACCACTATGCGAACCCTCCAAGTATTTTTCCAACCACCAAACTAGATTGAACGATAACCGAAAAAACTCAAAACGGCAAAGAACAAGGCCAGCTCGATTAACCAACGACTGACCACTAGCAAGCCAGGCAATGGAGCAACCACCGCGATAAAAAGGACGATCAATCCGACCGACTGAAACACCATTTTCGTTTTCCCGAGATAGTTGGCTTGAATTTCGCGGTGATGATAGTACTTGTGGTAATAGGCGAGGAGAATTAAGACCAGTTCCACCGACACAATGGCCGCCGCGAGCGACAGAGAAAGAAAACGCGTGACCAGTATGGCCGCTGTTCCACCAATCAAAAGTTTGTCGGCCAACGGATCAAAAAGTTTCCCCCAATCAGTGATGCGGTCGGTGGTTCGAGCGAGCGCGCCGTCGAGCGCATCGGAAAAAGCGGCGACAAGGAAAACAATCCCGGCCCAGAAATAGGAACCAAAAATCAACAAGAAAAAAACAACCGGTACGGTTAAAAAACGGAAGGTCGTAATCTGGTTTGGGGTCGTTCGGCGCGGAAGCAACGGAATAACCGTTTTCGCCAACAACTGATCGGTGAAGAAATAAACTGGCTTCATCGGTTTGAGGGGTGATCGCCAAGCAGGGCGGCAACGCGCGCGACGACCGGTGGATGCGTCATGAAAAGTTTACTTAGCCCGCCCCGACCGCCAAACGGATTGGCGATGTAGAGGTGGGCGGTGGCCGTACTCGCTCGCTGTAAGGGTCGGGGGTCGGCGGAGATTTTGCTTAGGGCATTGGCCAATCCTTCCGGATAACGGGTTAGAAGCGCCCCCGAAGCGTCGGCCAGAAACTCTCGCCGGCGGGAAATCGCGAGTTGAATCAGCATGGCCCCAAGTGGCGCTAAAATTGCCAGCACCAAACTAACCACCAGTAGAATTGAGCCCGCCCGATCGTTACGATCACCGCCACGGTGACCAATCAAACGCGAACGAAGAAAAATGTCAGATAAAATAGAAATAAAACCCACCAGAACCACCGCCACGGTGGAGACAAGCATGTCGCGATTACCGACATGGGAAAGCTCGTGGGCCATCACCCCCTCAAGCTCGCTCTGGTTCAAGATTTGCAACAGGCCGGTTGTTGCCGCCACGGCCGCATGTTCCGGATTGCGGCCGGTGGCGAAGGCGTTCGGTGCCGGATCATTGATGACATAAATTTTCGGCATTGGTAAACCTGCGGTGATGCTCAAGTTTTCCACCGTGTTATAAAAATCCGGAAATTCCTGATCGGTGGCTTCACGCGCGCCGGCCAATTTGATCACGATTTTATCCGAATACCAGTAGCTGGTTATGTTCATCATCAAACTCAAAATAATGGCCAAGTAAAGAATCGTTGGCTCGCCCCAAACCTGACTAAACACCCAGCCGACCCCGATGACCACGATGAAAAAAGTCGCCATCAAAAACCACGTTTTGCGGATATTAGCGGATTGGTGGGTGTAAAGATTGGCGGCCATCAGATGAAATCAGCCACCGACTAGAAAGCCACCTTCACCGGCTCGCGGCTCGCCGGACTCTCGTCAAGATCAAAGAATTCTTCGGGTTTGAAAGAGAAAGTGCTGGCAATTAAATTGGACGGAAAAGATTCAATTTTGATCTTGAGGTCGCGGACGTTGGTGTTGTAGAAACGCCGCGCCGCCTGAATCTTGTTTTCGGTGTCAGACAATTCGCGTTGGAGTTCCAAGAAGTTTTGGTTGGCTTTCAAATCCGGATAGGCCTCGGCAATCGCGAACACGCTTTTTAGCGCGCCGGTCAGCAGGTTTTCCGCCTGGCCCTTGTCGGCGAGCGAACTTGCACCCATCGCGGCACTCCTGGCCTTGGTCACATTTTCAAACGCCGAAGTCTCGTGCGCGGCGTAACCCTTCACGGTCTCGATCAAATTCGGAATCAGGTCGTAACGCCGTTTCAACTGCACATCAATATCCGCCCAGGCCTCTTTGGCCCGCGTTACCAACTTAACAAAGCCATTGTAAGTGCCGATAAACCACAAAACGATCAACGCAACTACCGCTAAAATTATGTAAGTCATGTTCTATAAAATTATTAATTAATAATTGACCCGGAACTTCCCCAGAATATAATGTTGTCGACGAGAACCGATACTTCTTCACCGTCTTCGCTTCGTAACACAAAATTCAATCTGGCTTTTTTACCACCAAAATTTAACTTGGCCACCCCCTTACCAATACCAAAAGTTGCGGTTTCCCATTTGTTTTTAGCCAGAGAGATGGTTGAGGAATCATAATATACAATTTGGCTCTCCCCTTCTGGCTGTCTTGTAACTGAATCATAAACATGAACAGTTAAGTCTCCGTCGCCGTTAGGTTGAGGGAAAAGATAATCGAAGGTCACCTCAAAAACACCCTCCGGCCAATCAATATCCTTAAAAAAGGAGGCGACTTCTTTAGTCTTAATTCCCACTACCCGATTCTGTGCATCATTAGGGTCGGCATTTGTAACTAATGTAGCTTGATTGCCACTCCAAGAAGCCGCGGTTTGAAAGGGTTCATAAAATAAAAGATTAAAGAAAGCGAAAGCGTCGAGGTCAAAACCGCGCCCTATATTTACATAGGGTACATAACTTATCTTAAGGGGATATTGTGCATATTCACTCGGTTCCAAAGACCCAATATCTATTCTTGTACTGGAAAGCAACTTATTGAACTCATTTGCCACCCGAGGATCATTGCTGTTCGTATAAATCACAGGTAACACAGCAGAAAACATCATACAGCGCACAAAATTACATCCGGCCTTAAAATCCAAGTTATTGACTACAATTTTCCCGACATTTCCCCATTCTTTTGGAGGATTGATCGCTTTACCGCCAACAATATCTGTTAAACTCCAATCTGAAGAGTAGTCAAATTTGAAGGCCTCCGCAGTAGGCAACGGCCAATTATAAGTATTTGTAGTAATTGCTGGGGCTGGATTGGTGGTAGGAAACTGAATCTGTTGTTGTTGTAAAACCGCCAGCCGCTGTTGAAGCTGGGTAACCAGTAGCAGTAAGGTATTTATCAACTGCTGCTGTGATTGTGCTTTATTGGGGGTATTAACCTGAGCGTTAGCAATGGGTAAACTTATAGATCCAACGCTCAAAAAAACTAATAGGCAGATGAGAATGGATTTAGATTTTTTGGTCATAAACTAAAAATTATTAATTAATAAACTCCAAGGTCTCAAGCATTTTTTTTAATACAATATGCGTACTGTCAGCTTCTTGATCCAGATTCGGATTTGTCCAGTCAACCCCGTGAGACAAAAAGGAGAAATCATAAATAGTGTTTCCGTGAACTAGGTAGTAGCTGTAGCTTAAAGATCCTTCAAATCGTCCGGTTAGGATTTTATAGAAAAGATTGTTCCCCATCTTAACCTCTTCAAATTGACTCCATGATTCAGGATTTAGCCCGCTTCCGTCAAAAATGGTATTTTTAATTATCACGTCCTGAAAATTATTTCCAGAAAAAATATCAAGTTTTTTAATATCAATTCTGTCTTTAATGGTTGCATTTTTCCCCGGACAAATAAATTCTACGATCACTTGGCCAGCAGAAAGATCCTTTTTCTCACACATTGGTGAGTATTTAACATTAAATCCATGCTTCTCATTTCGATAAGTTTGCCAGTTTGAAGTATCGGTATTTGAAACCGGGGAAGTTGGACATGCCGCAAACTCGCAATTTGGTCCGATGCGGCCAACGGAGGAACCGTCCGGGCATTGCTTGGCATCTTTGGTACAAGCAACTGGCCAACTGATGGAAGTCGGACTTCCATCAGTTGGCCCTAGAATAGGTGCCTCGGCTGGTTTTTTAGAGACAAAGTAATACCCCCCGCCGGCGATAATCGCGAAAATAATAATCAGGATCAGGGGTGAAAAACCGCGAACTGATCTTCTTTCGGCCTTAACCATTAAGTAATCCTAGCACATTTATTACCCCAAAAACCACCCCGAGCGTAGTCGGGGTGGTTTTTGGCTTTCTGGCTTTTTACTTTTTCGCTTTAAATTTCGCGCTTCCTAATAGTCCATATCGCCGCCGCCCATGCCTCCCATACCGCCGGGCATTCCCCCGCCGCCCATCATTGGTTTCTCCTCTTTTGGTTCATCGGCGATCGCCACTTCGGTGGTCAGCAGAATCGCCGCCGCCGAGGCGGCGCGTTCGAGACCGGTGCGCGTCACCTTAACCGGATCAATGATGCCGGCTTCAAACATATCGTCAACCACCTTATCGGCCATGGCATCATAACCCTGATTACCTTTGCCTTGCTTAATTCGATCAACAATCACTGCGCCGTCGTCTTTGCCGGCATTAATGGCGATTTGCTTAAGTGGTGCCTCAAGTGACTTCAGTAAAATTTGCACCCCGACCGCAAATTCGTGCGCGATGTCGGGCGACGGCGGAGTGATTGATTTGGCCGCCACTTTATTCCCGGCGCGAATCAAGGCCGTGCCGCCACCCGGCACAATCCCCTCCTCGATTGCCGCTTTCGTTGCTTCAACCGCGTCCTCAATCTTTAGTTTGATATATTTCATCTCCGACTCGGTCGCCGCGCCCACCTTGATCACCGCCACGCCACCCGAGAGTTTGCCTAGTCGTTCTTTAAGTTTGTCTTTGTCGTATTGCGAATCAGCCGCTTCGATTTGCTTTTTGATCTGGGCAATCCGCGCCTCGAGGTCGGACTTTTTGCCTTTGCCACCAACGATCGTCGTGGCTTCTTTGGAAGCGACAATTTTCCGCGCTCGACCGAGCATCGCCAATTCGGTATTTTCCAGTTTCAAACCAACCTCTTCCGAGATCACTCGCCCGCCGGTTAAGATGGCGATGTCTTCGAGCATCTCTTTCCGCCGATCACCGAAACCCGGGGCTTTGATCGCGAGCGTATTAAACACGCCGCGAATTTTGTTGACGACGAGCGTCGCCAGGGCTTCACCATCCACGTCTTCGGCGATAATCACCAACTCTTTTTTACCCGAGTTGGCCAGCCGCTCCAACACTGGCAAAATGTCTTTGACTGAAGAAATTTTCTTGTCGGTGAGAAGAATCATCGGGTCACCATATTCGGCCTCCATGCGATCGGTGTCGGTGATCATGTAAGGCGAAACGTAGCCCTTGTCAAACTGCATCCCCTCGACGAGTTCTGATTCGACCCCAAAAGATTGCGATTCCTCCACCGTCACCACGCCGTCCTTGCCAACCTTTTCAATCGCGTCGGCGATAATTTCGCCAAACTCGGCCGATTCGGCCGAAATCGTGGCCACCTGTTTCGTCTCCTGTTTATTTTTTATCGGTTTAGCAAGCGAACGAAGCGCTTCGACCACTTCCTTGGCCGTGGCTTCAATCCCGAGACGAATGCCCACCGAGTTAACACCGAGGGTAGTTTTTTTGAATCCTTCTTCGACGAGCGCCTGCATTAGAACCACTGCCGTTGTGGTGCCATCACCGGCGATATCGTTCGTTTTCGAGGCCACTTCTTTAATAATTTCGGCCCCCATGTTTTCAACCTTGTCTTTCAAGGTAATTTCTTTGGCGATGGTCACGCCGTCATTCGTGATTGTTGGCGTACCGTAACCCTTATCAATCACCGCGTTCCGGCCCTTCGGGCCGATGGTCACCCGCACGGCGTTGGCCACCTTGTCAACGCCTCGTTTCAAAAGTTTTCGTGCCTGATCGTCGTAAATAATTTGTTTAGACATGGTTGTTTGTTTGATTATTCGATAACCGCGAGAATGCTTGACTCGCTGATGATGTAATAGTCTTTGCCTTCGACCTTAACTTCATCCGGACCGTATTTGGAAAAAATTACCCGCTGGCCTTTTTTAACCCGAAGCGGTAAAACCTTGCCGTCATCGGTCAGCCGACCCTCGCCAACGGCCAAGACGGTACCCTGTTCGGCCTTCTCTTTGTTCACCGTTTCCGGAATGATAATTCCGTGTTTAGACTTGCCCTGACCATCGTCGGTGACCGGCTCCACGAGCACCCGATCACCGAGCGGTCGAACGTTTATTTTGCTACCCATGATGGATGATAAATAATTAACTGTTAATAAAAACAGACCAGATTGGTATTATAGGCGCCAAGGACGAATCGTCAAGACCAACCGAGATCAAGATTGAATCCGCCGACCAAATCCCGGATTAATTAATCGAACGACAAACAAGCCGAGTGACGAAGCGACGAGGGCCAAAACCAGACCGCCTAAAATATCGAACGGCCAGTGCACGCCGGCGGTCACTCGAGCGAGACCGATCAAACTAGCCACTAGCAAGGCCCAACCGCCGAGCCGGCGGTCAATTGCGTAGATCGTCAAACCCAAGGTGAAAAAAAGAGTGGCATGAAGAGACGGGAAAGAGGCCGGTTCGTTGAAGGCAACCAATGGGACAACCTCATTCAGTCGAGCAAACGGCCGCGCCAAGGGCCAAAACCATTTAATCAAAACACCGATCAGCCAACTGCCAAGCGTCGTTAAGACAACGAAGCTCAAACGTTCCGCCGGCGCTGCCTCTTCCCGACCGCGCCAAACCAAAACAATTACCGCGAGCCCCAAAAATAACCAGCCAAGATAAGAAGCAGTGAAAATGACCAGTCGGTCAAAGATCGGGCTACTGCCGGTTAAACCATAAAAGAAACGGAAAACTAATTCGTTCATACAGTTTAGTATACGCTACAAACCGGTGCGCGATAGCAAGATGCGAATGGTCTTGAGGGCGATTTTTAAATCTAGCCAGAAACTCCGATTTTTGACGTAGTAAAGATCATAAGAAAGTTTCTCGCGCGTGGCGGCGGCCGCGATCGCAAAATGCGGATGGTGTTGCTGATAAATCTGCGCCCAGCCAGACAAGCCCGGCTGAACCAAGTGCCGCGCGTGATAATACGGAATTTCCTGTTCGTAAAGAGCGACATAATCCGGCCGTTCCGGCCGCGGACCAACCAAAGATTGCCCGCCGGTAACAACACTCCAAAGTTGAGGTAATTCATCCAGACGGCTTCGACGAAGCCACTGACCAACTCTGGTGATGCGGCGATCTTCCAGTTTCGGCTCGGACGACATGCTGCGGAATTTACGAATTTTTATCAAGCGGCCATATTGACCAACCCGTTGTTCGGTGTAAAAAACCGGCCCGCCGTCTTCGAGTTTAACCAGCAGGATAATAAACGGGAAAAACGGCAAAGACAAAATTAATAAAATTAATGTCAGGAGTAAATCCAAAAATCGTTTCAGAAAACGATAGAGTGAGGGGTCGTCAATTTTCGCGTGTTCAACCAACCAGCGTTCGTCAATCACGGTGATCGGAATGCGACCAAAAATATCTTCGTAGAGCTCATGAAGACTGATAAATCTGACGCCGGAAAAGATGGAGCGATAAAAATTAGATCGGAGGGTGGGCGACGGTTGGTCATAAAGATTGGTCACGGCCACGGCGATTCCCCGATTAGCCAGTTCGGCGAAGGTCAGTTGGCCCGGAACGATCTCAACGTGGTGGCGCTGGTTGGTGGTTAAAACTCGCTTCAACTCCTCGGTTTCCGAACCCTGACTGAAAAAAAAGTAGCGTTCCGTTCGGCCGCGATAAAGGAAATTGCTGATGGTTAAACGCCACCACAAAATGAGCATGATGCTAATAATTAGGTCAACGAATAAAATAGTTTTAGGGGTGATGCCAAAAGAAGGAACGAAATAGAAAAACAGGACGGTTAAAAAGCTATTGACCAGTTGGGCGCGGACAACCGTTTCCGCCAGACGTTCGCGCCCGAGCGACGGACGGCAGTTGTAAAGATCGGCGACAAAAAAAGTCACCAGCCAGAGAAAAAAGACGAAGCCGAAGGGTTTGAGGTGAGTTAAAAACAATCCGGCCGACGGCCAAGCCCAGTAACGCACCCCGAGGGCCAACCACAGGGCGAAAACGAAAAACACCAAATCACCGAGGAAGAGGAAGCTGGCCTCGCGTTTAACTTGTCGTCCGATCATGAATTTGAAGAATCATACAACAAAAAAGAACTTTATGCTATAGTCTGAAATAAAATGCCCGTCACTAAGAAAAAGATTATTTTCGTCATTACTAAAGCCAACTGGGGTGGCGCGCAACGATACGTTTACGATTTAGTAACGTCACTGCCAGCCAGACAATTCGCGCCGCTCGTGGTTCTTGGTCAGGGTGAAATTTTAGCCGACAAATTAACAACGGCTGGTGTCCGCGTCGTTGCTTTCAACCAACTTGGCCGCGATCTTCGCTTGCTTGATGACTTGCGAACGGCCTGGGCCCTCTATCGCCTGTTCAAGCTCGAGCGTCCCGAGATTGTTCATTTAAACAGTTCGAAGGTCGGCGGAATTGGCGCGCTCGCCGGCCGGCTCGCACGCGTGCCGAAAATTATTTTTACCGTCCACGGCTGGGCCTTCAACGAAGCGCGACCGTGGTGGCAAAAATTGGCCATCAAACTTTCGAGCTGGCTAACGATTATTTGGTGTCATCACGTAATCACGGTCAACCAAAAAGAATTGGCTCAAGTTAAACGTTGGCCCGGAGCCAAACGACGACTAGTTTCCATTCACAACGGCCTGCGGACGCCCGATTTTTTGCCTCAAATAACTGCGCGAGACGAATTACAAAAATTACTGCCGGCCCTGGCGGAAATAAATCAACCCGGGAAAATTTGGGTCGGGACGATCGCGGAGTTGCACAAAAATAAAGGGTTGGACTACTTGGTCACGGCCTACCCATCGGCCGTGATTATCGGCGAGGGCGAGGAAAGAAAGAATTTAGGTGGCCGAGCTTATCTGGTTGGCGCCGTGCCAAACGCGGCACGTTATCTTAAGGCCTTTGATATTTTTGTCTTACCGTCGCGCAAAGAAGGTTTACCTTACACCATCTTGGAAGCTGGTCTGGCCGGTTTACCCGTGATTGCGACGTCGGTCGGCGGCATTCCGGAGATTATTACCAGTATGGAGTCAGGCATTTTGATTAAACCGCAAAATTTGCAAGAACTCTCGAGGACTTTGGAATTTCTAATCAAACACAAGGATAAACGAGCCAGATTCGGCATTAATCTGCGCAAAAAAATCAGACGCGAGTTTTCCCTTGCCCGCATGGTCAAGGAAACTTTGGCGGTGTATAATCAGCCGTAATATTAAAGTGTCAAACGAGAAATCAAACAAATCCGGCTTCACCCTAATCGAGCTCTTGGTCGTGATTGCGATCATTTCGTTGTTATCGAGTATTGTATTGGCCTCACTTCGCCAAGCCAAAGACAAGGCAAAAGATGCCACAATTCAATCAAATCTTTCCGGAATTAGATCTCAAGCAGAGATTCAGTTTAGTGACCTTGGTTGTTATACTAATACCGGAACAGCTTGTTCTGCGACATCGTTGTTTGCTGCCGCTCCTTGTCCACCGGCCGGAGTAGCGAACATTTTCGGCCAAACAAAAATTGCCGAGCAAATTACGGCAGCCAAAAATGCCGCCGCCGGCAGTGGTAGTTTTAATAGTTGCGCCTCCACTGCCGGCGGCACGGCCTGGGCAGTGGCTGTTGTTTTAAGGAAAGCCGATGTTAATGGTTTCCACGGCTGGGCCTGGTGCGTAGACAGCACGGGTGCTTCAAGGGAAGTGTCGGCGCCATTTTATCTTCAATATACACAGGCAGTACTCAACAACGACATATCCGGTGGCGTTTGTGGAACTTAAAATGAAGCGCGGATTTACTTTAATCGAATTACTGGTCGTGATTGCGATTTTATCTTTGCTTTCAAGTATTGTTATCGCCGCACTGGCACCGGCCCGCGCCAAAGCTCGTGACTCGAAACGCGTACAAGACTTGATTCAGTTACGCAACGCGTTGGAATTGTATAAAGCACAGAACGGACGATATCCGGATGACAAAGAGGTTGGTGCGGCACAAGGAGCAGGGTTTGATTGCTGGGAATGTAACATTATCTCGCCCTCTACTTGTGATTCAGCTCATCCCGGTTGCTCGTTTCAATCACCCTATACGGCAAGAAAACTGCTGACAGACTTGAATCCTTTTCTAAAAACCCTGCCTTCTGACCCGAGCGTGCCACCAAGTACTAAATATTTCAATGATACTACCGGGGTCTGGGGTACTGCTCCACAAGATCGTCGCGGATATTGGTATAAGACTGATCCTGGCGGTGTCAACTATAAAATAGTTGTTGCTGGAACAATCGGAAATATAAACAACATTCCAGAGCCAATGAGGGATATGGCTCCATGGAGCACAAATGCTAATTATTTGAACAGAACAGCAGCAATTTATTCTTCCGAACTGTCCAAACTGTGGACGGAAACTTGTGTTTTTCCGCCAGCCGGTGGAACTCGCTGTAACGGTTTTTAAATCCCCAGAAATTCATTTTTGAGGTCGTCGCGGTGGGCGGCACGAGCATAGCGGCGCATGCCGAGCAAAATACCTAAACCCAGAAATTCGGTTAAGAGATGCGAACCGCCGTAACTCGTGAACGGCAGGGTCAAACCGGTCACTGGCAAAAGACCGATATTCATGCCAACATTGATCGTGAAGTGACTCATCAAAAAAACCGCTAGGCCAACCGCGTAAAGCGTTTCGAAGTTGGTCGCACCGCGCCGCGCCGTTTGAATAATTTGCCAAATCACCAAGCCGAAAAGGATGAAGTAAATCAGCGTACCGACAAAGCCCCACTCCTCGGCGAACGCGGCGAAAATAAAATCGGTTTGATATTCGGGTAGGAAATTTAGTCGCGACTGGGTGCCAAAGCCAACCCCACGACCAAACCATTGTCCTGAACCAACGGCGATCATGGACTGGAAAGCGCTATAGCCGGCCCCGCGCACGTCGGCCAACGGATGGACGAAGCTGATAATCCGATTTTTCTGATTCGGCGTAAAGACTGAAAGCCAGAGAAAGCCGAGCGAAACCAAGGCAACCGCCAGTACCACCAAAAGATGTTTTTTCGAAACCCCCGACACCATAATCATCCCGAGCCAGATGGTGGCGATGATTACCGCCGAACCGAAATCCGGCTGAAGCAAAATCAAGATAAACGGGACCAACGCGTAAAGACCGGAAATCAAGATGTGCCGCAAGTGGGCAATGGCGATGTGACGGCGGGAAAAATATTTGGCCAAAATTAAAATTAAGACCAACTTCATCAGATCGGCCGGTTGAAAGGAAAAGGCCCCAAAATCAATCCAGCCTCGCGCCCCCTTAATCTTTTCGCCAAACCACAGCAAACCGAGCAGGGCACCGGAAAGCGAAACGTAAAAAGCGACAAGCAGTCCACCGCGCCGCAAAAAACGCGGATCAACCTGACGGAAAAAAAACATTAAACCAAAACCTAAAACCAACCAGATGATTTGTCGGGTGAAGAAGTAGCTCGGCGCGGTGAATGATTTCATCGTCAATAGACCGGCCCCGGCTAGACCAACGAGCGGCAGGACGAACAGCCAATCAACTCGTTTAACGAACGTCGCTCCCGTGCGCCACATGAGGATAGAAATCAATAAACACCGGCTCGGCGGCGAAAAGATGCGGCCAACTGAAACTAACTTCACGAGTTTCGCCAGCGCCCAAATTGTCAATCACCGTAGCACTGGCGGCAAAAGTATTGCGCTCGCTATCGGAGAGGGCCACCGGCACTTCGATTCGCTGATAGGTCGTGGTTGAGTTGTTGGTAATTTTGGCTCGCAGCAACGGGGTTGGGCCGTTGCTAAAATTTTGATTGGTTAAAGAAAACGGGGTTGATTCGATCGCGCGTTGCCAGGTCGGCGGACCGGTGAATTCGAGGCGAGCGCGGGCGGGCACACGGCGACCGACTTCCAGATTATTGACGAAAATTAAAAACTGTTCGCCCGGAGCCAAAGACAACAGGCCGTTGACCTGATTTACAAACAGGTTGTCTTGGTCAGCAAAACGCAAAGAATACGGCGCATTTTTTAGTGCCAGATGACGATTGGGATTCTCTACCAATGCCGCGAGATCGTAACTGCTAGCCGATCCGGCGGGCGATCGAACGAGAGGCAGAACTCGCGCCCATAAAACTTTAACCGGGCGGGCCTCGTTTAAACAAACGGCCAGACAGTCGCCACCGCAATCAATGCCTTGCTCGTTTTGATTTTTCCGACCATCTTCACAGGTCGGTCGCGGCCACCACCAAGCCAAAGCCGCGCCCGCTACGGCCACCACCAAACCAAGAACGATCACAAAATAAGTTAGTTGCCTTCTGGCACTCCAAGCAGACATGGCTCTATTCTATCAAAGACTCCGAGTTGGCGGCTAGCTACTCTCCCCTTACGAGTACCATCGCCACAACGATGCTTAACTTCCGAGTTCGGAATGAGATCGGGTGGACCCATCGCGTTGAGCCACCAACTCGCAATCTTCGATTACTTAAATTGGCAATTTATTAAACAAAGTGCTTTCTAGATTTCCCAATGGGAATCGGCGGATTAGTACGCCTCGGCTGAATCCATTACTGGACTTACACCTAGCGCCTATCAACCTGGTCATCTCCCAGGGGCCTCAAACGATATTTAATCTTGGGGTGGGCTTCCCGCTTAGATGCTTTCAGCGGTTATCCCGTCCCGAC
>CAYHYA010000012.1:0-19774 GCA_964360815.1 uncultured Candidatus Saccharibacteria bacterium | reverse complement strand
CAAAAATGTGTTCGGATGAGACCCCGCAGTGCTCTAAAATTTTTCTTAGAATATCCAAGCCGAAGCCATACCCTGAAAATACCGGGCCTTTAGCGTGGGCGACAATAGAATAGTCGGCTTCCTTAAAAATCCTTTCCCACTTATGTCTGCCGAAAGCCATAAATTCTTTCTTGTGCGTAGGAAAGTTGCCGTGAGGAGACGGTACGATGAATTTCTTAAAACGGTTTAGTTGTTTACGAGGACTAATCTCTGCGTTAATATTATTCTCAAGGTTCACTTTCCCCCCTCTGAATATGGGCTTGCCTACAAACCCACCCAAAATCCTGTCGAGGGCAAGAAGCACCATGTGTGGATAAAAAAGCAGAAGATAAAATATTTTGATAGGTCTGCTCGGCACTATATGAACGGCGTATCCATTGTCCGCAAGCATGGGCTGTGTCGCCGCCAAAAACTCTTGCGGTTTTCGCAAATGCTCAAGCACATTAGATGAAAAGATGATATCAAAAGTCTTGTCTCCAAAAACCCCTCTTATGGCATCGGCATCTAGAGTTTGGTAAACAACCCCGGGAACCTTTAGCGACTCTTTTATTCTTTTGAAATTTAGATCAGAGGAAATCACCTTGCTTATGTGAGAAGCAAGAAGGGTGGTTTGATAACCGTCGCCAGCACCTATCTCGAGGCCGGAATCAAACTTTCTCCTCGGCAACAAAGAAAATACTATGTCTATCTCTTCTTTCCTTATGACGTGAAGATACTTTGTCCAATTAGTCTTACCTATCATGATTATTTAGCGTATTGAAGTATAGCAAGCACATGCTCCGAGACAGAAAAACGTGTCGAGGCAACCTTTGCCCCTCGCTCTAAGCGGGTTTTGAGCTCGTTGTCATTCCTGACCTCGTCCATCGCCCGAGCAAGCGCCCCAACATCTTCTTTGGGCACAACCAGGCCGCTTTTGTTGTGGTCAATGACCTCAAAAGCGGCCTCAAAGTCGCTCACAATAATCGCCATTCCTGCCGCCAGGGCCTCCGTTATGACTAGGGGCAAACCTTCGTAGCGAGAAGCCAAGACAAAACAATCAGAAGCCGCCAGGATCTCTGACACATCACTTCGCACGCCAGCAAAGATTACTCTTTCTCCTACCCCTCGCTCTTTCGCTCGCCTTTCTAGCATTTCACGATCTTTTCCCTGCCCCACAAGAAGTAGGTAAGAATTCCCGACAACTTTTGCAAAAGCATCAATGAGAACATCAACCGCTTTCTGGTGTATCAACCTACCGATGCATATGTATATAAAGGCATTTTCAGGTATACCATATTCTTGTCTTATATTTGCGGCCGTGGAGTTCTGAAAGGGCTCGAGGTCTATACTGTTGTAAAGAACATCTATATTGTTCTCCCTGATGCCATGTCTCATTAGCGATCTTTTTACCGCCTCTGAAACCGCGATGATCTTGGTCGAAAGACCTTGCAAAAACCTATCGGCAAAGAACATCTTTTTCGTCTTGACGTTATCATAAACATTTTGTTCAAAAGAAATGATTTTTTTCACACCTGATATTTTGCCCGCCATCCGACCTACGGTGTTAGCGAACCAAAGATGAGTAACCAAGAGATCGGGGCCAAAAATTCTCATTTTGCGAACAAGAGAAAACCAAGAGAAAATATCAAAAAGACTCTTGAAGACAACTTGATGGCATTTGTCTTTTTCAAGACGAAGTTGGCAGGTAAAAGTTTTCTCTGGCTCAGGTCTCAAGGTAACAATCTCGACATCAACCCCTATCCGCAACATCTCATTAATATCACTCAACACCACTCGTTCGGCGCCTCCTATACCAAGATTGTTTACAATAATGAGTATCTTTTTTTTATTCACGGAGGAGGCAAAAACATGGCTACTACTTATCGGAAGAAACCTTGTAAAAAACTCTAGCTAAGTTTTTGGCAAATATATCCATCGTAAATTGGCTCCTAACTTTACTTCGGCCGGCTTCGCCCATTGTTTTGGTTTTTTGTGAGTCCTGCCACAATGACATAATAGCTTCTCTGAGTTTTGGTACATTATGCGGAGGAACAACCAGACCATCTTTGCCATCATTAAAGTACTCGAAAAGTGTGGCTCTTTCTGTAGTGATAACCGCTTTAGCGTAAGACATTGATTCCAAAAGAGAGTACTGGCCGGAACAATCAGAGCCCACTGTCTTATGCTCCGGAATGGTTGCAATAACCACAAACTCAGACCCCCTAGCAAGGGGCGGGGTTTCAGTTCTTTTTAAATAACGCACTTCTACATTTTGAGGTAACTCACCCACACCTTCCATATTTCTCGGCGAAGAGGCGACGACGAGCTTCACGGGCAAATCTCTCACTGCATCAATAAGAGTCTTATAGTCTCGGCCAACATCACGGCCGGAACTGAAAATATAACGCCCGGAGATCTCTGATACCCTCGTATCCTTGTCGTAAAACTCGTAATCAATACCGTAAGGCACATAGTGATTTTTATTCTCTGGTAAACCAACCTTTCTCAAGAAGTCGCATTGGGCTAAAGACGGTGAGACAATGGCATCAGCCGAAAAAACGGCCTTTCTTATGACCCAACCTTTTAGTCCTTTTCTGTTGCGCTTTAACAGGTTCGATAGATAAGTGTTATAGATCACCCATTTTGGATTTTTAAAACGAAGGACATATTTAACGATAAACAGAGTAAGGATACCAGCACCAGAGAAAACAATATCGCATAAATGTAAATGAAACAAAACCGGCAACTGCGTAAAATTGAAAGAAAGTTTTCTTAAAAATTCAGTAGATTGATTTTCTAAAAAAGTAGCATCAATACCGTAATTAGCCATTCGATTCATACCAACAAGATGCATGTCCGAAGCTTCACCCTTCTTGTATTCTTCGTAGAGTTTCCTTCGCTGACCAGCAAATAGATAAAGTACCCTAAGATTCATCTTCTGAATTTTGTTATAAGAGTGACTCCGAACTATGACTAATCTCGCATTTGACCTTCTTCTTTAATAATTCCTGCTCAATCAATTTAACTATGGCGGGGCTGCGAAATTCTCCGGCCGAACAACATATTGCTACACGCAGGCTCTCATCTGGGAACAGGCGATCGTAAAGTGAAACCACTTCTGAAACATGGGTTACTATGGCTCGAACCCCCTCTTGATTTTTCATAAACTCTATTATTTTCTCCTTTCTCTTCTCTCTATCTTGGCAGTCTTTTATCTCTTTTTCTCTCCAAGGATTTTTGAAATACGAGACGTCAAATTTGAAATTAGCAGGAGGAGTTCCATATTTGTGTCCCCACGACATTAGAGTGATCATACTTCGTCTTTATTATTAGAACACTTAGTGTATCAAGTTTCTAAGAAATTTCCATCTTTATGTTTTTTATTAAAAATTGGAGGCTGTGATCTTCAACTCTAAAGTTTTTAAGATCTGGATTTCTGATTTCTAATTTAGCGCCGCACGCGGCCGCCTCCAAGATTGTCTTGTCCATACTACCAGCAGGAGTAAAATTCGCAAAAATCTCATGAGTCTGGTACAACTTCTTGGCTTCTTCTTGCGTAACTGGTCCAACATACTTGATTTTTGGAGTTAGAGATTTCAAAACCAATTCTCCGTATTTTTTGTCTCCCGGGAGTATCGGCCCGGCTATGGTCGCCTTATAATCATTATTTTTAACCCAGTCCACGAAGTCTAAAACTTTTTTTACTGGTGAAATACGTCCAAGAAAAAGTGCCGAGTTTTTCTCGCGGATGATGTTTTGGTCCGGTTTGAAAAGGTTAGTATCTATGCCAATGGGCATTAGTTTTGTCTTCTTGAATTTAGCGGTATAGGAATGCGGTGAGGTACAGAAAACTTTATGACTAACCAATACCGCCAAGTTTGTCAAGAAACTCCCTTTTGCGTGGTTCCTCCAGAGATATATCTTTTTTCCTATAAGACCCCAGAAACCTCCAGCTAAGAGTACATACTCCTGATTCATGTGGACGAAAACTTTGTCGTAATTTTTTCGTTCTTGCCAAATGTATTTATAAAAACGCCAGAGATATTTTAGTTTTGATTGACCTTCTTCTTTGCCAAGAGAAAGCACTTTTATGTTTTTGGGCAAATTAAATTCGCCTTTTTGCAAACAAATAACAATAATTTGTTCACAATGTTTAGAAAATTCCTCAATCCACCGATGGAAAAAGCCAAGAATTGGGTCGTTGCGATCAACTTTCTGGGTAATTATTAGCAATTTCATAAAATAGTTTCGGAGATTATTTTGGCCCCAACTTCCCTCGCCACACCAACGTCGGTTGATAAAACCGGACAGCCGGCGGCTCGCGCCTCGACCAAGGTCATACCATATCCTTCGTACCAAGAAGTGTTGAGAAAAAGATCCGCCGTTTTGTAATACGAAGACAAATCGTTAGACCAGGGCTCAAAGATTATACGATCTTTTAACTTCGCGCTTTTAGCTTTTAATTTTTTTTCTTCGGGTCCGGAACCAACAATGATTAAACCCGTTTTCGGTTCTTGTTTCAAAAATTTCGGCATCAATTCAATAGCCAACTTAATATTTTTTTCTTTCGTTAACCGCGAGGCCATTAAAATAATTTTATTAAATTGCGGATATTTTTTGTGTAGATCGGTTTTGATCGTCGCGTTTTTTATTTTTTCAATATCAACAAAAATCGGCCGCACTTCTATTTTTGTATCGGGAATTCTAAATTGCGTCATTATAGAATTTTTGATCCGATTACTGACAACTCGCACCTGGTCAGCTCGGGGTAAAAGAAACTTGGCCAAAACCAACCTAATTTTGTTAAGCAAAGAATATCTTGTGAAATATGGGCTGAGCAAATCAGTATGAATTTGTAGTTCGAGTTTAGCTTTTAGTCTTTTCGTTAAAAACCAAGCGGTTAAGCCATTTTCAAACGGATCTTGAGCCGTTACTAAGTCAAAATTTTCCCGTGGGTGCCAAAAAAGAGCTTGTAATCTACCGAGAGAAATTACTTTTAATTTTTCACTTACTTGAGCGGTTAAATTTTTTCCTCCTCCCGGGATAACAACTAAATAGCCGTCAGTTTCTTCGGCATAACCCTTAACCCGCTCGCGCACCGCACTACCGAGAACAAACAAATTACGATCAGAACTAATATTAATAATTTTCACAGAGATTTAAAAACTCATCGGCAATTTCCGGCCAGGTGTGAGTAAAAGAAAAATCTTCTACCTTCTTTTTTGCCACGATATAATTTTCTGGTTTAGCGAGCCACAAAATTTTTTCTTTGATTTCATTGATATTTTCCGGATCAATAAAAACTCCCACGTTTTTTAAACGGTCAAACAAACCTGTCTCTTTGGTAAGAATAAAGGGTTTATCGTAATGAATGGCGTCAAGAATCATGTTGGGACTAATGTCACCAAGCGAAACTAGGACTACGGCATAACTTTTTGCCAGACGATCTATAAACTGATTATAGGGCACCAGCGTGTCGTCATAAATTAAATCTCGATTACTCGTTTGAGCAAGAACAAAGGCCTGTTTCAATCCGACGAGATTTTTCCATTTTAACGCCCTTGTACCAATGAGAAAATTTTTTCGTTCTGGCGAAAAAGATTTTTCTTTCGGCCCATAATAGTTTTCGATAATTTCGGTTTTTTCCAGATCTAAATTGTATGGTTTAGACCAAATTTGTCGTTGCCAGTCGGTGCTAAACACAACCAAATAAGCATTTCTTAAAAGAAATTTAGTGAGCCTGAAAACTGTTTTTTCTTTAAGATTCCATTTAGGCCGACTTGTTTGGTAAAATTTCCGCAACAACACTAAATCCCCCGTCCGTTCAACATAATTTTCCCACAAAAAATCACCGCCGGTGCGAATAATCACTTTTTTACCTAAAATTTTTCCGGCGCAAATGGCCGGTAGGGCCACGCTAAAGGTATCGAGCGCCAAGCACCAATCGGCCCCGCGAAGGGCCAAGAGAGTTTTAACGAAATAAACCACATGACGAACAAAAGTTGGCCAGTGTCGGACAGCAGAAAATTTTAAAACCCGGACCCTATGACCAAGCCGTTGAAACTCCTGTTCGAGATTAAAAGCGTACTGTGCCGGACCACCGATTTCTGGAGGATAAACGCCGGTAGCGATAACGATTTTCACCCCTAAAATATAACCTAACTGAGGGTTTTTTGGAAGATCTGGTTCATTTGTTCGGCCACGCTGTCCCAGTTATATTTTTCCTCCACCAGCTTTCTGGCCCGAGCGACTATTTCTTCAACTTTAACCTGATTAGTGGGGTCAACAACAAATTGTATCTGCTCGGCAATACTTCTGGGATTCCTAACCTCGCAAATCCAACCAGTTTCGTGGTGTTTAAGAAAATCGGGAATCCCGCCGACGGCCGTTCCAATGGTTGGCAAGCCGGCTCCCATAGCTTCAAGGAAGGAAATCCCGAGCCCCTCTGAAAGTGACGGGCGACAGAAAATATCTGCCCTTTGTAAATATTCAGAAACTTGTTCGGGCGGCACATGACCAAGAAACTCGACACGCCCAATTACATTCAATTTGTTTACTAAATTTCTAAATTCTGTTTCGTCTTCTCCCCCACCGAGTAATTGTAATTTTACCTCGCTTGGTAAATAGACGAGTGACTTGATCAAGTCACTAATCCCGTTTTTCTTCACCAATCTCCCGGTGTGAATAATTATTTTATCCATGAAATTTACTCAAATCTACACCGTTTGGCACCACCATTGGCTCACCCCTAAATCCCATTTTACGCCCCCACTCCGCCAAATAGCGCGAAATTGCTTGGCAATAATCAGCTTTCTTGAAAACACCAAATAATCGCGGCCCAAGCAAACGCGCGGCATAACTAAAGCTCGCAAAATCATCGCCCTCTTGCAAACTGAGAAGAAATGGCACCTCAGGAAAACTTTTTTTAAACATTACTGCCGCCATTCCGGCCTGATTCGCCATCATCGCCCAAATTAAATCATAGGGTTTTTCTTGATGCTGCTTAACTGCCAACTTTGCCGCTTGCCACGGATAAAGATATTTAGAAATTTTACCTCGACCGATCCGTTTAACTAAAACCCGGGCAATTTTTTCTTCAGTTGGTTGTTTCCCGTCAAGATTAACCGTGATCAATTCGAACTCAAATTTTAACAAGCGTTCCGTAATTTCTTTAAGCGCCACTTCCGCTCCACCAATAAACGGGGCATAAGCCAACGAAAAAATTAAAACTCGCTTCATGTCTGGCTCGTTTTATAGTTTAAGAATTTTCTCCAACTCCTCGCGCGAGACCTCTTTCTTTTCGGTGGCGACTGGTGGAACTGGTGGTGCAGATGGCGGCCTTGGCGGGGTCACCGGCGCCGGTTTTTTATCCATAATTTCCTTGAGCGACTGGCGTAATTCTTGTTTTGATTTCTCGATTTCAGTCGCGCTTAAAACTTTCTTCATCGCCGGCAACGGTTTCAACGCGCCTAAAGTTAGCGGCGTCGGTTTTTTCTCGATGGTCGTTTTCGCGATCAGGGCCGGTGGTGGCGGGGTCGACGGCGGGGACGGTCGCAACGACACACTGGTTGTTTTGGGCAGAGCTGGTTTATCAACCGGGCGAGCGGGAGGAGCGGCCACAACAGTAGAATGGCTCCGGCTGGCCTCGTGCCACTCCGTAATCTCCTGCTCGACCGCCCCGCGCGGCCGAGCGTAAATTTGCCGTGAATTTTCGATCACCAGCGCTTTCATTGACTCGGTTGGTGGCGCAATCGGCGGCAGAGCGCGAGCAGAAAACGGCGGCGAGCCGACACCGTCAATCATTAAAGTTAAATACATTTGATACTGACCAATGTTCACCAAGTCCTCTTGAATGAAGGTTGGAAAAAAGATTTTTTCCAAGACCTCGGCGTCAAGCGGGCCAACTCGAAAAACGATGCTCGTGCCGACGTTGCCGAAAACCGCCGCCCGCACCTCTTCGGCCATTTGCTCAATATATTGATGCGCCATCGTCAACGATAGTTTGTATTTCCGCGCTTCCGACAAAATGTTGGCGAAAGATTCGTTGGCGAATGACTGAAACTCGTCAACAAAAAGATAAAACGGCGGCAGAGTGCGCATCGCCGGACCAGACAAATTGGCTCGCGACATCGCCGTTAAATAAAGCTTCGTGATCAACATCGAGCCGAGCAGGTTGGCATTGCCCTCACCCATTCGTCCTTTCGACAAGTTGGCAATGATGATTTTCTTTTGGTCCATAATCTGACGACAATCGAAGGACGATTTTGGTTGACCAATGATGTTCCGAATTAACGGATTGGAAGTAAATTGTCCGACCTTATTTTGAATGGCCGGGGTGGCTTCGGCGGCGAAGCGTTCGGTGTATTTGGCGAACTCGTCCACCCAAAATGATTTAACCGACGGGTCAGTGATGTTGTCCACAACTTTTTTCCGGTATTCTTTATCGGCCAACATCCGATTGATCCCGAGAATCGTCGAGTTCGGGTATTCGAGCAGGGCCAGAAGAACGTTATTCAAAATATATTCCATCCGCGCCGACCAAGCATCAACCCAAATTTTCTTAAACGCGCTCATCAGGCCACTCGCCACGAGGTGCCGTTGATCCTTGCCGACATCTTCCATCACATTAAACGAGACCGGATGATCCAAATCAAACGGCGCGAAATAGACCACGTCTTTAACCCGTTCGGGCGGTACGTAGTCGAGCAACTTTTCGGCCGTCGAACCGTGCGGATCAATAAACGCCAAACCGTGACCGTTCTGGATATCTTGTATCGCCATGTTCTCGAGCATCGTTGACTTGCCCATGCCCGTTTTACCGATCACATAAACGTGCCGCGAACGATCTTCATTTTTAATACCGAAACGCGTCCGCTGACCACGAAAGTCCGTCTCGGCAAAGTAAACGCGGTCTTTTGAGTTAGCGTCCATCCCCCATATCATAACCCCTTGACATCACCGAAGCAACGAACGATTCAGTTCACTATTAATCCCCGTCAAGCGCGGCGCGGGTGTAATTGTTTGATGGACTCCAAAGCATCCATGAGTCGAGACCGGCATCAGTGGTGGCCTGAATCTGTGCCCGGACCAGTTCGGCGGTGTAGTCGGCCCCGAGATCGAAATCTTGTAGCCACGGCCGGAGTTTGAGCGGTGTCGAACTGGCGGCCAACAAACGTTCGCTGGCTTCGGTCATGGTGTGTTTAACCACTTCGTAAGGATGAGCGGCGGGATTTTCGTAATTCAAAAAGCCAGAAGCGAAGTGTGATGGATAAACCATCGGCGACAAATAATCAAAGTGCGGCGCGGCGGCAATCATCATCTGGCCAATCCCGAGATCATCTTTCGCGGTTGTGGTGAGGCCAAACAAATCAGCCGAAAGTGGCAGGTTGAGATCGGCCAATTGTTCGTTGAGATAACGGAAGAAACGTTCGAGCACCGCGGCGCGCGTTTCGGTTTTCTGATCCATAAAACGATAGACCACGTCGCGCATGTTGCCGTCTGACGGAAAACGAATGTAATCAAAATTTAATTCGTCAAAACCCAAAGCATGGGCCTCGCGCGCCAGCCGGACCACGTAATCCCAAACCTCTGATGCGCCGGCCTCAAGCCAAGCAATCCCCTTGCGGTCGAGCCAAATTCCTCCATCAGATTGCCGGTGAACGGCGAGATCGGGACGCTTTTTCGCTAAATAAGAATCCTGAAAAACGGAAATCCGGCCGATGACATAAATATTCTTTTCGTGTAGTTCACGAATAAACTCTTGCGGATCTTTGATTCTCACTTCGACCGCGCCGGTGAGCACCGGATCGGTCACGGCAAAAGCGATCCGGCCGGTGTAGTCTTTAATATCAATCACCACCGCATTCAGTTCGGTTTCGTCAATCAGTTTAACCAGCGCTTCGCGTCGCGCCGGTGTGCCAGCAACCCAGCTGGTTAAATAGATCGCTTTCAGTGGGCTGGGGGTGGGCAGATGGGTGACGACCGATACTTGTTCGACGGGTAATTGACTGGCAACGTACTGAAAAGTCGGTCTAATCTGGTCGGTCGAAAAAAGATTCACCGACAACCAACCAAATCCACCAACGGCCGCGACTCCAACCGCCATCAACCACTTGCCGTTACTTGGTCGCTTCGTCACCGTAATTTCCTTTCCCCTGGCCGGCTTCGGCCAAAGCGAATAAAATAATTAAACCACCGAGAAAGACCAGCCCGACCGTTTTGAATCGGGTCGGTAAACCGAGAAACGGCAAAATGACCACAAACAATCCGAGCAGGGCGACGGTCAGAGAAAAAGACGAGCGCTTAATCATTGCCGAGCATTATAACTTAATCCTTTGGCTAAGACAAAAACGTCACCGGCCCCCAGTGTTAACAAAACATCGCCACGTTTTAATTTTTGATCAAGATATTTTTTGGCCAAATTAAAATCGTTTAAATACTTGGCTGGCGCGCCGGCGGCAACCAGTGCTTTAGTCAAAACTTTTCCGGAAATGGTCGGATCACGTTTTTCCCGCGCGGCGTAAATCGGTAAAACAATTATTTCGTCAGCCGCGGGAAAACTTTTTGCAAAATCATTTAAAAGCAACTTAGTGCGGGTATAGAGATGCGGTTGAAAAACAACAATGAGACGACGGCGCGGGAAGAGTTCACGCGCGCCGGTAAGAGTCGCCAGAATTTCCGTGGGGTGATGGGCGTAATCATCGTAAATCAAGGCACCGGAACGATGTCGGCCGATCAGTTCAAACCGACGCCAGGTGCCCCGAAACTGCTCGAGGGCTTTCGCCGCCACAGCCGAACTGACGCCGACTTCTCCGGCCACGGCCAGGGCGGCTCGAGCGTTGGCCAAGTTATGTTGACCGGGGACGAGCAATTTTAAGCCGGGGGTTTTTACTTGTTCATAATCAACCACCCGACAACGGGCGGCTTTAATGGCCGGTTGGAGCCGTTCGTCCTTCACACAACAAATCAGCCAACCGTCCGGCGGAACTTTGGCGACTAGTTCGGCAAAAGCCCGTTTAATCTCCGTTAGATCTTTATAATAATCGAGGTGATCGTTATCGATATTAGTGATCACTAAAATCCGTGGTGACAAATTAAGAAAAGATCGCCGGTATTCGCAGGCCTCGACAATAAAATATTGGCTCCGCCCGACAATTAAATTGGTTTTCTCGCCCGCCAACAAACTTCCCACGATCACTGTTGGATCGAGCTTGGCGACACGAAAAATTTTCGCCAGCATGGCCGTGGTCGTGGTTTTGCCGTGTGTACCGGCCACCGCGATAGTAAACTTATCGGCCGAAATCAGACCAAGAGCTTGTGGGTAAGAGATTATCGGCAAATCCCTTTTTCGGGCGGTTAGCAATTCTGGGTTATCCTGCTTAATCGCCAGAGAATAAATAACCAGCTCTGTTCCCGCCGACACCTGTTTGGCTTGGTGGCCGCGATAAATTTTGGCACCATGTTTCTTTAGCTCCTCGACCACTGGCGAATCGGGCGAACAGTCAGAACCGGTAACTTTTTTGCCTTCGAGCAAAAACAACCGCGCGATGGCCGACAAGCCAATCCCGCCAATACCAACAAAATGAACGTGGTTAAAATTTGCTAGATTCAAAGCACCCAAGTATAGCCGAACCCCCACCCCTAGACAAATGTTGATAATTCAGGTAGTAATTAAAGCAGTTTTGGTGTGGTCTTTGGAGAATAAGAAACCCTTAAAAAAGGAGGCAAACAAATGATACAAACCGTGGTAAAAAGGCGGGCCAAGAGTCATGAGCCGCTCAACGAACCACTTGGTGGAGACAAAACGGTTTCGGTTTACGCTTTCGGTTCAATAAAAATGAGGGTTGTCGTTCCGCAAATAGCTCGACTTATTCCGGAACATGGTACACAGCAAATATTCTTACCGAAGATTGTGGAAACTGGTACCAAAATCTATGGGCAAAATGACTTCACGTCGTTTCGAATGTTCAGATTGGGAAGTAAAAAGTTCCGTGTCTTCCGGCAAGTTTCTAATAAAACAGAGATTGTCGGGGTATCTATCAAAAGAGGTCAGATTGCTGTTATTAGAGGGGTGAATCTTTTGACCCTAGTGACGATAAATAAAAAAACTGAAACGGTTGTCGTTGCTTCGGCTCAAATGTTCCATCAACTTGCAGGGACCATAGACGCTATCTGCAACACCACGGACGCCATTTGTGAAAAGCTAATCAGTAAGGATGGTAGCAATGGTGATGAGGTAAGCCAAATCGGAGTTTTTTTCTGTGGGGCAATGTCGTTTAATGGTGTGAGTCTGTTTGATATAGTAAGGGAACAATTCCTTGAAAGAGGTGTCCCGTTAGCCAACGTTCACGGCAATGCATCGGGCCCCAGTGTGACTGGATTTGAAGATAGAAAGACGGTTGTGGTATTTAACCACGACTGAACACCGGTGAAATGGGGTAAAACAAACCCGCTAACGACATGGTCGTTCGGCGGGTTTTCTTTTTAGTTAATTCGCCTACTCGGCCATTCGTTCAATATCGCCAATCTCTTTTTGAACATACTGCTCGACATTGTCGAGTCCTTCGCGCAAATTTTTCACCAAAATCTCTTCTTCTTTAGTTAAGTCACGCTTGTGTCGCGCTGCTTCAAGTAGGGCCAACTGATCACGCGCGCGACTACGCATAAAGTCAAAAGCCCGATGTAACGCTTCGGCCGCTTGGCGCGATTCGCGACGAAGTTTCTTTTTAAGTTGTCTCACTTTGTGCCAAGCATACCAAACAACGATCAGGACGAGGAGCAGGAGGGCCAAGAGCGGAACAAGTACCGACAACCACGCGACTAGCTCGGAACCAAACCGCAACCACGGACGCGCCACAACCGTGGTCGCAAACGTCGCAGAAGGAGAACTTTCCGCTCCGCGAGTATCACGAACGATGGCCGAGTAGTTGTAGACTCCCTCTTTAAGCGGCGGAGCGAGGGTGATCAAAAAGTTGCCGGTCATATCAGCGAGCGCCTCGGACTCGTGAATCGCTCCCGCCGGATCAATGCTGGTAAGAATGACAACGGCTTGGGGGTAGGTATAACCCTTAACTTGGAGCTGATCGGCGGTGCCCAATTCTAACGGAAACTCGGTAATCGTTGGCGGCGACAGTGGCAGGACGGTGAAGTTAACGCTCGCGGTTGAAATATTTCCGGCGTGATCGTGAGCTTCAATCAAAACGGCGTGATCGCCGGCCGGCAGCGGGCCAAGTTCGTAGCGATGATCACCAACCGGATCGGACCAAGCCACGGCCGGTTGATCATCGAGCGCCAACTCGTAATGTTCAAGGCCTGATGGTGTGTCGGTGGCGGTAATCGTTAGCTCAACCAACGGATCAGTTTCGTCGCTTCTTGGAGTAACAACGACCTTGAGATCGCTTGGCGGGGTGGTATCAATCCGGAAAGCAAAGTGGCTGACTTCACCCCAGCCACTGGCATTTTGCAGTCGCAGATGCAAATACCACAGACCATCAGCAACATTTTTATATTGATAAGTTGAAAAACGACCGTCCGAACGGGTGCCCGGATTGGTGTTCGGTTTCTGGTCGGCCAAAATATTAACGCCGGTTGTTCCGGACGGCAACGACCAATTAAATTTTGGATTGTTGTCGGCATACCACCGACTGGAATCGGGGTGAGTGGAAGAAGTAATTTCAACCGCCGCCAGAAGAGTCGTTGGTGTCGGACGAATCGGTGTTTCGACACGAGCGGGAAGAATGGTTAAACGAGCGCCGGAAAGATTTTCCAAAATATTGGTCCCCTGACCGTCGTTGGCCAAAACGGAACCACCGGCAAATTCAAGGTTGGCCGTACCGGGTTGTTTGGCGCGGAAACGAAGATTTAAAATTCGGCCAGTGCTTCCGATGAAGCCCGGGTTTAAGGTAACGCCTTCGAACTTTATTGTTCCTGATCCACCAACAGAAACGTTCGAGGAGTTCGGCTCTTCCACCCAATAAGTTATCACCGAGCCCTCTTTGCTTAAACTAACCACTTCGATCAGATCGGTCGGGAAGGTGATCGTACCAGAAACCGCGTTCATCGGCTGATCCACACTGCCGGTTACCACGTTGACACTAAAACTCTCTCCGGCCACCACCACGCCGGTTGGCGGCACGAGAGACAGTGTCGCCGCTTGAACCGGCGTCGTTATGAAGAGGGCGGTTGCGACAATCGCCGCTCCAAAAAAAACTTTCTTAAACTCCAAAGAGAAACGCATGCGAGTAAAATAATTATAATCCAAACGGCTAACGATTGGTACCAAGCGCGGCGGATAACTATCGTGACTCGTTCATTGCCGGCCCGATCAATCGCTTTCACATAAACTCGACTACGACCGGTTTGATCCGCAAGCTGGTGTGGGCTATCACTGGTTGTCCAATCTAGGCCGAACCAACTGGAGAAAAACCAACGGCCTTCGGCGACCTCGTAATGATCGACGCCGCTTTGCTTGTCTTGGGTGGCAAAAACCACAAATGGTTGACCAGATAAAACTGTCGGATCCGAACTAATGACCGGTTGGAAATCTTCCGGCGGAATTACATCGGCAATCACCGGTGTTCCTTCAACCGAAAAACGAAGTGTGCCTGGCGTGATTTTAGCTTTCGTTCCCAGTCCATCATTCAGCAACATTTCCAATCGACCAAACTTTAAATTATTCGGCATGATTTTTTCGTTACTCATTGCCGAAAAATTGAAAATTTTAGCCGCGTCACCAGTATAACCGCCCGGAATAATACCGGAAAAAATTATTCGTTGGTCAATCCGGTGCGGTTTCTCGACCCAAAACTTAATTAACGAATCACCGTCATTAAGCATCGTCACGGTCAGATTGTTGGGAATAATCAGTTCGCCGGCCAACGCGTTGACGCTTTGGCCGCCAGTGTCGAGAAATAAAGAAACCGTTTGCGACGATGGTTCGGTGGCTTGACCAATCGCACCGCTCCCAACCGAACTGATGATCAAAATAATTAAGAAAAAATTTCTCATTTTTGTTTTAGCCAGTCCAGTAGTAAGCCATGATGCTAAAGTCGATCAGATTGATCAGGCCGTCGCCGTTTAGTGAATTTTTTTCTACTTCGGCGAAAGCGGTTGAAAGCGGCCGCCGATACCAATAAGCGGCAATGGAAAAGTCAATCAAGTTGACGCGACAATCACGATTAAGATCGGCACGAGCTGGGCAACCCGTCTTCGGCAAATCAACGTTTTCATTTCCTACCTTGAAACCAATCGCCAAACCAAAAGGACTGATTTCGTTACCGGCGATAGCTTTCGATTTGGCCTGGTGTTGGCCAAGATCTAAAAAGGCCGTGTCAAAATTATATAAATAAGCGCCGTCTGATTCGGTGGCCGTTTGAACAAAGATCGGTTGCGGCGAGTTAACTTCAATTGTGACGGTGCTACTCGCCACGCTTTGACCAAAAATTGCCAAATTGTCACCCTGCCGTACCTCGGCCTTGTCCACGTCAATCGTCGGGGCCAAGAAAATACCGGAAACGTTGGTCATGGCTCCCGTCGTGACATAAACTGGAAAGGTAAACAAACTCGATTGACGACCGTTTTGGTCTTCACTCCGAACGGCAAAGAGATAATTACCGGCCGATAAACCGGTGACCGAAGCGCTAAAACGCGCGTCCGGGCCAGCGATGGTGGTTAAAACCAGTTGACCGTCTTTCAGCACCGAGACCTGACTCAACGGATAAGCCCGTCCAGACAAACTAACTCCGGTTGGCCCAAGTTCCCCACCTCCGCCGCCACCGCCTCCACCACCACCACCGCCAGCCGCTTGCGGCGTGGCCGAGACTTCGGTTGAAGTGGCAATGAAATTAGACAGAGCATCCTGCATCCGCAGAACGAAATAGTAGGTTGTGCCGTTCGTTAAGCCGGCCCGAGTTGCCGAGGTGACGTTGCCAAGAGCGGTGTAATTGTAGGGCCCGCCCGCCACCGCCGCTTGACCAACCGTATAACCGGAAACGGAAAAACCGAGTGCCGCCGTGGCCGTCGACCAGCTCAAGTCAACCTGACCGTCGCCGGCGGTGGCGGTGACTGCCGGCGTGCTGACGAAAGGGAAAAACAGGAAGCCGGCGTTTAAGCCGAAACCGCTCGCCGTGCTCGTGCCGACTCCGAGTTCCGACAAACTGCCGAACAATTGATAACTCGCCGAGGAAGAATAGCCCGCCGGACTTAACACCGGATCAAGCACGCGCCAGCTCGAAGAGGTAAATTCGTCAGCCGAAGCGACTGACCAGAAAAGAGATAATCCGATCCCGGCTAAAAAGACAAATTTCCTAGTTGCCGGCCGTTTGTTGTTCTTTATATTTGGCAATGGCTTGGATAACCTGCGAGTCCGGTTTAAGGTCTTCGATAAACAAGATGTGTTCCTGATTGATCCTCATCATGTCGGCCGGGCCATGCATTTCCACCCCCAACTTAACCAAGTTGACGGTTGTTGACGGTTGACTTGGTTGTAACGGCTGACTGACTTGCAGGTAAAAAATATCGGTCAGAGTGGCATAGTCTTCGTTGTTCCGATTGGCTAGTTTACCGAAATAAACCTGATTGTTATCCAGAAAAACGGCTTGATATGTTTCGCTTGATGAATTGGTATAAGACGATCCGTCCAACCACCACCAAAGTCCGGCAATGATCAAAACAAACAAAATTAAATACCAAAAACGCCCGGGGCGACTAGACTTAGGATTAATAATTTGAGTTTCTTCCATAATGTTAAATTTTCTACTCTTGATAATGAATCAATTCTACTCTCGCGTGGCGGCGCTGTCCATATTTAGGTTTATCGGAGCAACTTCAAGAATCAGATTTTTCACTGGGTCGTAAAGGATCGCCTTTTGGGCTTTAGAATAAATCAGGACCTTGTCGCCGTTTTTAGCTCGAGCGAAGAATGGCTGACCCTTGAGTGCTTCGGGATCAGTGACCGTGGCGATAGTCGGCTGTTCTTCCGCTGGCAAGACAATTAGTTCTGACACCCGAGCAAGGAGTTGTTCCGTTTCGTCTGATCCGGCTCTTGATTGATAATAAAAATAGTAAGTCGCCACCGCCGCGGCCACGACCAAAATCAACCCGAGCAACCAAAAAACTTTTCTTTGGCCTGGATTATGGTTCATCGCTTTCTTCGGCCGGGGTTTCAGCGACCACTTCAGCGGCTTCCGTCTTGACCTCTGGTTCTTCAATTACTGGTTCGATTTCTGGTTCGGCGGTGGGTGGTTCTGGTTCGGTCACTGCCGGCGGTTCATCGTTTGTTTCTTCGGTTACTTCTTCATTTTCGTCCGGCGGTGCTGGCAACTCTTCAGCATCAGTGAGCGGCGGAGCCGGTGTTTCTGACGATGAATCGTCCTGGTCATCCTCGTTATCGCTATCTGGTGGTGATTCGTCTGGTGGTGCTGGCGGGGTTGGGGTTGACTCTTCAGAAGAAGAGGTGAAAATTTTGGGCTGCTTTACCGCCAGAGCCAACCAGTTAAACTTGAGTTCGATCGGCGTTGGTCGGTTTAGTTCGATAGTAAAACCACTAACCCCTTCGTCAGTTAAAAGATAGCGAACGCCGCTTGAAGACCAGTCCTGACGATCCTCGCTTGCGGCCGACATGGTCACGTTGATTATCGGCGACTCGAGATATTGTCGGTCGAAAGTTACCGTCACCCGTCGGTCACCCTCCCTAATGATGGCGAACCCGGCCGTGTCGGTGGTGAAGTATGGCCGACCGAAGAAATTGACGTCGCCAGACAAATTAACCGCATCGTAGAGTGAACCAATCTCGTCAACCACCAAACCCTTCGTGATCACGCGGGGGGAAATAATTTCCAAACCGGCGACCAAGCGATCGGTTAGTATTTCTGACAGGTGATCGGATTCGGCTGTTAATTCTTCATCTTGAACAAATTTTTCGATCAACAATTTTCCGAGCGCCGGATCGTTTGGATCAATGCCGTCTAAAGCATCAACCAGTCGCGGCCCGAGCCAATCACCATTTTCCACCAAGACCAAGATTTGACCAATTTCTTGGTCGTCATAAGATTCCAGCGCACGGCCGATGACCCGTCCAGCGCGAGTCGCCCGCATCGCCACGCCGGAGATAGACGAACTCGTCAGCCGATCACCGATTCTGATTGAGCCATTCTGGTTAGACACTTTCACCGGCACGCGACCAGCCAGAGTCAACGGGATCGAAGTTGGCGTTTCCGGCCCCATCACCGTGTGCGGATCAGTGGAAACCACGCCGATTAAACGATCGTCATAAACGGCTTGTGAGCGTTGAACCGTGATCGCTTCGTCCGACAAACTCACCAGTTCGCCGGGCGTGGGTCTCGCACCGGTGTACTCGATCCACTCGGCGAGGTCGGCCAGGTCGGCAGACGAAGGAGTCCCAACAATATGCCAAGCCCCGCTTGCCCGAATGAGCGTGTAGGCCTCAAAACCATTGCTGGCGGTTGATGATAGAAGAGCCTTGCTGCCAACCTGTGTTCCATTAACTTGTACCACGATCGTACTGGTACGATTCACGCTGGTAGTCCCTTTTTGCGGTGAAGTATAAATAAAAGCGAAGCCACCCTCAACGTCCGGCAAACCGGTGATGTTGTAGGTTATTGTGATGTTCGCCTCGGTCGTGCCCGTATTGTTTACAAGATGATAAATTAAAGAACTGGTCGCGATGGTGATGGTCTGATCCGAAGTAAAAGTGTCATTTCTGACGGTGGTGTTCCCTCGCCAGTTACCGTCAACACTAAAGTTGTGGTCTAGGGTGCTTGTCCCCACCCCCACTCGACCGTTCCCGTTCACCCCGCTCACGAAGAATGCCGGGGTGGAACTACCGGAGTTGGAAACGACGAAAGAGGGATTGGTGGTGGACATCTCGACCGACAAAAGGCCGTAAGGTGAAGTAGTACCGATACCGACATTGACGGCGTCTGAGTCCGTACCGCCGAGAACAAGTGAATTTGAAGCACCAACCTTAGCGTTATAACCAATGGCCGTGGCGTTTGACAACGAAGCGGTAAGGACATCAGCACTGTAACCCAAAAAAGTGTTGTTGCTACCAGTAGAGGCGTTACCGGCGTTCGTACCAATAAATGTATTACTATTACCGGTAACTAGGTTGACCCCACTCCCTGATCCGATACTGACGTTATAATCTCCTTCCGTTAGTGTGGGGAGTGTTCCTTGTCCAACGGCCGTATTACTAAAACCATCGGTTACCGCAGTTAGAGCTTCTGATCCGATGCCCGTATTTCCGCCGCCACCTGAAGTGCTAAAATTTCCAGATAAGAGTCCGAAAAAAGTATTGGCTGAACCGTAATTATGAATAAAACGGGCCCCATTATTAAGAATAACCGCTCCGGCCGTAGCCACGCCGCCGCTGGCGGTTGTTACTGGTAAACGAAAATTACCGGTGATTTCCAATTGCTCACTCGGACTGGCGATACCTAAACCAATCCGGCCATTTTGATTAACTCCGCCGATGTAGAACGCCGGGGTGGATGAACCGGTGTTGGAGACAACGAAGGAAGGATTAGTGGTGGACATCTCGACGGAGAGGATGCCCCAAGGTGAGGTGGTGGCAACACCAACGGCGCCGGAAAAAGTGCTGGTTGCTCCATCACCAAAAATTGTTGTAGTGGAAGTCCCGCCGATATAAATCCGATCAATAATTGACATCCTAGTGGTAGAAGCTCCCCCACTCAAGGTCGCGAGGCCGGAGGCGCCGATCGTCCCGATGTTGGTCAGA
>CAYHYA010000011.1:0-27324 GCA_964360815.1 uncultured Candidatus Saccharibacteria bacterium | reverse complement strand
TTATCGGGTTTGGCTGACTCTTCACCGAAATTTCCCGAGAGTAGAACGTCTGGGGATTGGTCAAAAGATTGAACACGGGTTTCTTGATTTATTGGAACTCACTTTTTCATCAGCCTACCTACCAATCGAACCGAAGATTATTCAACTCGGCCGAGCGATTAGTAAGCTCGACAGTCTTAGATTTTTTCTTCAATTGGCATGGGAAGGTGATTTAATGCCAACCGAGAAATATTCCGATTTATTAGCTCAGCTGGGAGAAATCGGTCGGCAATTAAGTGGTTGGAAGAGGGGGTTGCAAACAAAAACTCTCACCAAATAAATGATGAGAGAAATTGCCAGTTTCGGGAGAACCACTCGATGACGATTGCCGGCATTCCAGACGTTGTCGTTCGAGAAGTGGTTGACGTTCACCTTCAACCTGCGATCGTCGTTCCAGTTGACGTTCGCGACGAAGAAATATGTGCATTGGGTCATCCAGCTCACCACTGGCCAAATCATGACCGGTTGAATCTTATTCGGGACCTCGAAGTCCGCCAACCCAACACACCAACTGACTATTTTTTGTTTGAATGAAAGATGAATCCACTCTTTTGCAAGGCGTACCCGACAAAATTCTCAAATTCATCTTCATACGACCATGGTGTGGAAGCCCGTCTGGCTGATCAGCCAATTCGTCACCGCCGCACTTCGCATGATCATCCGATTATTATACAAAATCCCCCGAACTTTTTTAGGGTCCGAGGGATTAAGGATCAAAGGGTCTCTAGGCCGAGGGCTTGAGGGCCAGTTGCGGGAGAACCACTCGAAGACGACGGCCGGCACCCCAGACGTAGGCGTTCGAGAAGAGGTTGACGCCCACCCCCAACCTGCGACCGACGAACCAGCGGACGCGCGCGACGAAGAAATTGTCTCCCACCTTGAACAAGAAAAAGGTGGCGCAACCTTGGGGATGTAGGTGGTCTCGATGGGTGAGAACAAACTGCTTGATCTGGTGTGGTGTTAAGCAGAGCTGGTCCAGATCCACGCCTTGACCTTCAAACATCTGACGGAAGGTGGCGTTCTTGGTGAGCTCGTAGAGGGCGGCCTTGGTTTCTGGTCGATTTTCGCTTACGACATTGCAGCCCCAGTTTGCCAGATCCGGATCAATCCAACCAGAGAAGACTTCGCTGTCAGATAAGTTCTCTGTGCCGTCGGTGGCGGGAATAACGAGATCAGACTGGATCAGCCGGAGGAGGGATCTGGGTTTGGGTTCCATCGCTTGTGTGACACCGCTGTCACCGAGCTGTCCATCGTGGATGAGTTGCAGTCTCGACATCACCTCTTCAAACAGCAACGATTTGCCGAGACGACCCGCGATCGCAATCATCTTGCGAGTATACTGCCCCAATTGATCGTCGGTAACACTCGGGTTGAGCGTCATAACAATTCTCCTTGGAAAAGACCTTGGTTTTCAGTCTGGGGAACATCCCCAAACCACAATCTGAACTCCCTCTATTATACACCTATTACTATTTTCTGTCAACCTAAATGCTTCGGGGTGGTGCGGCCGAGCGCTTGTTCGAGGTCGCGTAAAATTAAAATTTGTTTGAGTAAGATTTGGCTTTTTTTAAGCGGATTGACCTTAAAATAAAGCGTCCCACCGCGCTCGGACCAATCACCGGCCGCGAGTTTAACCCCGGAGTACTTGAAGACCGTCTCGGTTATCACCTCGCCTCGTCGCTCCTGCTGGCTCTCTAGTTGTTTAAATTTAGCAAAGTAGTCCTTCGGTTGCTCCAGCATTAATTAACGCCTAATCGGCATAATTAGATAAGTAAAAGAAGTATCGCCGACACCAGCGACCACAATTGGTTTACTGTCACCATTCAAACGCAAAACCACGTTTTCCGTTCGAATGGCCGCTAAACCCTCGAGTAGATACTTCAGATTAAAACCGATGCTCACACTACTACCGGTGACTGATTGGGCCGGCAACCACGAGCGATTGTCGCCATTATCGTTTTTAGTTTTAATTTCAATCTGGTTTTTATCATCCGCCGTCACGGTCAAATCGGCTTGATTAAATTTATTCGTGAAAACATTAGACAATTTCAAAAGATCGAGCAGGTCGCCACGCTTAACCACCACTTCGGTTTCATAACGCGTGGGGATAATTTGCCGGTAGTCGGGGAAAACTCCCTCAATCAAGCGGGAAGTCAGATAAAAATTTTCGGCCTGAAACGAAATTTGGTGTTGATTGTATTGAACCTCGACCTCGCCCGAGATGTTGTCTAGTATCTTGATGATCTCACTCACATTTTTTAGCGGAACAATCAGGTTGGGTAAACTGATTTTATTATTTAATAATCGTTTTTCCGCTAAACGGAACGAGTCGGTCGCCACCACCACTAAACCATCCTCTTGCTCATAAAAACAAACACTGGAAATTTCTGGTTTCAAGTTAGACACCGCCGCGCTAGACCATACATCCTTAAGCGTGCTCATCAAGTGGTGTGAATCCACCAAAAAAGAACCCGGATTCGCGATCGTGGGGATAAGCGGAAAGTCGTCAGATGGATAACCGTTAACCGTGGTCGCGTGTTGCCGCGAAGAAATAATCAAGTTACCGGCGACCAACTCTAATTTGATCGTTTCCTCGGTGGTCGGAAAATTATTGAAAAAATTAGCCAAAATCGAACCATTCACGGCGATAGTTCCAGTTTGACTGGTTTTACCCGGGATTGGGAGCGAAATAGTTAAACCAAGATCAAGGTTAGTCGCTTTTATTTGCAGGACTCGATCTTTCGTCTCTAAAATTATATTCGACAAAACCGGCAAAGAAAGATTTTTTCCAGTCACGCGCTCGGCGGCGGAAATAGCATTTTTAATTTTTTCTCGCGAACACTCTAGTATCATAATTAATTATTTAAGAGATTAGTTAATATAGATTAAGGTTGTGGAGATGGTGGATAACTCGAAAAAAGTTTTTTCTGGCCTACTAGTTTAGTCATTTTTATTGCGGTTAAGTTGTTGGTAACTGCGGTTAATCTTGGTGTAACAACGATCTAATTTGGTTAAGCTCGCGATTTAATAACTCGTTATCCCTTAAATCATTTTTTATTTTATCGTAAGCGTGGATAACCGTGGTGTGATCGCGGCCGCCAAGTTTCTGCCCAATGTAAGGATAAGAAGTGTTGAAATCTTCACGTAAAAGATACATCGCTACTTGTCTTGGCCGGACGACTTCTTTTTTCCTGGTTTTTTCGTACAGCCGTTTTTCGTCCAAATGGTAAAATTCGGCCACCACCGAGGTTACATCTTTAATCGAGATATTCTTTTTGGGTTTAATATTGTTTTTAATCAAAGTTTTAACCTCGTTGAGATTAAGACTGCGTTTTTTGAGATAAGACTGGCAAATAATCGAGTTCAGGGTGCCTTCGAGTTCACGGATATTGTCTTGGATCACTGAAGCGGTGTATTCCAAAATCTCTTCGGCCGGCGAGAATTCATTCAAACGGCACTTGTTTTTTAAAATGGCCAAGCGCGACTCATAATCCGGCTTAATAATGTCAACAATCATTCCCCCTTCCAGGCGTGAGCGGAGGCGATCCTCGATGCCGTTTAGATGTTTCGGCGCTTTATCGGAAGTGAAGATAATCTGTTTATTGTTCTCATAAAAAGAGTTGAAAAGGTGAAACAGTTCTTCTTGGGTTTTCTCTTTTCCCGACAGAAACTGAACATCGTCCATGATTAAGACGTCATACTTGCGATATTTTTCTTTAAACAGGTTGCCACGGTTATTCTGAATCGAATTAACGTAATCAAGCAGGAATCTCTCAGAGGTGGTGTAGTAGGTTTTTTTTGGGCTGGGATGGTTTTTTAAATAATTACCGATTGATTGAACCAGGTGGGTTTTCCCAAGGCCGGTGCCGCCGTAAATCAACAGTGGATTATATAAACAACCGGGTTTCTTCAACACCGCTTGTGAAGCGGCATGAGCCAATTCGTTAAAAGAACCAACAATAAACAGGTCAAAAACGTATTTAGGATTAAGGTTGTCTTCTTTGTTGATATAAATCTCGGCCAGCGGCATTTGTTGGTTGTTCCAGCTCGGTTTTTCCGGACCGTCGGCTTTTTTGATCTTTTCCTGGTCGGTTCTACTGATGATATATTCGATTCCGCGAATCTCTGGTTGGAGATTGCGCAAACTCTTAATGATCGAATTATGATATTTGTTAAGTAGCCACTCGCGGACGAAGGCGTTGGGCACACTCAAGAAAACTAGCCCCGCATCTTGCTTGATGACGTTAGTATTTTTAAACCAGGTGCCAAAATTCGCCTGTGAAATACCAATCTCGATCTCCGCTAGCACCATTTCCCAAAGCTGCTTGTTATCGAGAACCATGCCGGACATTATAGTGGTCAAGCGAAAGATACTCAACCTAGACAGTAATGTTTATAACTAGTGGATTAGTGTGGATAATTAATTTTAAGTTGAAAATCGAAACGCTTTACGCTATAATGGTCGCGATGTCACAAACTTATCAACCCAAAAAACGCAAACAGCATCGAACCCACGGTTTCTTGGTCAGGAAAAAATCGTCCGGTGGCCGACGAGTGCTTACCGCGCGACGCCGTAAACATCGGTCACGACTGGCGGCTTAGTTAAACACGAGACATGTTGCCTCGGGTTCAGCGCCTACCGAAAGAGTCTTTTCCGTTGGTTATGAAGCACGGTCACAATTGGTCGGCACCATATTTTTCCCTGAAAATTCTACTCAAACCAGACAAAAAAACCTTAACCCGCTTGGCGATAGTGGTTAGTGCCAAAGTAGCTACTCGCGCCGTAATCAGGAATCGCCTTAAAAGACAAATACGCGCCACTCTAATAAAAATGCGACCAAGAATAAAAGACAACTATGATTGTCTTTTATTCTTAAAGACGCCAATTAAAAATTTGTCCTTTAGCCAAATTGAACAGTCGGTCGAAGATAAGTTTAAAGAGGCCGGCTTGCTCCGGTCGCCTCTAACACGGCCATGATTTCTAAATTTTTTCATTTAATTTTTTTCGATCCACTTTACAACTTACTGATCGCCATCAGCGCGTTTCTTCCCGGTCACGACCTTGGTGCGGCGATTATCATTTTGACAATTTTAGTTAAAACCGCGCTTTTGCCGCTACAACATCAGGCCTTAACCACCCAAAAGAGAATGAAACTTCTTGAACCGAAACTTCAAGAAATTAAAAAACAGTATAACCATGATCGCGGTGAGCAGGCCAAGCAAATCATGGCCCTCTATCGTGAACATCAGGTTAACCCGTTTTCAACTTTTTGGACTTTGTTACTGCAGTTTCCCATTATTCTGGCCCTCTTCTGGGTTTTCCGTGATAGCACGACGCTTCATCCCGAATTTCTGTATTCGTTCACACCGCTCCCCGTTTTAACCACCAACATTTGGCTTGGTCTAATTGATCTGACCCGATCATATTTTCCACTCGCTTTGGTCGTTGGTTTATCCCAGTTTTGGCAATTATGGCTTGCCTCGGCCGCCCCCGCTCATCCGTCAAACGCCAATCAACCAGTTTCGGCCAATCAGGAACTGATGCAAAACATGAATCGTCAAATGAAGTATTGGTTACCAGTGTTTGTGGTTTTTGCCTCGGCGACCCTCCCGGCGGCAATCAGCTTGTACTGGATTACCAGTAACTTGTTTAGCGTGGCGAGTGAAATTATTGTCCACCGACGGTTGTCTCGGGCGGTACCACCGACTCCGCCGGCAATTCAATAAATTTAAGCTGGCCAGTCGGCCGATCAAGGTACATAAGTATTTCGTCGAAAGCGAACAAGTTGACCACTTCGCCAAGCTCGTCACTCGAAACCAGCGTCGCCCGACCGTCACTGGCGCGAATTTGCCACAACTGGTCGTTAAAAACAACTTGGCCGCTCAACCAATCGTCTGGATAGGTCGCCGTGAGGGGTCGATTTTTCGGCACGGCGCAATAAATGGTCACCGCATCACTAACCCAGAAACATTTTTCCGGTAAGGTCGCAATCGCGAGCGGCTGAAGCTGGTTGCTTTTAAGGTCATAGAGGTTGGTGTTTAGCCGCGCGTCGGTGTAGAGAACTTTCTGGCCATCTGGACTAACCAAAGCCGACAACCCGAGAAGGCCACCGATAATCTTTTTTAATTCACCAGTTTTTGGGTTTAAAAAATAAAGATAACCTTCGGCTAGAGCGGCCGGTTTGGTTTGCAGGACGATCGTGTTTTTCTCCGGCCAACTGACGAGCCACTGGTTAAACGGTGAGCTGAAAACTAGCCGTTGTTTTTGGGTTTTTAAATCAGTAATCAGGCCGATGGTTTCCTGGCCGGTTTTCTCTAACACAAAGAGCTGATCTTGTTCGGGTGACAGGGCGGCGGTGGCGGTGTTGAAATGTGGCGTGGTTGACGAAGTCTCAAACAAGACCTCGGCGCGCGTGGTTGGGTCGAAACGATAGAGTAAACCGGTCCCCCGCTCACTATAAATCAACTGGTTGCCGGAAAGCATTATTTGCCGAATGGCGACTGGTCCCGACTCATTCGAAATTGGCGATTGCTCGGTGTTACTTGTTGGAATGTCAATGGAGGGATTAATTGGAACAGTGTCGGAGATATCAACTGGCGGCGGATTAACCACTGGAAACAATTGACCGGGATCAGCTAAAACCGTCTCATCGGTTGATGTTTGATTGGGCGATAACCACCGCCACAACCCAAACCCCAGTCCAGACAAAAGCAAAATGGCCAATAAAATAAGAATCAAGCGTTTCATGGTTTAATTTTAAAATTAAGGCTTACCAAATCGGGGTTGATGGTTCGAAGGATGAGATAGGCCGCGAGCGTTAGAAGTAGGCCGAGGATCGCTTCAGAAATTCGTTTTCTCCCCTGCTCTTTTTTCCCGGCCGAACCACTACTCCAAATGTATTCAATGCCGCCAAAAGCAATCATTAACACGGCGAGAGTGGCGGCCAAGCCGAGAGCCATCGGGAAAAGTATTTTTAGATATTCGGTTAAGCCGGTCACGCGCTCGGTAGCCGGGCTGGCCGAACTCAAACTGCCCGGCAAGGGCTCAAGTAGGGTCACGCCCGGGGTAAGCAAGAAGCTCTTGGTGGCGCACAGGATCTTTTTGGTTTTTTTGAGCATGATTAAAACAATGATCGCGCTAGTCCGAAACTGACCGGCAGTTTGGCGGTGGCGGTTTGTAACGGCCGGAGCGGATTAGTAATTTTCAACTCCACTAGCGCTTGGCCGGTCGCGCCGTCGGCCGGAGTCGTGAGCGTCATCAGTCGCGGATCAGTCAGCGCGGTTTCCGTTGGCCGGCCGTTCATTTGCCAGTTAAATTTGAGGGTTTTGTTTTGTTGCTCGGCTAAAGAAAAATAAAATGGTTCGGCGATGATTTCTGCTTGATCGGTGGCGAGCGACAGATTCTTAACAACTCGCTCGTCTGAATAAAAGATGATTTTTGGGGTGACCACCAGCACGGCGACTCGGGCTTTCACCCCCGCGTCAGTCGCCGTTCGGCCAACCGTTACCTCAATTGAATTAGCCGAACCGGCGGCGTGGCTCGGGCGGTAGGTTAAGACGTTTTTACCGGCGCCGGAGGCGCTCGACAGGTCAGCCCGATCCTTGTTCCACCGGAAGAATAACTGCTCGTCCTTAATTCTCTGTCCGTTCGCGTTATAAAAATGCGGTATAGCAATGACGCGAACCAAACTACCCGAAGTCGGCAAGCTTCGACCACGATAAAATGGCGGCGTGTAAGTTTCGGCCTCCCAAATCAGATCAACCGTTCCCGTGTTCGGCGCGGTTTGGGCCTGGCCGGTGATGGACGAACCGAGGAGTCCAAGTCCAAGCAGAATAATTAAATAAGTTTGAAATTTCATATTTTTTTGATTACACTGGCGACCTTCTCTAATCCCGCTGGCGCTAGCTGACTCAAAGTTTTCTCGGCGATAATTTTTGCCACCAACCACCAAATTGCCGCCGTCCAACCGGGGAAACCGGCGCAACCACCAACGAACGGTGCTACCAGTATAGCAATTCTCTTATAATTCGCTTCCCCTTTAAGCGCGAACCAGAGACCGAAAGTCAGGATCGCCACCAAACTCGGTATCCAGGTGATCAAAAAACCGGCTCCGAACAGCACAATATCAGCCACAATAATTGAAACATCAAACAAAGCCGCAACAACAACCATCGCGACGTATCTTAACCAACCTAGTTTATTATCTTCGTTCATATTTTTTCACCTACGCCGGCTTCTAAATCTTGTTTAGCTTTCTTAATTGACAGTAATTGCGATGGGTCGGAAGTGATAATCTGGTCTTCGGTATAAGAAGCGATGGTTTTGATGGCGATGTGTTTCAATCCGGCAAAAAAGATTCCTTCGCCGACACTCGATTCCAGCAGAAGATATTTTTCTTCGTCGGTTAGTTGGAAAGTTTTTTGAACGAGATCAATCGAGGCCGGCGATTGTTTGAGCAGTAACTGTAATGAGGAGTTAGTAATGATCGGCAAACCGTAGGGTGAACGCAGGAAATCGCCAACATCTTGAGTGATGGTGGCCACACCGAGATAGTATTTGCGGCCGCGTTTAACCAGTGAAAACAAGAACGAGGCCGTATCTTTCGACTTCATCATCCACCAGGCCTCGTCAATCACAAGCAGGCGCTTTTTTAGATTGCGCCGGATGGCGTTCCAGATATTGTTCATCACAATATACATCGCCACCGGTTTGAGTTCGTCTTCCATGTCGCGGACGGAAAAGACGACGAATTTTTTATTGATATCCACGTTGGTTGGCCGGTTGATGAAGCCAGCCCAGGTGCCCTGGGTGTATTTGATCAGTCGTTGGGCGATGTCTTCCCCGCCTTCCATACCGGCTAAAACCATTTCGAGATCGGAGAGAAGCGGCGCCTGCTTGTTGGTGAAGTCGCTGTCGGGGGTGATGTCTTTCAGGGCGTAGGTTTCGGTGATGGCACTGTCGAGCACGGAGTCTTCTTCGGGGGTAAGGTCGCCGAGCATGATCCGAAATAGACCGATCAAATTGATAATGTTTGAACGAAGCACGTCCGCCGGTGACTCGTCCTCACGGGGAAACGGCAGATCGAACGGGTTGATGTGGTGTTCGGAAGTCAAAGAGATATTAAAATAACGCCCGCCGACCGCTTCGGCCAAGAATTCATATTCTCGCTCCGGATCAACCACAATGATGTCCGTCTCAAACATTAAACTGCGGAGAATTTCGAGTTTGGTGGCGTAAGATTTGCCAGCGCCGGATTGGGCAAAGATCACCGAGTTGTAATTTTCGAGCGAGAAGCGGTCAAATAAGACCAAGCTCGAATTGTGGCGATTGATGCCGTAGAGAATTCCGCGATTTGAAGTCAGATCGAATGAAACAAACGGGAAAAGCGAGGAGAGCGGCGAAGAATTCAGTTTGTAATTCACGCCGAGCAGATCCTCGGCCACCGGCAAAGTGGTTTTAAAACCGGCTTCTTGTTGAAACAGCGCTGGTTTCAGGTAAACCAGTTTCGAGTCGAGTAAGCCCTTGATCTCTGATTCGGTTTGGTTCAATTCTTCTTCGTTGTCGCCGTAGATGGTGATATAGAGTCCGACATCGAAAATCTTCTCCCGCGCCTGTTGCAGAGCGTCGCGTAGACTCTCAATGTCTTGATAGGCCACGTCGAGCACTGGATCGCGCACCAACCCCTTCTCTTCCTTCAAGCTAATTTGGCTTTGCACTTCGGCGACCTTCTTTTCCAGTTGGCGTAGGGCAATCGCTGTATCGATCGGGTGGATCAAGATCGAAATGTCGAAAATTTTATCGAGATTAACAATCGGCGAGAACCAGTCGCCTGCCAGAAAGCGCGGATAAGAAATCACAAACAGGGTACGAGCCATTTTTTCGCCGAGATTAATCAGTCGTGGCGTGATCTTGAGCGCCGAAGGCGCGATGATGTCTTTGAACTCCAGCACGCCGAGTTTGTAAATATCAGTCGGCAAGATCGAGGTGACAGTGTTCTCGTTGACCGGTGGTTTTTTACCGAAAAAAGACATAATAATTATTAATTATATTTTAGCCGATTCGGTTAATTGTGGCGCTTCGATCTCGCCCGGGTTAAAAATTTTGAAAAACAACTCGATCAGTTCCTCGGTGCCGAGCTGAACCACTCGCAGGCCCAATCGGCCAAGGCCTTGTTCAACAACGCCGGCACGTTGCTCGAGCTGGGAACGATGTTCCTCAAACTTGTCGGTGGCTGTTTCCGGTTGGCTCCCCCGCCGCGCGCCGGGCCAGAATTTGGCCAGCAAGCCACCGCGACCGCCGAAGGGCGGCGGGTTATATGGAATGACGACGAAGAAAGTTTTGGCCATAATGTTGGTATTTTCGGTGAAGGTGCGGATAAATTCGATGTATTCGCGAGTTTGAATCTTGATCAATTCGTTGAGCTGATTTTTTTCCAATTCTTCGAGGACGGTTAAATACGGTCGGATGTCGAGTTTGCGCGATTGAATAAAAATCTGGACGTGAAACTCGAGCGAGTTCAGAAAATTCTGATATTGGAGTAGCAGGGCGGACTGCTCCTCCTCCGACTTGAGGGCGAAATTTAGTGACGAACAAATCAAGACCAGCCGCAAGCCGCCGTTCTTTAAGATCACCACGCCGTCGCGGATCTCTTGAACCGGAACAAAGTCTTGAGCGGCACTGGCGGACTGTTGGTTGGGAGTAGCGTTCGCCATGATTATTTAATTTTTTCTTTAATGTCTAAACTCCAAGCTAGATCGCGTAATTTACTGGCCGATAGTTTTGGGATCGTCACGCCGCTCTCGCGGCCGAGCGTGATCTGGGTAGGCAAAGCGGTTTTCGGTTGTCGTTTCCAGATATAGAGTTTGGCGGCGAGGAGATAGCGAAAAGCCGATTCCAAAATATGGATAAACGGCCGATTGTTGATTTTATAAAAAGCCAAAGCTAGCGTTAGGCCGGCGGTCGGCACGATCAACCAAATGCTCAAGTAAATCGGCAGGAAGGTGTAAAGGATGAAAATCGCGCCCCCGCCGCCGGCGAGATAGACGAACTGCTTGAAGGTGAGCGGTCCGAAAATTCGGTCTTCGACTTCGATGAATTGTGGGACTTGGAAATTCATTTGATTGGCTTTTCCAAATACGGATCAAGATCAACCTCTTCGCGCGGAATGCGGAAAAGTTGGCCAAGCTTTTTCTCAAACACCGTGTCTTTGGTGGCTTGGGGATTTTCGATCTCATCAAGCAGTTTATCTTTGGCCGGCAGTTCGTCCGTGGTTTGGTCAGGGGCAATAGCTTGAATCGTCTCGACCCCAGCACTCACCGCGGCGGCTTCCGCCGCGCGATCTTTCTGCTCATGCAGGCGTTGCAATGATTCGCGGATCGGGAGGAAGATTTGTTGATTAACCTCGCCAATCAGCTCGTTCATTTTTTCTTTCGGCAAAAGCAATTCTTTCTCGAGGTTGTTTTTAAACTGGTCAATCGGTTCTAGTCCGATGATCGTTAGGGCGATATGGTCAGCCAAAACGCCGATCTGGTCAATATGCAATTGATATTTTATTCCAATATCACCGACCGCTCCCTCAATATCCAAATCCCAGGTTGCCGTTTTAAGGTCATCGGGTAATTTCGAGAAACGTTCTAATAATTGTTCGCTGCTATATTCCATGGTGTTTTATTTTTTTTCTTTGTCTTCACCACCACTCTCTTTCTCTGGTGGCTTCTCTTTGTTCTTTAGGAGAATGGTTTGTTTATTTAGGAGCTCTTGATATTCAGGAATCGTGGCGTAAGTTTCGGGATTTGCTTTTTCTATTTCGACCATACGATCGCTGATAACCTTCAGGTATTTCTTTTGATTGTCCTCGTTTCGTTTCTTGTTTTTGGCCTCGTTGAGTTTTTCCTTCTCTGGGTCTGGCAGTCTGGCTTCCAGTTTTCGCAACACCTCGCCCACTCGCTTTTTGGCGACCTCTAATTCTTCGGGAGTTTTTGGTGCCGACTCCATCAGCTTTTCTTGTTGCTCGTAGTCTCTTCGATATTTTTTGTATTGCTCTAATTTTTCGGCATTGGTCGGTATTAGCTTGATCGAGTCTGGCGTATTGTTATACCACAAAGATAATTCTTTGTTCTTTGCGTCCAACTTCTCTAGGTCATCAGCAATTTGCGATCTGGTTTTGATTTGTTCGGCCATCTTATCTACCTGACCCGATATTTTGACCCGTTCTTCCGGTTTCAGTTTTTCATAAGCCACTTTCTGGCGCAGGCCGCCACCGACCACCGGCAACTGAAGATTTTTAATATATTTGGCGAGCAAGGCCGGATCTTTTTTAATGTAATCGGGTATTTTGGCTTTCTCTTCCAGTGCCCTCTTGAAACCGGCCTTCGCGCCAAAAGTTGTACCAGAGCCGTAGTCGGCAATCTTCTTTAGTGTCCCACCAATCCTCGGCGACCACGCTACCGCCTTTTTCATCAGGCCGGACTCACCAACTCCATAGGCCAAGCGACCGATCGTTTGTTTGCCGGCCAAGCCAACCGTTGCTCCAACCACCGCACCCTGGGCGCGGCCGAGCCATTTTTTACCACTACTCATCGCCACGTCCGCTCCCTTCGCCCCCAGGGTCTTGGCCACGATGATCGAGGCAAACATAAAGGTGATGACGATAATGAAATGCATGACGATTTGCAGGGTGGACGGGCTGATCGGCGTGCCAGTCGCGTCAATTGGATTCAAGATCGCCTTTAGTCCGTCACCGTTCAGGATCTCGACCGTGATCCAGATCATCATCAAGTAAAGTGGCGCGAAAAAGGCCTGATTAAAAAGCGTGCTCCACCACTTGCTAAAATGATTTTCTTGGTTGGGGAAAGCGTAAGCAAGGAAAGCGAGCGGCGCGAAAATAATTAGCAGGATTAAAGTGACGATCCGAATTATGAGCAGAATCGAGCCGGCGAGGAAAACAAACGACGTGATAATCATCATCACCACCGAACCGAAAGAAATCACCGCCGAATTGATCAAAGCGTCTTTAAAGCCGGTTGGGTGTTTGGCTACCGCCGCGGCGAGCGGCAGACGATTCATAAACACGGCCGAGATGCCGGTGACTTTCACATAATCACCCAGAAGATTGGCTGTTTCCGGGGTGGTTGATTCTTGGTCGCCACTCACGGCGGTATAAAATTCATAGGCCACCACGTTGGAAGCGTCAATCACCAGTCGAGCGAAGAACGCGCTGAAGTTAATCAGCAAAGCAATAATGATAACGTGGACGAGCATGCGCCGACCGTTGAAACTCGAGAGTTGGAGAATCATCCCGATACCGATATAAAGGAGAATGAAAATGAAAAAGAGATTGGCTAAATCGCGCAACACCGACCAAGCGTCGGTGACGGTTTGTGATTTAGCGAGCGCCGGAAAGTCCTGAATCGAGAAGCGCACCACTTCGTCAAACAAGAGACCGACTAGCCACAAAATACCGCCGAAAATAATTTTAAAAGTTAATCCGGCGGCACTGATAATATTTCTGAGATAACAACTAAATTCGAGCCAAGCACAAGAATTCGCCGCCTTCTCAATATCTTTTTTAGAAGGACTTTTTTGATCAATAATGGATCTTGCTCTTTCTAATTCCTGTCGATGTTCAGGAAATTTTATTATTGCTCGATCCACGACGCTCTTTTGTAAATCTAACAAAGCGGATATTTCTAAAATTGCCGCCGAGGTATTCGCTAGTCGCCTTGCCTCCATTTGGACTTGGAGATCATACAAAGCCCTTTTAATTTGATCGTAGCTTAAATTATCAATATTGGCGTACTGGTTTTGTATGCTGATTAATGGGCGAATGGTATTATCAATATTGGCGTACTGGTTTCCTGTATCGCTTTGCGCTGCAACCGGTTTGGGCCCAATCAAAACGGCCAGTGAGGCGAGGGCGAGAAAGGCGATTAAAAGTTTTTTCTTCAACATCATAAATTCAAGCCGCTGTCCGGACACGGGCCGAGCGGGCACGGATCTTTTTTGCCTTCGCCGAAGATACTGCCCTTGGATGCTTCGGCGTATTGACTAAGATCAGACAATTTTTCTTGCAAAGTTTTTAACTCCCCCTTAATAAAATCTTCGCCCACTGAATCGGCGTTGATGAGTTGCCACAGCGTCGCGGCGAGTGAATTGCTGGCATAATCGTGGATCAACGCCGCTGGCGTTTTGATGGTCCAGTGGGCGCAGTCGCCATTGGCCAAGCGGTCGGCGGGGTCGCATTTTCGCGGGGCTCGAAGACCCTGACCCCAAGCCAACTCCTCGCGCGCGTTTTGTTCGGCCGTGGCCAAGTCGCTCGACAATTTTTCTCGGGTTAAGAAAGCGACGCCGGCCGGTGTGTTTTGTGGGTCGGTAACGAACTTAAACCAAGTATCCCAACCGCCACCCTCGCTAAAGCCGTTCGGTTTGAGGAAGGCGGCAAGAGTTTCCTTCTCGATTGTTGGTTTGATTTGTTCGGCAAAACTCTGATTTTCCGTTTGTTCTTGAATAAAATCATCCACCACCTGTTGGACGAGCGGGTAATCACCCGTTTTCGCCAATTCTTCGAGTTGGTTCAAGAAAACGCGCCGCCGTTCGTCGGCCACCTCGGCCAAGTGCTCGGAGGTGTTTTTCACATACAGCGGCTGGCCGTTGTCTCCCGGCGCCGCGCCGGGCACATCCTCACCGACAAGTGAAGCCGAACTAACCTCGTAACCCGTCAGAAAGTTTTGGAAAAACTGATCACCGTGCTCACTGATCGCCTTCGCCGCCGCCTTGCGGGCATTGGGGTCCCAGATAAACATTTTATCCTCGGCGATCAGCTGGATCCGCCGCATCACCTTGGAATTGGTGCAGGCCTGGATTTGCAGGAACAACAATTTCTCGGTGAGGTCTTTGATTTGTTCGTCAGCTTTAAGGATTTTCCCGGTGGTTTTGGCGATACCCTTATCGGTCGAAAGAATACCCTTAGTAGCAAAAGTCACCGCCACATCTGTTACCGGCAATCCAGCACCGGGTGGCGCGCCCAGACCGAGGGCCGTCGAGATGGCCGCTTCAACCACCTGCGCTAAAATTGGTCCAACATACGGCACGCCTTCGAAAAGCGAGCCGATCGCCGCCGCCGAAGCAGATTTCATACCAGACACAAAACCGTTAGCCACATTGGAGGTCAACTCGCCAGCAGGAATCTGATTGTTGATCGCCTTGTCGGTCACCGCCTCGACTGACTCTTGGGTGCTTTGCGCCGCCGTGGCCGACACTCCCTCCATCGCGCCGGTCAGTGGCGCGTCTGGCGGCGCCAGGGCCTGATACTCGGCCATACTCATGGCCGGTGGCACCGTGCCATCCGGGTGTAACGAGGTCTGATACTCGGTCCAGCTCTCTCCTGACCCAAGTTGCGCCGCGTCGCTTGCAGATATTTCGCTCGGGCGTAAGACGGCGATATCGTCTGATGCGATCGTATAGCCGTGTTCTTCCAGATAATCAAAATTTGACTGATACACCTGATTTGGTCCAAGCGCCCCGACATAATCGTCCGGAACCGGTGTCACTTCCGGCCGGCCAAAAATCGCGTCTTGCATGGCGTAGCCAGCTTCATTAATCGCGTCGGCGATGAAGCCGCCGGTCGCGATCGCCCCCTCGGTGATACTTGAAGCCAGAGGGTATAACGCCGCCCCGACAGTATCGTCAATGGCCTTAGCAATTGTGTCGCCAATGTGGTCAATAATGAGCGTCCCTCGACCGGTGATCTGGGCGATGAATGTGCTTAACTGCAGATCAACTGCGCCAGCGATTTGGTTGATGATTATTTCGTCTACACCATCAATCGCATCTTCAAGAGCTTCGATTGGCCCGACGAGCGAATCCATGACCTTGTCAATGTTTCGGTCAATCGAATTGTTTAGTGGTCCGGAAACGGCGCCGGTGATCGCATCGGCTAACCGCTCGATATTTTTTGGTTGGGTCAGTGAGCGTTCGAGTTCGATCGAGAGGCCATCAATCATGTCAGCTATAAATTTTTCCTGATTGTCGTGATCAGAAAACTCGACTAGCCATTCAAGAAATTTAGTTATACCCTCCAGTTGCGCAGCCGTATTTTTTAGAAGTAGTACCGCCTGATTCAATTCCGGAAATAATGAGCCGATCACACCACGAATGAATCCTTCCGGATCCCCACCACTAGCCCGGATTGTTAATCCGGCGGCTAGTGCTCGGCCGCCGAAGCAAAGCGGATTAGTTAAACATTCCGCCGCTTGAGTTTTTAGGGATTCAAGACCGGCTGCGGTTCCTTGAATTGTTGCTTGTATGTTTTCCACCTGCTCTCGTATCATGTCCGGAATTCTGGCCATCATACTTTCAATCTGCGCCCGATAATAAGTTTCAATCGTTGGCTTGGCCACTTTGCCGAAATTTATGTGCAAGCTGTTATGCAAGGAACGGCGCACGCCGCGATCAAGCGCTTGCGAAGTAGCATTGCCGACAAAATCTTCATTCAAAACCCGCGGCAAACTTTCGCGAATTGAACCAACCACCAGTTCTTTAAACAAACCGCGATTGGCGTTAATTTCTTCGTTGGTGACGCCACGAGCGTTGTATTCAGCTAGCTTCCCGGACAAGGTTTTTGGCAACTCTCTGACCAACCCAACCCTCACGCCTTCGTTTATTTCAATCTGCAACTCTTCATTGATGGATTTAGCCATGTCGCCACTGATTGATTCGTTAACGGCCGTGGGAATGGCGTTGACCCCGATCTGTTCGTTGATGTTGTCTTTGAGGGCTTTTTTCGCGGGATCAACGATGGCATGTCCAAGAGATGGATTTTTACTGCCCTTGGCTTCGATTTCGCAGTATTTTTGATCTTGCTTGCGCCACTTTTCCAAACTGCTCGCCGCGCCGGCTCCGCCGGCGACTGGCGCCTCTAGAAATTTTTTCGGATCAATTTGTCCGGGTGGCACCGGCGCCCCGACAATCAGTTGGTTCGTGTATTGAGTAGACGATGCGCTCGAGTTCGGCGTTGAACTTGACGTTTGCGCCAGCACGGAAACGGTCGGCAGGAACAAACCGATGATGGTCAGCAGGGCGACGGTTCGTTCAAAAAATTTTAGGCGTTTCATAATTCAATCGCCAAAGTGAAGCCGTTCGCCGGATCGGCCAAGTCCAAATTGTGGCTGGCGAAAAACAGGTTAACGTTGCCGATTGCCGACAGGGCTTGCCGGAGCCGGCGCGGTTGGAGTTCGGCGGCACCGAGCGCGATGATTGGTTCGGCTTCTAATTTAGCCATCAATTTGGCATTTTCCGCCAGACGGTTCAGGGCGTTAAGTAAATTGAGATGGATTTGGCCGAGATCGCTCGGGACGACGAGCGCGAGGAGTTCGTCAAGCGTGGTTTGATATCTGGTCGCCGCCGCGACGAGCCCGGACAAATTTTCTGGCTGACTATTTTCGACCGCTTGGGCAAGCAGAGCCAGTTCGTGGCCCAGTCCGGGCGAGCGGTAGCGCGACATAATCGCCATTAACCGCCGGCCGTAAGTGGTTAAAGCGTCTCGAGTATTTGAATCACCTAGCCGTAGGTCGGCCAACTCGTAAACGCGACTCGGCGCATCGGGCAAAACCTCAATCGGCAGAAGCGGTGCCCGCTTCGCTTTCAGCGCGTCGAAAACTACGCCAACGATCGGTTCTCGAGCAGTGGTTTTTTGACCGGCGTAAAATTCTTCTTCCCAATCGGCCGTGCCGTTTTGGTTGCGATCCTCGACTGGGCGCGGCGCCGGTCGCGGCAGTTCGATAGTCGGCGCGGCGCCGACCAGCGCTAGCGATCCAGTCACTGCCGTTGGCGCGCGGCGAATTGAACCACCGAGATACCACAAACCGCCGATGGCTGAAATCAGCACCAGTAAAATTAACCCGATCCACTTTTTCATTCCCCAACATTATACTTGATTTTTCGTCAACGAGGTATCACTTTTGGTCAAGCCGGTGGATAAAATCGGCTCTTTCCCCGATCTTTAACTTGTTTCGCTGGGCCCAACCGGCGTTGACTTCCAAAACATACTTGATTGGCGCGGGCGGAAAGAAGGTTTGCGGGTATGACGCTGGTGAAACTAGCTCGTTAAGCGCGAGCACTCGCCGGTTTTCGTCGAGCCAGATGATGTCAATCGGGAAATTCATTTCTTTCATCCAGAAACCCGGGCGAGTCGGTTGGTCGAAAATAAATAAGAGCCCGTGGTCGGCTGGTAAACTGGCGCGGCCGGACAGGCCACGGACGCGCTCGGCTTCGTCATCGGCAATTTCCAGTTCGAGTTTGATTTGGCGGGTCTCGAAAATCGGCGCCCGGGCTATGGCCAGCACCACGAGACCAACCAGAACGAGGATTAGGACTTTTCGGCTAAACATAACCAATCGTTTAGGGTTAAATTTTCGGCGCGAGCGGTAGGCGCGATTTGACAACTCGACCAAACGTTTGGGGCCAAGGCCAAATTATTTCGCAACATTTTCCGTTTACCGGCGAAGCCGCGTTTCAAACAGTCAAAAAATTTTTCCTCACTGCTGGCTCGAAAATTATCTTTGTTGATCTGATCAATCGAGACAATCGCCGAGTCAACTTTCGGTTGAGGCGAAAAGGCCGCCGCCGGCACCGTTTGAACATAGCGCGGTCGGCCATACACTTTAGTCGCCATAGAGAGTAAACTTTCGCGACCGTCTTTGGCCACCAAGCGTTTGGCCACTTCTTTTTGCAATAGGACCGTGACCGTTTTCGGCTGGGGTTCGTTAGTTAAAAATTGCCGCAAGATTCGACCGGTCAGGTAATAAGGAATGTTGGCGACAAGTTGGTAACCGCCCGCCAACACTTCGTGTGGCTGGGGCAAAAAATCAAGCACGTCACCGTGGATGAGCGTAAACTGCTTACGTTCGCGGGCGACAGCAAATTTTCGGTTCAAAACATCAATCAGTCGATCATCTTTTTCAATCGCCAACACGCGCGCGCCGGTGGCGAGCAGGGCTGTCGTCAAGACGCCTTGTCCGGGGCCAATTTCTAGCACCACTTCATTCGGTCGAAGCGCGGCCGTTTCGATAATCGTGGCGACGACAGTAGGATCGACTAGCCAATTTTGGCCCAGTGATTTTTTAGCTCGCATCATTTAAATTTTCAAACAAATCCACATCAAGATCAAGCAGGAATTCGGACGGCTGGTTAAACTTTGTTCGGCCGAAAATCGTTCTCGTTTGGGCGTAGGATAAATGCAATTTTTCCTTGGCTCGAGTCAGGGCGACATAAAACAAGCGCCGCTCTTCCTCGTGATCAATTTCGTCGTTTTCTTCACTGGCAAACTTGAGATGCGGAAACAGCTCTTGCTCCAAGCCGGTGACGAAAACTTGCTCGAACTCCAGACCCTTGGCGGCATGGACCGTCATCAAACTAACCGCCGGCGCCGGCTTTAGATCGAGAGTGTCTTGATCGGAAACGAGCGCGCTCTCGTTCAAGAGATTATTGATTCCGTCATCCGGCGATTGCTCGTCATACTTAACCGCCAAACTGACGAGCTCCTGAATGTTTTCGAGACGTTCCCGATCATCGGCCGCACCGTTTTTCAAACTGTTCGCCAGACCCGATTCGGTGATGATATAGCTCAAAGTTTGGGCCACCGGCCCTTGCTTGGCGCGCCGGGCGATGCGCTCAAGTAGTTGCTGTAGCGTTGCGAGTTTCTGGCGTTGGCGCGCCGGTAAACTATTGGTTTGCCCCGCGAGAAATTTGGTTACGGCAACTTTGCCGAGACCGCGCGCTGGCACATTCACAATTCGTCGCCAACTCTCAAGATCGTCCGGATTAACCGCCGCTTTGAGATAAGCCAAAACATCTTTCACCTCCCGCCGCTCGAAGAAACGAACACCGAGCACGCGGTAGGGTAAACCGGCGCGGAGCAAGGATTCCTCAATAATCCGCGACTGGAAGTTGGCGCGATAGAGCACGGCAATTTCCGCGGCGGGAACGCCGCTTGTGAGGCACTGACCGATAGCCGCGGTAATCAGTTCGGCCTCTTCTCGCTCATCTTGACCGACGATTAAACTTAGCCGCTCCCCGACCCCGCGGCTGGTGTACAAATTTTTCTCCACCCGATTGACGTTTTTACTGATGATTTGGTTGGCGGCGGCCAGAATGGTTTGACTCGAGCGGTAATTTTCTTCCAGCGTGATAATTTTCGCCCCCGGATAATCTTCGGCGAAACGCAACAAGTGACGACAATCCGCGCCACGCCAGCTGTAAATGGCCTGATCCAGATCGCCGACGGCGCAGATGTTTCGGGTTGGTCCGGCCAGCAAGCGGGCCAAGTGGTATTGGATCAGGTTGGTATCTTGATATTCGTCAATCAGGAGATAGTGCCAGCGCGCGCGATAAGCGGCCAGGGCAAATGGTTCCGCTTGGAGGAATTTGACCGGCCGAAGCAAGAGGTCGTCGAAGTCTAAAGTTTTTCGACGGCGCAAGGTCGTTTCATAATGTTCCCAAATTTGAGTCACTAATCGCGGCCAAGGTTCGCCATCGCGATTTTCTGCGGCGAACTGCTCGAACGTGACCAGCTGGCTTTTTTCTCTCGAGATGGCGTTGAGGAAGCGGCGCGGATCTAAACTTTTTGAGTCAAAGCCGCTATCTTTAATCGCGGTTTTGATGAGCGACAGTGAATCGTCACGGTCAGCGATTGAAAAGTGTTGGTTTAATCCGAGCCGACCGGCGTTTTCTCGGACCAACGTGGCGCCGAGCGCGTGGAAAGTTGAAATAAATGGTCGAGTGTTACCGGCGAATTCAAGCACTCGCCCGAGCATTTCTTTGGCCGCTTTGTTGGTGAAGGTTAGGGCCAAAATTTTGGTTGGTTGAACGCCGCCCTCGATTAGATTCAGAATGCGGCAGGCGATCGTGCGGGTTTTGCCGGCGCCCGCGCCGGCGATCACGAGTAGCGGGCCGTCGCGATGATTGACCGCGGCTTGTTGGGCGGGATTTAGGGTTGTCGCTGATCGTTTGTCCACCTGCAAGTTATAACATGGATTATCCACATGCGCTCATCGCATTAGTTTGACCGAGCGGGGTTAACTGCTACAATTAACGTCACGCTAGAATTTTCGGTATGGATTAAATATGGCTAATTAAGGCCATTTTTTGGTGGAAGGGCTGAAAAACACACAGAATCCGGCTTATTTTACCTAAACACAATCGAAAATCTTTAATTTGGGCCCTGCTTGTCGGGTCGTCCTTTCTCCTTGTCTTGTCATCGTCACTTCACGCGGACTCGTTGTCGGCGGATTTTAATTCCCAAAACATTCCTCTGCTCGAGTCAAGTATCAGCCCTGATCCCAATTGGTCACGCGGCGGGGGTGAAATTTTAGTGATTGACGACAGCGCGCTTCTGCCGGAAGTCGGCCCGCTTGGTAATGCCAGCGATTTCGAGGGTCAGCCGTCGAGCGATCAGATCAGTGTTTATGTGGTTCGGGCTGGCGATACTTTATCGGAAATTTCGGCCATGTTCGATGTTTCGGTCAACACGATTATTTGGGCCAACAATCTGAAGCGGGCGACCGATTTAAAAGAAGGACAAACTCTGGTTATTTTGCCGATGACCGGTATTCGTTACACCGTGGTGAATGGCGATACGCTGAAAAGTGTGGCCAAAGAACATCACGGCGATATTGAAGAAATTATCAGTTTCAACGATCTTGATCCTGCTTTGCCATTGACCGTTGGCTCGATAATCATGATTCCAAACGGCGAGTTAACCATACTAGCCGAGAACGAAGCCATCCCCCGCCCGAAGAGTCCGAGGTCGCGGCGCGTGGTCGGCAACAACGGGCCAAACTATGTCGGTTATTATGAACGGCCGCTTAAGGGTGGCGTAAGAACGCAAGGCCTGCATGGTTATAACGGCGTGGATTTGGCCGACAAATCCGGCACGCCGATTTATGCCGCCGCCGGTGGTCGGGTGATTATCAGTAAAAACACTGGTTGGAACGGCGGGTACGGCAACTATGTCGTCATCAAGCACGACAACAACACCCAAACACTTTACGCCCACAATTTGAAAAATCTGGTGACGGTTGGCCAAATGGTTGAAGCGGGTCAGGAGATTGCCAAACTTGGTTCGTCGGGCAATTCCACCGGCCCGCACGTTCACTTCGAAATCCGCGGCGCGAAAAATCCGTTTTAAGTTTTTTCTAGCCGTAAATTACTTTGTACGCCGCCAGGCGGTCTGGTGACTTAACCACTTGGTGGTTTTTATTTCTCGCTCTTTGGCGATTTCGCCCAAGATGAAATCCTCCTCCAGTTCGAGGGCGAGTTTAACGAGCTCAAGTGTTTTGATTGTCACCATACAACCAGTGTATTAAAAGTGTAACACCACCGCAACCCAATTTTAAGTTTTCCTTCTGGACAAAATTGCGTTCAAGATGCTAGCTTAACAGTAGAAACTGTACAATGGCCTTTGTTAATGAGAAAGGAGAATGTTAAATGGACTCGATTGATTGTGACAGGGCATTGGAACTAATCGACGCTCTTTGGGAGGAGATTCCGAGCGATGATGAATGGCTGCTCTTGTCCCGACATTTGAAAAACTGCTCGACTTGCGCTGGTTTGTTCAACGATCTCGATGAAGTTAGTAAATTGAGATTATCCAACAAACCGTGATAATGACTCCGTGTTTGTCAAGAGGAGGAAATTCATGACAAAACAACAGAAAAGGGGGACACATATCACCCCCCCCATCGGATGAGTCGGTTCAGGTTGACCGCCTCGTGTGTCTGTTAACCGGCAAGTTGGCCATGGCCCAATCAGAAGATGAAGCCGACGAAATAGTCGCCAATCACTTAACCGGCGACGTTTCAGTCGATCGGGCAGTCGCGGCGCGTTTGCACTTACTGGATCTGTTAAAGGATCACAGCTAAAGAATTTTTGTTTCAACACGCGGGCCAACCTTACTACGATGACCTACGCGCCAAAGCCAGAACACTTCTCGGCTTGCGCACCATCTCTTTGGTTTGTTAGGATTGGTTCGGTTCAGGGTGCCTGTGGAAAGGGGGTTGAACCGAAAAGCTGACTCCTTGTTTTTGGTCAGCAATTCCTACTGACAATGGGTTTGGGACAACATAAACTTTGCCACAGGCACCCTGTAATTAAATAGTGTATGGCCTCATTGGCGTAAAGCCGTTGAGTTCGATCCCGTCGCGGTAACTCGCGGCGGGATCCTTTTTGTCTCATCGCCCACTTAATTTGACACCGAACATCGCCGAGCGCGATAATTCATTCGTGCTCCGCCTCAAAAATTACTGGGAATTGTTTGTTTCGATTCTCGTTGTCGGTTTGCTTGTTTTTGTTGGCCACCTCTGGCCATTGACTCCACCAGAACCAAAATCCTCCGATGAAACAGAATTTGTCGCAGAGTGGGTAGATTTTAATAGTAATGATCTTGGTTTCGGTTTGCGTGTCCCGACTGCCTTCGTAGCAAGTGAACCGGTCACTGGCCGCACCCTGCAACAGATTGCCTTTTCCGAGAACCAGGAAGCCGCCGACCACGGTATTGCCCCCATTCTTGTTGTCAGCATCAAAGAGGTTGATGAGGGTTTGTCTCTCCTCGACTGGGTTCGTTCTTTCGGTATCGCCGAATCAGATATGCAGATCGTGACTATCGGCTCACGGCAATTCATCAAATGGTTTGATTCGATTGGTGGTGGTCTCGGCAGTACTTCTTACAGCACCATATTCTCGGATAATCGAGTCATTAACATCAACATGCCCGCACCATCACTTGTCGGAACCAGTCCCTCGCTTGAAGTGATTACCTCGTCGCTTAAATTATCATTGTCGCCAGAATGGAAAACCGTCACACTGATGAATGATGAGATAAGTATAACCTATCCCCCCACCCTTGTTCTGGTTCCAAATGGCGACAACAGAATAATTCTCAAGGATGCGACTGAATCAGGTTCGTCACCTCCTGACGGTTCGCCAACAATCTCGGTTCGTGTTGAACCTAATCCAGATCATTTGTCCATGGAAAGTTATTATGATGGTCAGCACGGGGTTTTTGTGGGGCCGTCTACTGGAACAATCGCGGTTGGTAACCGAATTGGACATGTCTTTGTTCCAACAGAAACAATGTCCGGCGACGTGATTGTGATTGTTCCTCTACCCAGCGGCGACTTTCTATTCGTTGCCGACAGAGGCCAAGCATTTCAACAAAACGGCGTCTTTGATTCAATTCTCGCCACGATAAAATTTTCAGCAGACTGGCCAACGGCTACCTCTGGCGACATCACCTTAAACTATCCGCCCGACTGGAATGTCGAAGTTTTCCCACAAACCATCAAGGAAGAAGGGACAATCGTTATTCACGGCAGAGAGGGCTCAAAGACTTTAATATTACCGGCGGGTGGATTCCCTTATGATATCGATCCAGAAATTAATCTTTCGGAACAATCACTAGTTATTTCCGAGCATCCAGCAATTCGGGCCGACTATCGAGATTCGATGACGGGAAAGTTGTTGTTTGTTAGGGTTGTTTTCTCACCGCCGCTCCCACAGGCCCCTGAACTGCGCGTCGAGTTCCACCCCAATCTAATCGGACCCAACGAGGAGGAAACCTTTGCCCAGATTCTTCAAACCCTTAAAATTGACCGGCCTAATTAATTTTGATTCTTCGGCCGATACTGGAGGGCTTCGAGCAGGTGTGGTTCGGCGATTTCGGTGGCACCGGCGAGATCGGCGATGGTGCGGGCCAACTTGATCACGCGATGGTAAGCGCGGGCCGAGAGATCGAGTCGCCGCGCCGAGTCGTTCAAAAGTTTCAAACTCTCGGCCGACAACGGAGCGTGGTGCTTGATTTCTTTTACCCCCATTTGGCTATTTAATTTAATCGGTCGAGGATCATTGCGGAAACGTTCGGTTTGAATTTGCCGCGCTCGGACCACGCGCTCGCGAATTGCCGCCGACGGTTCTTCGCCCCCGCCGCTCGCCGTTAATTTTTCCGGATCAATTTGCGGCACCTCAAGCCACAGATCAATTCGGTCAATGATTGGTCCGGAGAGTTTGCGCTGATAACGAAGCAGAGCGCCGGGATTACAAATACACTCGCGGCCACGCAAGCCGCGATTACCGCACGGGCAATAATTCATCGTGGCGACCAGAATAAAGCTCGCCGGAAAAACGATGGTCCCACGCGCCCGCGAAATACTAATCACGCGATCCTCAAGCGGTTGACGCAGTGACTCAATCACCCGCCGATCAAATTCTGGGAACTCATCAAGGAAAAGAACGCCGCAATGCGCCAGAGTAATTTCGCCCGGCTTGGGGGTTGGCCCGCCGCCGACTAGGGCGATGTAGGAAGCGGTGTGATGCGGTGAGCGGAAGACCGGTCGAACCACCAGATCACCCTGCAGGTGGCCGGCGGCGGAATGAATGCCGGTGACCTCAAGAATTTCATCAAAAGTCAGTGGCGGCAAGAGACCGTTGAAGGCCCGCGCCAACATGGTTTTACCGGTTCCCGGCGGGCCGGCCATGGCCACGTTGTGACCGCCAGCCGCGGCAATTTCGAGTCCCCGCTTGGCCGTGGCCTGACTTTTAATATCGGCGAAATCGGTCAATTGATAATCCTGATCGTAGCTAATCGCGGTTTCCGGTTGCTCGTTAAGCGCCGGGTTCGCCACCTTCACGGTGACGGTTTCATCGTTAACACCTTGAGGTGTTGTCGGTGAAAGGTGGTCAATTAGCTGACGCAGATTGGCCACGCCATAAATTTTAATCCCTCTGATCAAGGCGCCTTCACGCGCGTTGGCGAGCGGCAGATAAACTTCGTGGAAGCCGCTCAGTTGCAACTTTCTTACCGCGAGCAGAATACCCCTAATCGGACGCAGGTCGCCGTTCAAAGCCAACTCGCCAAGAAATGCTCGACCGGCCGCCGGAAAAGTGGCTTCGTTGGTGGCCAAAAGATGAGCCACTGCAATCGCCAGATCAAAACCGGAACCCTCTTTTTTAAGATCGGCCGGTGCCAGCGAAACAATCACCTTCCGGTTGCCTTTCTGTGGCGGCGAAAAGCCCGAATTTTTAATCGCGGCCGAAATTCGATCTTTGGCTTCTTCAATCGCCTGGTCGGGTAGACCAACAATCGAAAATGAGTGCAGACCGCGAGCGACGTCAACTTCAACGTCAACAATGTCGGCGCGGAGACCGCCAACCTGGGCTGAATGCACCTTGGCGAGCATGAGTGGTTAGCGCGTTTCCCCGTCTGATGATAAGTGTTTCTTGCAGGTTTCGGCGGCCGGATTAATTTCCAGTCGTTCCCGCTCGATCGCTTGACCGCAAATTCGACAGTTGCCGTAGGTGTTGTTGGCGATGCGCTTGAGGGCCTCGAGAACATCGTTAATACTCCGCTCTAGCGGTTCAACCGTCGCTTCACGATCATCAAACTCCTCCAGCCGATCCGCGACTTCATCGCGGAAAGTTGTCTCGTCCGTCTCGGCCGGCACGGCCTCCCAATCTTTAGGATTGTGGGGATTAATTCGGGCGATCCCCTTCAGGTCATTTTCCAAATTAACTCTTTCGGTTTCTAGTTTTTGCTTAAAATAGTTCAAATCACTTGTCTCCATGATTTTGATTTTACCACGCGAGGAAAGTCAACCCATCTTGACAATAAATTGAGCGATCATCCTGGTTAATTGTTCCGGCGGGCGATAATTTCGGCCAGAGTCGTTTCGTTTTCGGTGATGGCGATGGTGTCTTGGTCAATGAAGGCATAGAGCAGAATTGTTTCGTCGCCGCTCTTCAGCACGCGTTGCTCCAGATTATTTTTAAGTTGATTTTGAAAAACGGGAGCCAGAGAATCGATTTGGCCGCCCGTTCGGCCAGTGAGAAGCTGGAACAGTTCCGGCAAATTTTTCTCCCATTGTCGCAGGCCGGAAAAACCTTGATCAGGTTGTTTTACTTTTAGGAGGAGGAACAGGGTCGAGTTGGCTTGATTGTCGAGACGGCCAAGAAAAAACTCCGGCAGAAGCGCGGTAGTTAACGATTCCGGTGGCGGCAGTTTGAGCAAATCAAGCCAGGATTTGAACGTTAGGGCTTGATTCGAGCGAGTTAGGGTCAAGCGACTGATTTTTTCCGGCTTCAGTTCGGCGCCGCTAAGAAACCGCCGGATCGTGGTGACCAATTCTTCGCGGCTCATTAAACCGGTGCCCGTCTGGCCAGTTTTTCTCACCTCGATCGCAACCCCTTCGTTAGCGGCGATAAATTTTTCAACGTCCGGATTGGCCAACGCTCCGGCC
>CAYHYA010000010.1:0-29339 GCA_964360815.1 uncultured Candidatus Saccharibacteria bacterium | reverse complement strand
CGCTTTGCGCCGAGGCTTCCAACCTTGATTTTTCGAAATGTGATTCTTGGCGGAGATGCCGGGAATCGAACCCGGGTGCAGTTGGTGGGCGAAAATGAGTCTACCGCCGTAGTCAGTTTTTGGTTTTTAAATAATTGATGTCGAAACCGACAAAATCATCAACCATCGATCCTTAATTAATTTCGATCGGGCCTCAAGGCCCGGCCCAATCTATCCCGAAGTTTATGACACCCGCCACCCCTTATCGGAAGTCCGAGGCGCGGACGCCAGCTTAAGCTAAAGCGTAAGCTGGAGCGAAAGCGCCCGCAAAGGTCGCCTTCACTTTGGAGAATAAGTTAGCACTTATTCGGTGTTGGTTTTTTAACGAGCGACCAACGCGCTCGGCCGGCACAAGGTCGTTACCCAACTGTCTAAGCCGATCATCCCCGTTTGGTTAACTAGTTTTCAAGGTTCTCTCGATCTGTTTTTTGGCCTCGCGTTTTTTGATCGTCTCGCGCTTGTCGTGTTTCTTTTTCCCTCGGGCGATGGCCACCGTCAACTTAATTGACCGTCCTTTACTATACACGGAAAGGGGGATTATTGTCAACTGCGACTGATTTTCTACTTCGGCCAGTCGCGCAATTTCTTTTTTTGTCAGCAACAATCGCCGCAGGCGCTTGGCCTCGTAGTTGGCCGGTGCATTGGCCGGTTGATAGGCGGCGATGTCGGCATTGGTTAAATAGGCCTCGCCCCCCCGAACGATTACGTAGGCACCATCAAGGCCGATGCGACCTTGTTTGATCGCTTTTACCTCCGTGCCGACTAATTCGATACCGGCTTCGAACTTTTCCATGATCTCGTACTGGAAAAAAGCGCGGCGATTGTTGCTCCAAATGGTCATATTGCTTATTCTAGCATTTTCTGTATATTGGTCGGTAATCGTGAAAAAACCTCAAAGTCAGATCGTTAATCAGTTTAGTCGGCAAATCTTGTTGACCCTGCTCGTTTTGATGTTGCTGGTCAGCGTTTATTCTTTCTTCAGCGAGCGCGCGCCCGGGGTGACGGAAATCCCGATTTCTCAACTGGTCGCCGAAATTAATCAGGGCCAAGTCAAGGAGCTGGTGGTTCAGGGCGATTTGATCAGGGTGGTTTACACGGACGATCGCCAAGTCCAAGCGAAGAAAGAACTCGAATCGTCGCTATCCGAAACGTTTAAAAATTATAGCGTCAGTTCGGAAAGTTTGTCGGCGGTGACTTTGCGGGTGGAGAATCCGAGCGGTTTTGGTTTCTGGTTGCTCAATCTTTTGCCGTTCTTTTTGCCGATCGTCTTAATCCTGATTTTCGTTTGGATTATTTCTCGGCAGGTGCGGGGCGCCAGCATGCAGGCCTTTTCCTTTGGTCAATCGAAAGCGCGGATCATTGACCCGAACAACCAGAACCAGAAAATTACGTTCAAAGATGTGGCGGGCGTTAGAGAGGCCAAAGAAGAATTGCTCGAGATCGTTGATTTCTTGAAAAATCCGGCCAAGTTTCTCGACATCGGGGCGAAGATTCCGAAAGGCGTACTCTTGATGGGCGCGCCCGGGACGGGCAAAACACTCTTGGCCCGAGCTGTGGCCGGCGAGGCGCATGTGCCGTTCTTCTATTTATCTGGCTCGGAATTTGTGGAAATGTTTGTCGGGGTCGGAGCGTCGCGTGTGCGCGATCTCTTCCGGTTGGCCAAGAAGGCGGCGCCGGCGATCATCTTCATTGACGAGATTGACGCGATTGGGCGGCATCGCGGGTCGGGGATGGGCGGCGGCAACGACGAACGCGAACAAACGCTTAACCAAATTTTAGTCGAGATGGACGGCTTCGAGCCAAACGAGAAACTGATTGTGATGTCGGCGACCAATCGTCCCGACGTTCTTGATCCGGCCCTGCTTCGCCCCGGGCGTTTCGATCGGCGAGTGGTGCTCGATAAACCGGACATTAAAGATCGGGAAGAAATTTTGCTGATTTACGCACGGAAAAAGCCGTTGGCCGAAGACGTTAATTTGCGGACGATCGCCGAACGCACCCCCGGCTTTACTGGGGCGGATCTGGCCAATATTATGAACGAAGGGGCGATTTTGGCAGCGCGGGAGAATCGCCAACGCGTTAGTCAATATGATCTCGTTCGGTCGGTGGAGAAAGTCATGCTCGGTCCAGAACGCCGCAGCCACATTTTGTCCGCTCAAGAAAAAAAGATTACCGCCTATCACGAGATTGGCCATGCGTTGGCGGCCTCAATTTTGCCTCACTCTGATCCGGTGCACAAAGTTTCGATTATTTCTCGCGGCCACGCCGCTGGCTACACGCTCAAGTTGCCGTTTGAGGATCGCAAGCTCCAATCGCGCCGCGAGTTTCTAGATGATCTGGCGGTGTCACTCGCCGGTTATGTGGCCGAAGAAATGATTTTCGACGACATTACCACTGGCGCTTCGAATGATATTGCTGTGGCCACCGCTCTGGCGCGGGACATGGTGACTAAATACGGCATGAGCGATAAACTCGGGCCGGTGGCGCTTGATCTCGGCGGGCAGAAATTCTGGGGGGCTTACGGTTTGTTGACGGAAAAATATTCGTCGGAGGCGGTGTCGGCGGCGGTGGACGAGGAAGTGTCGAAGATGATGAAAGAAGCTCGCACCCGCGCCGAGAAGTTGTTGACCACCCACCGCTCGACCTTGGACAATCTGGCCAACGAATTGATTCGGCTTGAGACAATCGAACGCGAGGAATTCGAGAAGCTCTTGATCTTGAATGGCCTTAAACCAAAACAACGAACCGAGCCGGAACCACTGGTTACGCCAATCGTAGTATAATCTCGTTAGGCGTCTGTAGCTCAATGGTAGAGCAAGCGTCTTATACACGCTAGGTTCTTGGTTCGAATCCAAGCAGACGCATCGGCCGGGGACACACTCGCGCTCTTTTTTGTGGTTGTGATATAATTACCGCGAGGTCTTGATTTTTATTTTAATCACACTAATTAATGTATGTTTAAAAAATATCTCGTTTTCGGTTTCTTGTCGGCGTCAATTTTTATTATCCCATTTACGAGTAACGCTCAACCATCAAGCAACACTCGAGAGATCGCCCAGCTGATTATTGATCTTCAACGCCAGATTGTGACCTTGCGACAACAGCTGGCCGAGCTACAGGGAAGCCGGCCAATTCCGCCGGCCGGTCGGCGTTGTTATGTCTTCCAAAACAATCTCAAGCTCGGTGACTCGGGCGAGGCGGTTACTTCACTGAACACCGCTTTAACCGAAGCGGGTTTCCCGGTTACAAACGAACAATTCACCGAGGCCACGGCGGCGGCGGTCAGGCGTTTTCAAGAAAAGTACGCCGGAGAAATCCTTACGGCGAATGGTCTCGCGCGCGGTACGGGCTATGTTGGCCCGGCCACGCGCCGCGTGCTCAATCGGTTGTTTGGTTGCGGCGTCACTCCGTCACCGGATCGCTATCTGCGATTATTGTCACCAAACGGCGGTGAGGCCTGGGAGCGGGGGAGCCAGCAGAAGATTGCTTGGGACTGGGCGATGACGTCGGCTGATGCTGCCGTAACCGCGCGCGAGGTGTCTATTTATTTGAGTCCGTTTGTCCCGACCTGTCCGCTTGGTGCTAACTGCATTTCGCCAGTTTTGTGGACCATCGCCTCGGGGGTGAAAGCGGCCAACACTTACGACTGGACGGTTGGCCAGATTACCGATCGCTTTACCCCGCCGGCTGGTAATTATTATCTCGAAATTTGTTCGCCGACCCGACTTGGTTCAAACGTTTGCGATAAGAGCGATTATTATTTCAAAATCTATGACTCCGGCCAGACGAGCAATCGTCCGCCATCGGTGAATGGTGTTGATGGTCCGATCACGCTGGTGGCTGGGGCCACGGGAACTTGGTCAGTACGAGCCAGTGACCCCGATAACGATCAAATGTCTTACTCGGTTGTTTGGGGTGATGAACCGGAAAACATTCCGTTCGTGGCCGCACCGGCGATGGAACGACTTCAACAAACGGCCACCTTCACCCACGTTTACACCCGCGCTGGTAACTATAATCCAACCTTCACCGTGACCGATTCTTCCACTCGATCGAGCACCACTAGGATTAGTGTGACCGTTACTCCAAGTGAAGCGGTTGTTCAATAGTCGAGGTCAAACGTTCTCGAAGTAACGGTTGGTGGGCCAGGGTCGGATCTTTGGCCAATAAATTTTTGGCCTCGGCGCGAGCCGCCTCGACCAATTTTAAATTTTTTAACGCTTCCATGCCAAGGTCGGAAAGGCCCCATTGTTTACCGCCAGTCAGGGCACCGGCGCCACGGAGCTTGAGATCAAGTTCGGCCAACTCAAAACCGTTTTTGGCTGTTTGCACGGCACGTAAACGTTCCATCGTTTTACCACCGACCGCGTCGGTGAACAAGAAGCAGTGGGCTTGGTGGTCGCTACGCCAGACGCGTCCGCGGAGTTGATGTAATTGGGCTAAACCAAACCGTTCGGCCCCCTCAATCACAATCACCGTGGCATTGGGCACATTAACGCCAACCTCAACGACTGACGTTGCCACGAGCAGGTGGATTTTCCCAACGACGAAATCGGCCATCACTTGCTCTTTGTCTTTAGGTTTGAGTTTGCTGTGGACTAAGCCGATCGTAAATTCGGGAAAAATTTTCTCTTGCAGTCGTTTGGCTTCTTGCTTGGCTGATTTGGTGTTGAGGGCGAGCATTTTGGCCGGATCGGGCAAATCAATCCGCGGACAAACCACAAAGGCCTGTCTACCAGCCATCAATTCTTTTCGAATTTTCTCATACGCCACGACCCGTTCGATTTCAGGAACAATTTTGGTAATAATCGGCCGCCGGCCCGGCGGCAACTCATCAAGCAGAGTCAAATCAAGGTCACCGTAAACGGTTAGAGCGAGAGTGCGGGGAATTGGCGTGGCCGTGAGCGAAAGCAGGTGTGGCGCGCGGCCACCCTTTTTCACCAAGGCGGCGCGTTGCTTAATGCCGAAACGATGTTGTTCGTCAATAATTGCCAGAGCCAAGTTTTTGAACCGAACCGTTTTTTGGATTAGGGTTTGGGTCCCCACCACAACCGGAATCTCGCCGCCCGACACCCACTTTAAGAGTTGGCCGCGGGAGATGTGGGTTGTTTCGCGCGGACTGATTTTTGACGGGAATTTTCGACATTCACTGCCGGTGATTAAACCAAGATTAATTTTTCGATCAGTAAAGTTTTTAATCAAAGATTCGAAATGTTGCCGCGCTAAAATTTCGGTCGGGGCCATGAAGGCCACCTCGAAACCGGCTTCCACTACCGCCGCCGCCGCCGCGGCGGCCACGGCTGTTTTTCCCGAACCAACATCACCCTCCAAGAGACGCATCATCGGCGCGGGACGCTCGAGATCGCCAAGAATTTGGTCAAGCGCCCGTTGTTGAGCGTTGGTTAACGAGAAGGGGAGTTGCCCGACGAAGCGTTTAATCGTTTCGTGGTCAACCGCCACTTGGTAGCCGCCATTTTTTTCGTAAGTCGTTTTGGCCAGCCAACGTTCGAGTTGAATGAAAAATATTTCCTCAAAGGCGAAGCGTTTGCGGGCCGCGGCGGCCTCTTTCTCGCTTCGCGGTTGGTGGATTAAAAGTAGCGCCGGCCCAAGGGCCGGCAGATGATAGCGCGCAACGAGCGTGGCCGGCAAACTATCGGTTAAGGATTGATGCGCGCCGGTTTCCAGAAGTTGTTTCAGGGCGTAATGGAACCACACCGAAGACAAACCACGTGTTTCGGGGTAAATCGGGGTTAGTGTTTCGGGAGTTTTGTGGTTGACCGGGCGGGTTGTTTGAACACCAAACAGGGAGTGATCGGCGGCCGTCTCAAACGCCGGATTGGCTAGATAGAGTTGACCGTTCCGTTCGCCAAGCTTGCCGGCCAGCTTAACCCAGTCACCCTCGTGAATTTTTTTCGCCAAGTAGGCCTGATAGAACCAGGTGGCCTTGAGGCGACCCGTGGCATCTTCGATAATTACTTCGGCCAGAGGGATCCTTTTTTGACGAGCGAGACCAAGCTTAACCTTAACCGCTTGACCGTAAACGGTCGCCACCTCGCCGGCGTGGAGTTCGCCGATCAGTTTTTCGGCGGCCGGCCGCTCGTAGCGAGTCGGGAAATAGTACAGCAGGTCTCTCTCGGTAAACAAGCCTAGACGAGTCAGGGCTTGTCGTTGATGTGCTTTGAGACGAAAACGTTGATCGAGACGGTCGCCTGCCATTTTAACCCTCGTTTTTCTTTGGCACTTGAACCCAGAGGAAGAAGATCACTAGCAAAAAAGAAGTCAAAGACATGATCGGAATGGTGATATAGTTCAGCTCAAAAACAAATTGTTTTACGCAAGAAGTTGTTAAATCGCCCGCACCGCAGGGAATGACCGCCGTGCCGCCGTAATAAATGTAGTTATGATAAAGGGCGATTAGTCCACCGATGGTCGCCAGCGTCAAACTATAAATCGTGATCTGACGATCCCGTTTAAACCAAGCCAGACCGAGTAAAATAGCCTGCGGATAAATAAAAATTCTTTGCCACCAACACAACGAACAGGGGACAAAGCCGGCAAACTCGGAATAAAATAAACTGGACGCCGTGGCCGCGAGCGCGACCAACCAGGCGAAGAGTAAGCCGTAATCACGGAGGAATTTTTTCACCCGACTATCATTTTGGTTAAACAAAAAATATAACCAACCGACCACTAAAAAAATATGGGCCGCGAAAGTCGAGAGAGCCAGAACGCGATTAATTAGCGTCAACATTTTTTATTCCGCTAATCCAGGCAGAGCACAGCCAGTTTTTTCAGCCAGTTTTTCTAGAGACACCTCACCGGACTCACGACTGCCATCGGTGAATTCCCAGGTTGGATAACCGGAGATATTTTTGTCTTGGCATACTGGCAGTTGGCCTTGACCATCGGCCGTGGAACATTCGACATACGGCAAAAACTTTTTCGATTTCCCGAACAACGCTTTCTGGCTTTGGCAATGCGGACACCAAAACGCGCCGTAGAAAACGGCCCCGCGATCTTTCAGGCACTGGGCGAAGCCGTCCAACCGGCCGGGTGTTTTCGCGCTTTGCCAAGAAATATAACTGACCACCCCGCCCACAATCACAACCACCCCGATTACCAGTAACAGGTTTTTTGATTTCATGACAGCAGTTTATAAAAAAAAGTGGCGAGGGTCAATCCTCGCCACGGGTCTGGTCCTAGCCACGAAGTCGTCCGGGCCTGATGATTGTGTGTTGAACCACGAGCCGACCGAAAAAGCTCTTTATTGTCCATCAGGATTCTAGAACAAGCGGAACAATTCGGTTCGTTAATCATCCGAACCAGCTCGTCAAGCCGATAATATCTTGGCTTCATAAAAAGCCCTCCTTTCTTGTCCAAACCTAGCAGTAATCAACGGTGCGGGCAAGCGAGCACACTCCGTTAAATCGAAAACACACCGAAGACGACTTTTCGAAGATCTTTCGTGTTTTGCCACAATTCCTGAACCATTTTACGCATTTCGACATGTTGCGGATAGCCGTCATCTTGTGCTCCTTCCATCAAATCAACGAATTCAGTGTTGAGAAGAACGGTTAGAGACTCCTTGACGTCGTTGTATTGATCCTCGTTGATACCGGCGGCAACCAGATCAGCATGAAATGCGTGCCAGGTATAAAAATGGAACAATTCATGCATGATCGTGCGGCTCGGCGATTTTGATGAGAAGTTGACGAAGAAATAATTTTCAAAGATGTTGTAGGTGCAACGCTGATTGGTTGTTAGATAGGCGGTGATGTGTGGAGACGGGTAGGAGATTTTGAACAGCTGTTCCAGTCGAGAGAAAAAAACGGCTGCTATTTTCTGCCAAGCATTATCAAGTTTCTGAACGGAAGCAGTCGGATTAAAAGAGATCTTTTTGGTGTATGCTTCCAGAAAATCTCTGACCCGTTGCTCCCGATAATCCGAGCCGTTTTGGGCCACATAAAGCTCCTGGAGCTTGGTCGGCTTGGAGCTATTCTTTGCTCGGGTACCTCGAACGAAGTTGGCGACATCTTTGTCGAGGTCGTATTTGAAAATGATTTGTGTCACGTTGATATCAAGTTATCAAAACGGTGTACCATATTCAAATTTTTTCTTGCCCGCTGACAGGTTTGGCGGAACACAATAAAAAAGCCCCGCGAAGTTGCGGAGCCCTTGGTCCTGATTCTGACTAACCGGACTAATTACGGGGTTTGTGATGGTATTCGGGGTCCTGACATTCCGCCAACGACAAACCTCGTTTTTTGAGCATCTCCTCGACTTCCAGGAGAGATACTTCTCCAAAGTTCTTCATGTGGGCCACCTCGCATCTTGGTATCGTGATTAGTTCTTCAAAATTCGTCACACCAAGTCTTTGTAATGCTTGTCTCGCCCTTACGCCCAGTTCATCTGTCGCTACTTCTTGGAAATGGTCTGTATCGGTCAACCACTCGTCATTGTCACTTGTCGTTGCGCCAGTCATAAGACGAATCTTCTCTATCATTGTCTTAACGTCAGTGAACGTTTTATTTGGCGCCCCACTCATATCGATGATTAAAGACGCCACAAGTAATTCGCCACTGCTCACCTCAAACGAACCGATCTCTGGCTGTTGTTTTTCTGTCACCAGCATGTCTCCAATATCAATGTTCCAACCATTTTACCCAATGGTTTAGGGTTCGAGCACGCGCTCGATTAACGTCTTTTATGCTAGCACGTTAATGTCAGCACTGTCAAATTCGGAAGAGGTGGGATTCGAACCCACGGACCGCTTTTAAGGCGGTCACGGTTTAGCAAACCGTTCCGTTAACCACTCCGGCACTCTTCCATTGAATATAAACATAGAACATAACCGTTCCGTTAACCCCTGCCTGCCGGCAGGCAGGACTCCGGCACCCTTCTTCTCTTTTATAACCTTTTTTCCACTCTTTCTCAAGCTTCACCGATTCTTCGGTTGACACTCGGCGTGACGAAAACAGGTGACAAGGTGATCGTTAATGATCCCGGCGCCTTGCATGAAGGCGTAACACACCGTTGAACCGCAAAAACTAAATCCGCGCCGCTTCATGTCGGCACTCATGGCATCGGACTCGCGACTCCGGGCGGCAATCCGGCTTTGACTTTTCAGGCGATTATCTTTGGTTCGCCCGCCGACAAATTGCCAGAAATATTGATCCAGTGAACCAAACTCTTTTTTCACCAACCGCGCGGCCTGGGCATTTTTAACCAATCCAAACATCTTCAAGCGGTTGCGGATCAAGCCAGCATTAGTCAGCAACAACTCGATTTTCCGTTCGTCGTAGCGTGCAATTTTCTCGACCGCGAAATTATCAAGTGCGCGCCGGAAATTTTCGCGTTTATGCAAAATGATTCGCCAAGATAATCCGGCCTGGAAGGTGTCGAGCACAACATATTCAAAAAGCACGGCGTCGTCGTGGCAGGGCCGCCCCCACTCCTCGTCGTGATATTTGATCATCAGCTCGTCCAAGCCGGGCCAGGCGCAACGACTTTTATTTTTAATCTTTTTAACCATGGGCGATGGTGGTGATGATAACGCGCGCGGCCCCGGCGTCAAGCAACACGCGCCTGGCCTCGGTGACGGTGCCACCCGTCGTGAGCACGTCATCAACCAGGATAATCGTTTGCCCGCGAACTTCTTCCGGTGCGCGAACGGCAAACGCACCGCGCAAATTAATCAGCCGCTCTTCACGATTTTTAATTTCGACTTGAGTTGGCGTGGTTTTAATTTTGATCAAACACCGCTCGTTTAATTTTAGATAATCAGGATTACTCTGAACGAGACCGCGCGCGATTAGCGCGGATTGGTTGAAACCACGTTCGGCTAGACGCGCGCGGGCGAGGGGAACAGGCACGACCAACACCGGTTTCAAAATTTGCCAGTTTTTAATCAGGCGCTCGTGTAATTCCTGACCTAGACGTTGACCAAGCGCGCGCCGGCCACGATATTTCAAGTGCCAGATAGCGCTTTTGATGAGCGGGTGATGATAATCGAATAACGACCAGCGATCTTTCTGCTGTTCAGGTGGTGTGGCACTCGGCAAACCAGAAAGGCAAGCCGGGCAGAGATCAGTTTTCGACACGCCGCAACCAAGACAGTGTCTCGGTAGGATCAAATCGAGCACCCAATTGTGGATAAGTGAAAACATTTTATGGTATAATCAGTCGCGTGCTATAATATTTAACTAATATTATGGCAAACAGCATCGCGAAGCTATTTTCTTTCGGTCGGGATGGTCTTTGGCAAAAAAAGGATCAGCGCGTGGTTGGTCTCGACCTCGGTCATTCGTCGGCCAAGGCCGTTCAGTTGCGGAATGATAAAGGACGGATCGTCCTCGAAACTTATGGCGAGATTGCTCTCGGTCCCTACGGTGACCTCGCGGTTGGTCAGGTGGCTAATCTGAATAGCGCCAAAACCGCCGAGATGTTAAAGGACTTGTTTCAGGAAGCTAACATCACGGCCAAGGCTATTTCGGTTTCCATCCCGCTTCGTTCGAGCTTGCTCGTGATCATCGAGTTGCCCCAGATCAAAGAATCCAAGCTGGAGACCATTGTTCCGATCGAAGCCCGTAAATATATTCCGGTGCCGGTTTCCGAAGTCGAGCTTGATTGGTGGGTGATCCCACGCCCGGCCGGAGATGAAACCGAAACGAAGAAAACCGAAATCTTGCTCGCGGCCATCCACAAGGAAATAATCGGTCGTTACAAAGAGGATTTGCGTCTTCTTGATTTAGTTCCGGCCTTTTTTGAAATCGAAACTTTCAGTGCCATTCGTTCGACCTTCTCCGGTGAGCGTGGGGCGATCGTCATTCTTGACCTCGGTGCCGGCACGACCAAGTTGGCGATTATTGATTACGGCGTGGTTCGTCTCTCGCACACCATTAGTAAGGGGGCCCAAGACATCACGCTGGCCATCGCGCGTTCGCTCGGAGTGGAATTTGCCAAGGCCGAGGAGATCAAGCGGTCGGTCGGTTTAGTGGAGCGTTACGAAGGGCAGAACATTTCCAACTTGGTCAGTGCCATTATTGAATATATTTTCGCCGAGGCCCACCGAGTGATAACGATCTACCAAACGCGATCACGTCGCTCCATCGAACGGGTTGTTTTGATTGGTGGCGGCTCACTGCTTCAGGGATTAATGGAGTTGGCTAGCCAGAGTTTCGAGGTGCCAGTGGTGGTGGGTGATCCTTTTGCCAAGGTCGAGTTCCCGGTTTTCTTGGAACGAGTGATTAAGAAAACGGGCCCGGGCTTCGCGGTTGCCCTCGGATTAGCCCTGCGCCACCTGCAAACACTCGACTAGGTCAAACAGTTTAAATTTTTTAATGGACAAAAATATTCAATCATCATTCATCCCCAAACAGGTTCTTACCAAAGAATCCGGTGCGCGGCGCGAACCGATGGGCTTGTTTCTGCTTTTATGCTTGGTGGTGCTCGTGATCGCCTTGTTGTTTTTTGCCGGTGTTTACGGTTACAAACTTATTTTAACCGGCGAAATCGAGCGGCCCTGTCCTTCGGAAGTGTCACCAACCTCGCTCAAGAGTTGCGGTCTCGTGGCCTCGATCGAAAAAAAACGCCAAGCCCTCAACCAACAGGACTTGATTTTGAAAATTGAACGATTGGACAAACAGTTGAAACGAATGGCTGTTCTCTTAAACGGCCATAAAACCTTTTTGCCGGTGTTCCGTTTGCTGGAAGATGAGACCCTGCAGTCGATTCGGTATTCGAGCTTCAGCCAGAATGGCGCCGGCTTAACGCTTCGTGGGATGGCTAGGAATTACGAAGGCATTGCCCTACAATCAAACGTTTTGTCCGATTTGGTGGAGAGTCGGCGCCTTACCGACTTCGTTTTTTCCGATCTAAACGCCGATAATGCTGGCAAGGTCGGGTTTAACTTAAAGGTCGATCTTAATCCGGAATTACTAACTTACGCCGCCACCGTGATCCCGCCGTTACCATGAGAATAATTTTACCCTTTTTAATTTTAGGTTTGGCCGCGACGATCTTTTTCTATTTCACTTCGCCGATGCTCGATGAGGTGAAGGGGTTGGAGGTTAGGAAGGAAGAGCTAACCCTCGCGCTCGAGAGCGCGAATAAACTGGAAGCTAAACAGGAAACACTCGTTAATCAATACAACGCCGTTGATCTGCGAGATTTGGAAAATCTCGACCGCTTTCTGCCGAACAATATTGATAACGTCCGGTTGATTATTGACATCAATAACATTGCCAAGAAATACGGCTTGACGATTCGCAACCCCAATATTCTTAAAGAAGAAGCCAGTGGATCAACCGCCGGCGAAGCCGGCGGCGAGTCGGGGACAGAGAGTTCGGCGGTCATGAGCTTTGGTGTTTCGAGTTCTTACGAGGTGTTGAAATTGTTTTTAGCCGATCTGGCGCGCAGTTTGCGTTTGGTGGATATCGAGTCGTTATCTTTCACGGCCGGCGATCGTAATCTCTACGATTATCAGGTTAGTCTCCGGACTTATTGGTTGAAATAATTATTTTTTATGAATAATCAACGCCGAATCGTTTTTCGCTCGATCGCCGTTTTGGCCGTTATCGTGGCCGCCTTCCTGTTTTATCGGTTTGTTTTTGTCGGTAGTTCAACCGAAGAACCGGCCGGCGTGGTGAGCGTCACGAGCGTTAGTCCGGCCGCGCAGGTAGACAATGAATTTTTGCGTTTACTCGAACGATTAGAGCGAATCAATCTCGACATCAGCGTTTTTAATCATCCGGTTTGGGAAAGTTTGGAAAATTTCCACCAAGAACTTGTGTCGGAACCGCGCGGGCGACGCAATCCTTTTTCCGTCACTGGCAATGACGTGGCCTCGACCACTAATTCGGCCACCACTTCTTCTCGTGGACTCTAGGGCGGTTAATTTGGGGTCGGCCGATGAAACGGTTGAAGTTGATCGGATAATTCCGCGCCGCGAAGTGCCGGTTGACCACAAGATTCCACCGGAAGTTTTGAACCACATTTCTCGTAATTCGGTGGCGCATTATCAGTTTGTGCCGATCGGTTTAACCGATGGCGTGCTCGAAGTGGGCATGCTTGACCCAAACAACCTCGAAGCTCGTGACGCTCTGCAATTTATCGCCTCGAAACTCGGTTTGCCCTATAAAATATTTCTTATCTCCGAGGCCAGTTTTGAAAATGTTTTGAAAAGTTATGAGGGCTTAACCAGTCAGGTCTCCAAGGCCTTAAGTGATTTGGACGTGGAAATTGAAAAAGCCAAAGAAACATCCAGTGCCGCCGACGGCGCCGTGGCGCGCTTGCCGGAGGTTAAGATTGTTGAGGAAGCGCCGGTGACCAAGATCGTGGCGGTGATTCTCCAACACGCGACGAGCGGCGGGGCCTCCGATATCCACATCGAACCAACCGGTGAACAGGTCAAGGTACGTTTCCGCGTGGACGGTGTTCTTTATACCAGTTTATTTCTGCCGAACAGCGTTCATGATTCCGTGGTCGCGCGAATCAAGATTTTAACCAACATGAAGCTCGACGAGCGCCGGAAGCCCCAAGACGGACGCTTCTCGGCGCGAATCGAAACGCGGAAAATTGACTTTCGGGTTTCCACTCTGCCGACTTATTTCGGCGAGAAAGTGGTGATTCGAATTTTGGATCCGGAACGCACCCTGCTCACTTTGCCGTCACTTGGTTTGAGTCCGGGCAATTTGGAAATTTTAAATCAAGCGATTCGTCGGCCCTATGGCCTGATCTTGATCACTGGCCCAACCGGTTCGGGTAAAACCACGACGCTTTATTCGATGTTGCGGGAAATTGATAAAGAAAAAAACAACGCCGTCTCACTCGAAGACCCGATCGAATACAACGTTCCCGGCATGAACCAGTCCCAAGTGCAACCCGAAATCAACTACACTTTTGCCAACGGCTTGCGGTCAATTTTGCGTCAAGATCCAGACATTATTATGGTCGGAGAAATCCGCGATTCGGAAACCGCCAAGCTGGCAGTGCAGGCCTCGTTAACCGGTCATTTGGTTTTCGCCACCCTCCATACCAACAACACCGCCGGCGTAGTGCCCCGACTGATCGAAATGGGCGTCGAAACTTATCTTATTACCGCCACTCTGCTCATGGCGATCGCGCAACGCCTTGTGCCATTACTTTGCCAAGATTCCAAAGAGCCAATGCCGGTTGAGGGCGGCGTGAAAATGATGGTCGAAAAAGAATTAGCCAGTATTCCGAGTCCGTGGCGGGAAAAGGTCGTTGTTCCCAAAACGGTTTATCGGGCCAAGCGATCGGCGACTTGTCCGAGTGGCACGCGGGGCCGGATCGCGGTGTTTGAAGTGTTGAAGATGAGTAGCGAACTCGAACAGGTGATCTTGGCCGATCCGTCAGAAACTAAAATCGAACAGGTCGCTCGAAGCGGCGGTCTCTTAACCATGCGCGAGGACTGCTTGCTCAAATCATTTGCCGGCGAAGTGCCTTTTGAAGAAGTGAGCAAGCTGTAATATAATGAAAGTGAGACTACCTAACTATTAACTATGCCAACGCCAACTAAAATTTTGATTGTTGATGACGACAAATTTTTACTCGACATGTATTCGCTCAAATTTTCCGAGCGCGGTTTCGCCATTGAAGCGGCTTTGTCTGGTGCCGAGGCCTTAAACAAAGTGCGGGCTGGTTATCAACCGGCAGTTTATCTCGTGGATATTATTATGCCGGAGATGGACGGTTTTAAACTGATTGAGACCTTGCGCGCCGAAGGAGCCACGCGTGACGCGGCAATCATCTTTTTAACCAATCTCGGCCAGAAAGAAGATATCGACAAGGCCTTGAGTTTGGGCATTGACGGCTACATCGTTAAGGCCTCAGCCACGCCTTCGGAGGTGGTCGCGCGGGTGGGGGAGATTATTAATCAGCGTCAGCAACACCATGAGTGATTACAAACAAGAAATTGAAGACCTTTTTTTAACCGTTAGCAAAGAAGGCGGGTCGGATTTACATTTGACGGTCGGTCGCCATCCGACCATTCGCGTCTCGGGCGACCTAATCCCGATTGTTAAAAAGTCAATTTTAACGGCCGAAGACACCATGGGCATGGTGATGGAGGTTTTAAGCGACGTCAACAAAGACATTTTTCTCAAACAAAAAGAGATTGACTTTTCCTACAGTGTGGCCGGCGGGATTCGTTTTCGGTGCAATGCTTTTTATCAAAAGGGGTTTGTCGGCGCGGCTTTTCGGCTCATTCCGACCAGAGTTTTAAGTTTACCGGAACTTAATCTGCCGGAACGGTTGGTTGATTTTTCGCGGCGAAAGCAGGGATTCTTTCTCGTCGTTGGGCCAGTCGGTCAAGGTAAGTCCACCACGCTGGCGGCGATGGTCCAGATGATCAACGAAGAACGCGCCGAGCATATCATCACCGTGGAAGACCCGATCGAGTATATTTTTCAAAGTGATCGTTCGATTATTGATCAACGGGAAGTGCGTTTCGACACGCGCGGTTTCCAGGCCGCCTTGCGCTCAATGTTTCGCCAAGACGTGAACGTGGCGATGATCGGGGAAATGCGGAACCCCGAAACCATTTCTACCGCCGTCACCGCCGCCGAAACCGGCCACCTCGTGCTCTCCACCCTGCACACCAACTCGGCTTCGCAAACGATTGACCGAATCATTGACTCTTTCCCGGCCAACCAACAGCGCCAGATCCGTATTCAGCTCGCCAGTAGCTTGCTCGGCATCTTCTCTCAACGGCTCATTCCTCGCGTCTCGGGCGGTTTGGTGCCAGCTTACGAGCTTCTACTGAACAACACCGCCGTGGCCAACCTGATCCGCGAAGGCCGGACGGCGGAAATTGATGTGGTGATCGAAACCGGTTCAAGCGATGGGATGGTTGATCTGAACCACTCGCTGGCCGAGTTGGTGCAACGCGGCGACATTACCATCGAGAATGCCCAACGGCACTCGCTTAATCCGCGCGGTCTTGAACGTCTGCTATGATTTTCATTTATCAAGCTACCACGAAGGAGGGCGAAGAACAGCGCGGCACGATCGAAGCCCCGAACGTTAATCTGGCGATTGCCTCACTGCAACGGCGCGGTTTGATCATTATCGATATCGCCGCCGAGGGCACTGGCTCTTTCTTGGCCCGCCTGTTGTCTTTGCGGCGAGTGAAGAACAAAGACGTGGTGATCTTGTCGCGCCAGATCGCCACCCTGTTCGAGGCCAAGGTCTCGGCCTTATCTACCTTTCGTCTCTTGGCCACCGAAGCCGAAAACCCGATTCTCCAACGGGTCTTAACCGAAATCACCGACGATATCAAGGCCGGCGTGCCGATTTCGGAGGCCATGGGTAAACACCCGAAAGTTTTCGGCAATTTCTACGTTCACATGGTCGCCGCCGGCGAAGAATCGGGAAAAATTTCCGACAACTTTAATTATTTGGCCGACTATCTCGAACGGTCTTACGAAATGGTTTCCAAGGCCCGCAACGCCTTAATTTACCCGATCTTTATCGTCGTTTCCTTTATTGGCGTGATGATTCTGATGTTGACTTTCGTGATCCCGCGACTCACGGCCATTTTGACTGAAACCGGTCAGGAAATCCCGATTTACACCAAAATGGTCATTGCCACTTCCAACTTTTTTATCAATTACGGCATTTTGCTTTTTATTTTACTCGTGGTCGTAGCCATCTTCACCACTCGCTACGGCCGCACGGCGGCCGGCAAAGCCAGTATTTCGCGTTTCAAGTTGGCCATACCCTATATCGGCAATTTGTATCAGAAGATTTACCTGTCGCGCATTGCCGACAACCTTTCAACCATGTTAACTTCCGGCATTTCCATGGTTCGCGCCATTGAGATCACCGCGGAAGTGGTGGATAACGAAGTTTATCGGCAGATTTTAATTGAGGCCGGCTCCACTTTGAAATCCGGTAATCTGGTGTCAACGGTAATGTATAAATACCACGAAATCCCGACAATTATGGTGCAAATGATGAAGGTCGGCGAAGAAACGGGCAAGCTCGGATTCGTCCTCCAAACCCTCTCGCGTTTCTACCGGCGCGAGGTGGATAACGAAATTAAAACCCTGGTTGACCTGATTGAGCCGGCCATGATCGTCGTCCTCGGCTTGATGGTCGGCGTGCTTCTGACTTCCGTCCTGATGCCGATCTACAATCTGGCGCAGGGAATCTAGGGCGATTATCCACATTTGCGTTTACGTTCGCTGGTATTATAATGCCAGCATGGCGAAACCCGTCCGTCAGCCGGTTACTCTAAACCATTTGGCTAATCTGGTCGAGCGCGGTTTTGCCGATGTCCGGACGGAATTGTCTAAAATAAATTCCGAGTTATCGAAAAAAGCCGATAAAACGGATGTTGATGATCTTAAAAACGATATTGGTCATCTGGCTAAAGCCAGTAAACTCGGTTTCGATGAACTTCATCTGATTTTGGGTGCGAAGGCCAGTAAGACTGATTTGCGACAAGGCGAAGATCGGATAAAGCAGAGATTGAGTCATATTGACAACCGGCTGGATATTCTGGCCACTCACGAGAAGCGGTTGGTCAAAGTGGAAAAGTTGGTTGGCTTGGAAGTTTAATCGTGTTATCATGGATGTTGTTATAAAAAAATAGTCGAAAATTATTAGTTATTATTAAAAATATGAATTTTAAAAAAGGTTTTACGTTAATTGAACTCTTGGTCGTTATCGCCATCATCGGTATCCTGTCGGGCATTGTGTTGACGAGTTTGGGTTCGGCACGAAATAAGGCGAAAGATTCTTCGGCCAAAGCCAGTCTTTCTTCCATGAGAGCTGAAGCTGAGTTGGGGGCCGATAGTTCCGGCCAGTATGTATCAAATATTTGCTCGAACACTGGAACAGGAAGATTATTTAATCTGATATCTGCTGTGAATAATCAAATTCAAAATAATTCCAGTATTGCATGTGGAGCCAATGGAGCTAACTCTATCGTTGTGAATCCAGGATGGGGAGTTTCTGCTCAGTTGATTGATGGAACTGGGTACTGCGTTGACTCAACTGGTTATGCAGGAAGTGTTGGAAATGGACTCAATGCTATTAACGGTAGTTTTAGCGGTGTCTATAATAGTAATGATGTTGCTTGTCAGTAAGAATTGACTTTTTGTTGTCTCGGGGCAAAAACCGCCAACTTGGGCGGTTTTTGCTTGTGTTCAATAGTTTTTAATGCTTAAGTTATCATTATCTTGAAAAAGTTATCCATCATCATACCGGTCTATAACGAGGTCTTAACTATTACCAAACTTCTATCTCGGGTCAGCGGGATTGTTCTACCTAACCAAATAGAAAAAGAAATTATTATCGTTGATGACGGCTCAACGGACGGTACTAAAGAAATGTTAAAAAATGTTAGCCGTAAGTTCAAGGTTATTTCAAGAGAAATAAATGGCGGCAAGGGCGCGGCGTTGAAGTCGGGTTTCAAAGCGGCGACAGGAGAATATCTGTTAATCCAAGACGCTGATCTGGAGTACAACCCAAATGATTATCCGAAACTATTGGAACCCGTTCTCTCTGGTGAAGCCGAGGTCGTCTTCGGCTCCCGAACGATGCTCCAGAATAATGTGCCCCTCAGCCAGATCTACTTCTATGGCGGTCTTATGCTCACTAAAGTCTTCAACTCCCTCTTCCGCAGCCGATTAACTGATTTAGCCACTTGTTATAAATTATTTCCAACTCACTTTGTGACGGAGATCGAATTTTTACCTGCCAACGACTTCGTTTTTGATGTGGTTGAGCTCTCCCATTTCCTGGTTCGTAACTCTCGTTTGGTTGAAGTGCCGATTACCTACCAAGCCAGAGCTTTAAGCCAAGGTAAGAAGCTAAATTGGCGCCACGGCTGGCGTTGCTTTTTAACCATGATCCGTCTACGCTTGAGTCTCGAGGGTTTAGTGAGGAACTTTCGTTATCATAAGGTCGTTGGTCTGGTTAAGGTCGGAGCAACCATTTTGGATATTGGCGCTGGTCCCCACCTGTCGTTCTTGAAGTTAGTGAGCAAGAAAATTAAAAGAGGTTTGGCGGTAGATAAGAAGGTCGTCCCACGCCGTATCGGTAATCTAGAAATATTTAGTGCCAATTTGGACGACAAGCCAGTCTTACCCTTTGCTGATTCTTCGGTTGATCAAGTTTTCTTGCTCGCTGTGCTGGAACACCTCTATAAACCGACCGAAGTTTTAGAAGAAGCTAAGAGGGTGCTGATAACCGGCGGGGAATTGATTTTTACTACTCCCAGCACTTCTTCTGAGCCGGTGTTGAAGTTTCTCGCTTTTCGTTTGAAATTGATTCAACCAGAAGAGATTTTGGATCATAAACATTACTTTTCTAAAGTAGAGTTAATTGATCTACTGACAAAATTGGGATTTAAAGACATCAAACATCGTTATTTCGAAATGGGCTTTAATCACTTTGTGGTTTGTAAAAAATGAGAACTTACTTTCGCCAAGCATTAGCCTTTGTCCAGTCGAGAACTTATCTACAAGTTCTGCTAGTTTTTTCCGTTTTTTTCACTATCTTCATGTTAACTTATTTTTTTTTACCCACCCTGTCATCTGGTGATGATCATTTTTTCCACTTTCGTTTTGCCGAGAGCTTGAGAGAGAATGGTTTCTTCGATTCCTTCCATGATTTTAAATCGATTTATCTTTCTAAGATGGCCCAGGGTGGGGATTATTTTGTCTATTATAATTTTTTGTTCTATTTAGTATTAATTCCCCTTACTTTTATTACCCCACTCTTCATCGGGATTAAGCTCTACGCGGTTATAATTGCGGCGGCTTCTTTCACTATCTTATATTGGTGTTGCCATCGTCTTGATATTAAATATTCGCTTGCTTGGGTCGGAGTTATCTTTGCTTTAACCAACCATGGCGGGATCTGGCGCTTATTTCTATCTCGACCTTATGCTCTAGCCCCAGCGTCGCTCCTCCTCCTATTGGTTTTCTTAAATCGGAAAAATTATCGGGGGGTCTTCGCCGTTAACTTTCTTTATTTGTTTTGGCACAGCGCCACCTTTTTCTTTCCTCTGGGGATAAGTCTAGTCTATTTTATTAGTCAGAAATTTTATCGTCAGTCCCCAGATCGGAAAAGTCTACTTGTCACCATCGGTGGCTTTTCCTCCGCTCTTATCATTATGACCCTAGTTTCCCCAGGATTTCTTGATTATATGAGAGAGATTATTTTCGGAGTTTTCCGCGAGACGATCATTAGCAAGAAGGTTGCTCTCTCCGAAGGTATGGAATTGTATCCACAAGATTTTTTCGATTTTCTACGGGATAATTCGCTCATCATTGCTAGCTTACTCCTCGCCGGAGGAGCCGAATTTTACCAATACTTCTCGGCTCGGTTTAGAAATCATGAATCAGCCGAATACTTCTCTGGTAGCGCTGTCGGCCGGCCTCTCCAGCTTGCGTTATTCTTTCTCACTATAGGCACTTGGCTTGGAACGACCGCCGTGAGCGGCCGCTTCGGTGACTTCTTCATGTTCTTCGTCGCACTGTATTTAATCGTGGCCCTCGAGTCTCTGCGGCGATTCATCACAATCTCCGACCGTTTCGTTAAGCGGGGGATTATCATTGGTCTCACGGTAATGATTATTTACTTGTTTGCTAGCAACCTCCTCTTTCTCCAGCAAGTATTCGCGCGCGGCGCGAGCGTCAACGAGTTCTCTGGTGTTGGGGAATGGTTGAAGGTGAATACGAAACCCGGCGACGTCGTCTTCAATACCAACTGGAGTTGGTTCCCTCAACTCTATTACCATAGTCCCAAGAATTATTATCTTGCCGGTCTCGAGCCCCGATTCTTCTACCTCTACAGTTCTGATTTATATTGGAAGTGGTGGCACTTGGGAACGCACGGGTATGTTTGTAATCTTGAGGAATGTAAAAACAGTACCGATGAACAACGCCTCGATTGGCGGCGCGATGACACTCGAAAAAAGTGGATTGAGCAAGAATCTACCACCGCCGCCAAAGTAATTAAGGGCGATCTAAAAACTGATTACGTCGTAACATCTAAGAGCTATCACTTTTTTAATGTTCTTCTAGAAAACAAGGATTATTTCAAACGAGTGTATAATGATGAGGTTTATGCTATTTATCAACCGCTCTAATTCGCTACTGTTTAAGGTTTTTAAATTTCTAGTTTTTGGTGGCGCAGGGTTTGCGTCAAATATTGTCATTCTTTACCTACTAACCGATATCGCCGGTCTTTGGTATTTATTGAGCTCGATCATATCTTTCATCTGTTCCGTTTCTATAAGCTTTACGCTACACAAATTTTTTACTTTTAAAAATAATTCACTCGAAAAAATTTATTGGCAGGGAAGTATTTTCCTCGCTGTTTCTGTTTTTAATCTTTTTGTCAACACATCAGTTATGTATCTGGGTGTAACTATTTTTGGTTTCCACTATCTTTTTTTTCAAATAACAACGAGCGCCATTATCGCTGTTTGGAGCTTCTATTTATATACTTTTTTGTTCGGGACAAGAACCAAGAACTGACGCCCAACTGATGGAAGTCCGACTTCCATCAGTTGGGCGGGGCGGAGTGGTCATGGTGTTGTTATGTTATAATGTAGGCAAATGTTCTGGCTCGCTTCGCTCGCCGTGCTCGTTTTCGGCCTGATCGTCGGCAGTTTTTTGAATGTGGTCATTTACCGTTATCAAACCGGCTATACCGTCCTCGGTCGGTCGGGCTGTTTGCTCTGCGGCCAAACCCTGCGCTGGTTTGAATTAATTCCGGTCTTAAGTTTTGTTCTCCAACGTGGCCGCTGTCGGACTTGCGGCGGCCGGATTTCGCCCCAGTATCCTCTGGTCGAACTCTTAACCGGACTCATTTTTCTCGGTAGTTTCTACCGCGCCGGATTCACCCCCACGCCCGCACTCCTCATCGACTGGTTAATTTTCTGCTTGCTCGTGATCATCACTATCTACGACTGGCGGCACAAAATTATTCCCGATCACTTGGTTTACGGCTTTATCGCCGTGGCCCTGCTTGCGTCTGTGGTTTGGCGCGAAGCGCCAACGGCCTTGCTCGTCGGCCTCGCGCTCGGCGCCTTCTTCGCCCTGCTTTGGCTAGTTTCGCGCGGACGCTGGCTTGGTTTAGGCGACGCGAAATTGGCTCTCGGTATCGGCCTGTTCCTCGGTTGGCCAGCCGCCCTGTCGGCCGTGACCCTTGGCTTCTGGTCTGGCGCGCTCGTCGGCCTCGCGCTCTTGGCGTTAAAAAGTTATAATCTCAAGAGCGAAGTGCCGTTCGCGCCGTTTCTTGTTTTTGGCGTTTTGCTAGTTTATTTATTTCAAATTGATGTCTTCACTATTTTGTCTTCGTTGTCGCTATCAGCCAGTTAGGGGTTTTTCCCTGATTGAGATGATGGTGGTCTTGAGTATCTTCGTGATTATGATGGCGGTAGTGTTGGCCAATCTGCCATCGTTCCGCGAGAAAACCACCCTCGATCTGATCGCCCAAGAGATCGCCATCACTATTCGACAGGCCCAAGTTTACGGTCTCGGCACGCGCTCTTTTGGCGTCAACGTTTTCCCATCGTTCGGAATTTATTTTAATCAGGGCGTCCTCGGCACGCGCTCTTTTGTTTTATACGCCGACAGTGATGGCGGTGGAAGTTATGATCCCGACACGGGTTGCGGTGAAGCGGTCACCGAATGCGTGGAAGAATTCTTGATTCACGGCGGCGTGGCGATTAAGACGGCCGAGGGTTTAGTTGTTTGCAACGACAACAACTGCGGCACGCCAACCATTATCACCGAAACCGAAGATTTGGCGATCAACTTTACTCGGCCCTACCCGGAAGCCGAATTCGTTGTCGACGGGAGCGTGAACCCCGGCAGTTATGCTAAAATAATCATTGAGTCAACGCGCAATCCGAGCCAGCAACGGGAAATCCAGGTTTGGAGCACCGGCCAGATCTCGGTTAAAACAATATGAAAAACGGTTTTACTTTAATTGAAATTATGGTAGCGATTTCCATCTTCGCCATCGTCGCCACGGTGGCGACCGGCGCACTGGTGACGGCTAGTGACGTTAACCGGAAAGCCCAGGCGATTAAGTTGGCCACCGACAACGTTAACTTTGCCATGGACAGCATGATTCTCAACCTGCGCGACGGCACAAAGTACGACTGCTTGCCTAATGCTGGCGCCTTGGCGCCCGTTCATTTTTCCAATGTCGGCACCTTGAACAGTTGTACCGGTGGCGGTGAGGGGATCGTTTTCTTGTCTCGGCGAGGTAGTAATTCGGGCGGTCCCGATAGATATATCGTCTATCGCTTCAATAAAGATCCCATCACCAACCTTGGCCGGATCCAGATTGCCTACTCCGATTCGCCGACCTATACCGACATCACTTCGCCAGAAGTGGACATCAAGTCGGCCAGTTTCTATGTTCCGTCGCCTGGAAGCTCAACCGAAACACCGCCGCGCGTCGAGCGGGTAGTGATCGTTGTTTCCGCCCGCGTGCCGGGCAAAACCGACACTAATTTCTTCCTTCAAACCAGCGTCAAATCAAATTTCTAAATGAAAGCAGAAACCATCAAACAACAAGCCGGTTTTACCCTAATCGAAACACTGGTGGCAATCAGTATTTTACTGATTGGCGTGCTTGGGCCGATGAGTATCGCCACTCGCGGCATCACCGACGGTTTTTATGTGCAAAATCAGACCGTGGCCACCTACTTAGCCCAAGAGGGTTTGGAGATGTTGTTTGCCCAGATTGAAAACAACACCCGAGAAAATCCGGGAAATCCAGAATTGTGGCTGGCGGGCCTTGATTTTTGTAAATTGGCTGGTGGTTGCGGTCTTGGCATTCGCTCGAACATTACCAGCTCGATAATAGACGACGAGCTTAGTTTTAATAATTGTGCATCGAACCCGATCGACGCAGAGTGTCGAATCGCTTTTCATCCCGATTCAGGTCTTTACGGGTCGTGGTCGGGTTCTTATGATCCAAACTTTCCGCCACCGTCAGGTTTTACTGGCCTAGTTTTTAATCGCGTTTTGCATGTCGAAATTGTCGGTGGTACCGACGCCAACCCCAAAGAAGCTCTCCTAACCTCGACGGTCGATTGGACAGATCGGGGAATATCGAAAAGTTTTACCCTGTCACTTTATGCTTACAATCGCAAAGCAATTTAAGCGGTCGCGGCGGGGCGTGGTGCTCTTATTTGCCGTTTTAATGGTCAGTTTAATTTTGACCATTAGTTTGAGTTTGCTTAACATCACCCTGAAGCAAATTATTTTATCCGCCGTCGGTCGCGACTCCCAAATTGCCCACTTCGTCGCTCTTAGCGCTAGAGACTGCGCATTATTTATTGATCGAACCCACAAAGTCACCACTGACCCCGGTGTGGGCAACGACGATGACAATAATCCGTTTGGCGTGATTAAATTTACTCCCAGTTTTACCGTTTCTGGTCCAACTAATCTAGCCGATTTTGCTTGCGGTGAAGGAGCGACTCCTCCCGACGACTTGATTACGGCTAGTTTTGATGAGATCAAGCATGATGGCCCCGATTATTATCTCACTAGTTACAATTTAAATTTAAACGGCTCAACTGGTAATTTTTGCGCCAAAGTAGAGGTCGCCAAAGTGGCCTCCGGCAATTATCGCGGGGCCCTTCAGGGGAAAACGCTGGTGACCGCCTGGGGTTACAGCAACTGTGACGAAAACAGTCCGCGCCGAGTGGAACGGGCGGTGGAAAGTTTGTAACAGCGCATGCTTCAGGACAATCAGTCGGCCGAGCAGAGAATCAAAAAACTGCGCGAGACCATCAACCATCATCGTTACCTCTACCACGTGCTTGATCGCGAGGAAATCTCGCCGGCGGCGTTGGATTCATTAAAACAAGAACTGACTAAACTCGAAACCGAATTTCCAGAGCTTGTCACGCCCGATTCGCCAACCCAGCGCGTGGCCGGCGCGGTTCTGCCCGGGTTTGAAAAGGTGATCCACGCGGTGCCGCAATGGTCGTTCAATGACGTCTTCACGCCCGAGGAATTACGCGAGTTTGATCAACGGGTGAAAAAAATTATCGGCGCGGCGCCGACTTACGCAGCAGAGTTGAAAATTGACGGTTTCAAAATCGTTCTGACGTATGTCGCCGGTCTGCTCAAAACAGCGGCGACGCGCGGTGATGGTCAGGTTGGCGAAAACGTGACCGCCAACGTGAGAACCATCGAGTCGGTGCCCCTGCGCTTGACCGAACCGGTGGATGTGGTGGTCGAGGGCGAAATTTGGTTGGGGAAAAACGCTTTCAACGCCCTGAACGCCGCGCGCCGGCAGGCCGGCGAGCCGCTTTTCGCCAATCCGCGCAATGCCGCCGCCGGCACGATCCGTCAGCTTGATTCGAAGATTGTCGCCGCGCGTGGTTTAAACAGTTTCATCTATGATTTGGCGGCGGCCAATTTTCCGTTACCGTCAACCCAGATCGCCGAGCTCGAACTTTTGCGAGCCCTCGGCTTTAAGGTCAACAAACATTTTCGTTTTTGCCCGGATGTTGTGGCGGCGATTGATTATTGGCGTGAATGGCAAGCGCGACGGGAAAAAGAGGATTACGGTCTCGACGGCGTGGTGGTGAAGGTTAACGAGCGATCACTTCAGCTGGTTCTCGGCTACACCGGCAAGGCGCCGCGTTTCGCGAGCGCGTTCAAATTCCCCGCCGCCGAAGCCACCACGGTTATCGAGGAGATCATTTTGCAAGTTGGTCGAACCGGCGTGGTTACGCCGGTGGCCAAACTGCGGCCGGTGGAATTAGCCGGTTCAACCGTCGCGCGGGCCACCCTGCACAACGAAGACGAAATTAAACGTTTAGATGTTCGTCTCGGTGACACGGTCATCGTGCGCAAGGCCGGGGACATCATTCCGGAGATTGTTAAGGTGCTTGTTGAATTGCGCACCGGCACGGAACGGCCATTTATCTTTCCGGCCGAACTGCCCGCCGGCGGCGGGCGGATTGAACGCTCGCTCGGGCAAGCGGCCTATCGGGCGGTTGATAAAAATTCTGACGCGCGTCGCCGGCGACTGTTTTACCATTTTGTTTCTCGGAACGCTTTTGCGATTGACGGTTTCGGCCGGAAAATGGTTGATCAACTAATGGCACACCGGCTAATTAATTCTTACCCCGACATCTTTACTTTGACTTATGACGACTTAATCAAACAGCCACGCTTGGCCGACAAGTCAGCGAGAAATTTACTAGCCGCAATTAAACACAGTCGGCGTGTCACCTTGACGCGCTTACTAATTGCCTTATCCATACCGAACGTTGGTGAAGGGGTCGCCGAACTGTTGGCCACCAATTTTCGCACGCTTAAAAAAATCCGGTCGGCCACGCGCGAAACCCTAATCAGTATCGCCGGACTTGGTCCGATCATCGGCCAGTCCGTTTTCGACTGGTTTCGCGATCGGGATAATCAGGCCTTGCTCAAGAAATTACTGGTGGTGATTAAAATCTTGCCGCCCACCAACAGTTCAGCTTCAAGGGAAAAGTCTTTGTCTGGCCGCATCTTCGTTTTCACTGGCACACTGAGTTCTTTGTCTCGAGCGGCGGCCAAGGCGCTCGTCAAGAGTTGTGGCGGACGTGTGGCCGAGAGCGTTTCGTTGGCCACCAACTATCTCGTGGCCGGCGCCAACCCGGGTTCTAAACTGGACGCGGCCAAGCGTTTCGGGATAAAAATTTTAGACGAACCGACTTTTCGTACTCTGGTCGAATAAAACAAAAACGTGTTATCATTTGGCCGATGATTAAACTGGAAGAAATTGATAGTTTGGCTCGCCTGGCTCGTTTAGAATTAACCAAGCAAGAGAAAAATGTTCTGCGGGTCGAAATCGAAAAAATCCTCGACTATGTTTCGGAACTGAAAGAAGCACCGCCGGTCGGTGATTTAGCCGTGACATCAGCGATAACCAATGTTTTACGGTCTGACCAGTTGGGGACCGACGCGCCGCCGACTGCGTCCGTACCGGAACTCCTGCCGGTCGCCGGTCGAAGGCGTGACGATTATTTGGTGGTTAAAGAGGTTTTTAGTAATGATGACAATTAATCCGGAAACGTTCACCCTGACGAAGGCGGCAGAATCGTTGCGGGCGGGAGAGTTTTCCGCGCTAGAGTTAACTAATTTTTTTCTCGAGAAAATTAATCAGCTTAATCCCGCCATCAACGCCTGTTTGGGAACTTTTTCTGACGCGATCAGTCGAGCCAAAACCATTGATGCGCGGCGGCAGTCGGGAGAAATCCTTGGACCATTGGCGGGCGTGCCGCTTTTGGTCAAAGACAATATTTTGGTTAAGGGCGAAATTGCCTCGGCCGGATCGAAGATTCTCGGCAATTACTCGGCCGCTTACGACGCCACCGTGGTACGCCGTTTGCGCGAGGCCGGAGCAATCATCATTGGTCGAACCAACATGGACGAGTTCGCTATGGGTAGTTCAACGGAAAATTCCGCCTTCGGTCCGACCAAAAATCCTCACGATCACACGCGCGTGGCAGGCGGTTCTTCCGGTGGCTCGGCCGCGGCCGTGGCCGCCGGCCTTGCCCTGGGGGCTCTCGGTTCCGACACCGGCGGCTCTATTCGCCAACCGGCCGCTTTCTGTGGCGTGGTCGGATTGAAACCAACTTATGGCACGGTTTCGCGTTTTGGTTTGATTGCTTTGGCTTCGTCGCTTGACCAAATTGGCCCATTAACTAAAACCGTCGAAGACGCCGAACTTATTTTTCGGGTGATTGCTGGTCGAGACGAACATGATGCGACTACGGTCGAAAGAAAAACCCCCCTCGACCCGACCGACCAGAAAAAAATTCGCCTCGGAATTCCGACCGATTATTTAAAGTCGGGGCTTGATCCGGCGATCGCGGAAAACTTTCACGCCGCCCTGGCCCGCCTAAATACTCTGGGTTATGAAATTGAGGAAATCTCCTTACCAAGTTTGCGATTTGCTCTAGCGGCTTATTACGTCATCATGCCAGCCGAGGCCTCGTCGAACCTGGCCCGTTTTGACGGCCTGCGTTACGGTCATTACCAGAGTGGGAAAGATTTACTGGCCGATTATTGTTTAACTCGCGGTGGTGGTTTCGGCCAAGAAACGCGCCGGCGAATTATTCTTGGTACCTATGTTTTATCGGCGGGTTATTATGACGCTTACTATGCTCGGGCGGTGGCGGTGAAGGAAATGATTGTCCGAGAATTTGCTTTAGCTTTCGAACGAGTCGACGCCATCATTACTCCGACAACTCCGACCACTGCTTTTCGTTTGGGCGAACGGATCAATGATCCACTCGCGATGTATTTGGCCGACCTGTTTACGGTGCCGGCCAATCTGGCTGGTTTGCCGGCGATTTCTTTGCCGTCCGGTGTTGACGATCGGGGTTTGCCTTGTGGCCTGCAAATTATCGCACCACCGTTTCGGGAAGATCGCTTGTTTAGCGTTGGTCAACACTATGCCAATCTTTGAGCCAAATTATCTGAATCTCGAGTATTTTTTTAACCTGATTTACCACTGGTTGGTCGGATTTTTTCCGGCGCTGATCAGGTGGCTGGCCGCGCTGGACTTTCTCCGTCGACCGCTCATAATCTTATCGTTGCTTTTGTTGGTGACGGTGATTATCTTGGTTTACCAAATCGCTCGACTCCGCCACGAAGAGGTCGAAGAATTTATCGCCGCTCTGCGTACAGCACCAGCGCTGGCCGATGAGAAGAGTCAGCGTTGGAGCAAAATTATGTCAGCGTTGGACTCGGAAAATCCGGCCGACTGGAAACAGGCAATCATCGAAGCCGATATTCTGCTTGACGAGATGGTCAAAGCGATGAATCAGCCGGGCGAGAATCTTGGGGAGCGCCTGAAGGCGATTGAACCGGGCGATTTTTTGAATCTAGACGCGGCTTGGGAAGCCCACAAAATTAGGAATCAAATTGCTCACGATGGCGCCTTCGTGCTAACTCGGCGCGAGGCCGGGCGAGTGCTCGGGCTCTACGAGCAAGCTTTTAGGGAATTTGATTTTATTTAACCCCGCTTGTTCTCGGTGTTTAATGGTGGTAGAATTCAATTTTAACAGCGGGGTAGAGAAGTAGTATCTCACGAGGCTCATAACCTCGGGACGGGGGTGCAATTCCCTCCCCCGCGACCAGTTTGAATTTAGATTTACCGAGGCCGGTGTAGTTCAATGGTAGAACGAGGGACTCATAAGCCCTAAACAGTGGTTCGATTCCACTCTCCGGCAAACTAGATTTATTAGTTCTTTCTGGTTAGAATATTGTACGCTAGAAAATTTTGCGGCC
>CAYHYA010000009.1:29500-33554 GCA_964360815.1 uncultured Candidatus Saccharibacteria bacterium | reverse complement strand
ATCTTGGCCACGCCCTCGGCCAGTTCATTGATGTAATAAAGACGCTTGTCGTCGTGTTCCTTGGTCAACCCCTCGATCTTTTCGGCCAGCTGACGGTCAGATTTTTCCGAACTGTTTTTAAGTTGCGGGTAGTCCAGAAGGGCTCGCGGATGAATCTTGATATAGGAATTTATAATAAATTCCAAACGCCCCAAACCCACGCCAGCCACCGGCAAGTAGTGATTCTTAAACGCTTCGTCCGGCGAGCCAATGTTGACCATCACCCTGGTTTTGATTGGCGGGATTTGGTCGAGTCGGTGGGTGATTTTATCAAACGGCAAATTACCGGCATAAACCAAACCACTTTTGCCCGAAGAACAGTCAACGGTGACTTCTTGACCCGACTTCAAGCGGCGGGTGGCTTGACCGGTGCCGACGATACAGGGGATACCGAGCTCGCGCGAAACAATCGCCGCGTGACTAGTTCGACCGCCCTTGTCGGTGACAATCGCCGCGGCGATCTTCATAATCGGTTCCCAGTCTGGATCGGTGATCTCGGTCACCAGAATTTCTCCCGCTTTGAAGTCGCTAATTCGCTTGGGGTTTTTAATCACGCGCCCTCGACCACTGGCAATCGCCGTGCCGACGGCCACCCCCCGAAGGAGAATCTGGGTCGCCGTTTGTTTCAACCGATACTCGTGATAAACATTTTTGTCCGCTCGCGCTTGAACTGTTTCCGGTCGCGCCTGAACGATGAACAGTTCTTGCGACTGACCGTCCTTGGCCCACTCAATATCCATCGGCTGGTAAACTCCGCGTTTGTCGGAAAAGTATTTTTCGATCTCCACGCACCATTTTGCCAGAGTGATAATCTCGCTATCGCTTAAGCAAAATTTAGTTTGGTCAACCTTGGCGATTTTAACGATTTTAGTTCCCGTTTGACCGTAAATCATTTTTCGGTCTTTCACCCCCAAATTTTTATTCAAAATAGCCGAAAAACCCGTGGCGAGAGTTGGCTTAAACACGACAAATTCATCTGGGGTGACCGCCCCCTGAACAATCAATTCGCCTAGACCATAAATGCCGTCAATCACCACCACTTGATTGAAACCGGTCTCGGTATCGATAGAAAAGGCCACACCGGAGGCCCCCAAATCACTGCGCACCATTTTTTGCACAGCCACCGACAGGGCCACGCTAGTTTGATCAAAGCCCTTGTCGACCCGATAGGAAATGGCGCGATCGGTAAACAAAGAAGCAAAACACTTTTTGACCGCGACCAGAAGCTCTTTTTCCCCGCGAACGTTGAGATAGGTTTCTTGTTGACCAGCGAAAGACGCGCCCGGCAAATCTTCGGCCGTAGCGGACGAACGAACAGCCGTGTCGGTGTTGGTGGTTTGATATTTTTCGCCAAGTTGACGATAGGCCGCAGTAACGGCTTGTTCGAGTTGGTCTGGTATGTGGGCTTGCAAAATTAACTGTCGAACCAGTCGCCCGCGTTTTTGCAAATCGCTAATTTCTCTGGTGTTTAAATCTTTCAGAATAGCCGGAATTTTTTCGGTCAGATTATTACTCGCCAGAAACTTCCGATAGGCCGCGGTGGTAATGGCGAAACCGTCAGCCAGATTGATACCGCGCGGTTTCAAGTGCTGGAACATTGATCCAAGAGAAGAATTTTTGCCGCCAACCAACGGCAAATGTTCCAGTTCAATTTGGTCAAACCATAAAATTAGTGGCTCGTTGTTCATGATTATTTTTTAATGGCTAAAACTAAATCCGACACATTGGAACCAGTTGGACCGGTAAACAAAAAGTCTTTTGTTTGGTCGAAGAAAGTGTACGAATCGTTGTTCGCCAAATACTTATTAATATCTAATTTCAAGCTCTCCGCCTTCCTTTTGGTTACCATATCACAAAAAGCGCCGGCGTGATCGGAGTTATCAACTCCATCGGAAGCGATCGAAACGATGAGAGAAAATTCGTCAATAAACGGCAGGGCCGCGAGGACTAATTCCTGATTCCGGCCGCCGCGGCCGGCGCCCTTGATTTTGACCGTGGTCTCGCCGCCGTAGAGGAGCAGAGTGTTTGCTTCGACTCGATTGATTTCTTTGGCCAGTTCAATTCCAAATTGACTGGCTTCGCTGTTCAAACAATTTGTGACGATAGTTGCCTTTAATCCAGCTGCTTGGCCCCGCGCCGCCATCGCCTCGAGAGCGGTTTGATTGGAAACGAGCAGGAAATTTTCTACTCGCTCAAAATATTTGGCCTCTTTAGGCGTTTCGATTAACTGGCTCGGGTCAAACTGGCAAGATTTTTGAGTTTCATATTTCTTCATTACGGTTTCTGCTTCGAGTTTGGTGGTTAGATCGAAAACCGTTGGCCCGGAGGCAATCGTCGAAAAATCATTCCCCGGGACATCGGAAAAAATTAAACCAACCACCCGCGCCGGATAAGCATATTCGGCGAGATAACCACCCCGCGCGAGCGAGAGATGTTTGCGCACCGTGTTGATTTCTTCGATCGTCGCGCCGCCACGAAACAAACACTTGAGGAGATCCGCTTCTTCGTGACAAGTAAAATTATTTGGTTGGCAAAGAAAGGTTGAGCCACCGCCTGAAACTACGACCACGACGAGATCGTCTTCTTTGAGCGCCCGAAGTTTTTCAATTATTTTTTTGGTGTTGTCGATGTTCCGCTCGCTCGGATAAGGATGATCGCTCTGGCAACTCTCAATGCGTCGAAGGCGCGAGTCACAGCGAATATCAACGGCCAAACCATCAGTGATTCGGTCGCCCAGAACTTTTTCGAGCGCAAACGAGGCGTCGTTAGCACATTTGCCGATCGCGATTATCACCAGACGCGCGCCGGTCGTAAGCGAAAAAGAGTGATTTTGGATAACGAGATCTTGCTTGGCCCGATCAAATTTAATTTGCCGACCGACCGCCTCGGCCGTGTCGATCGCTCGCAATCCGGCCTCGATAATCTCTACCGCCAAGCGCCGAGAGACGGTTTCTTGATGAACAGAAGCATTTTTGATTTTTCCTTTCCCGTTCAACATCATGGCAATTATACTACAGAAAACCGTCAGTTGCTTTTGTCGATCGGTGGTGATACTATTGTGACAGGTCGGTTTTTACCAGCCTAATAGATATAAATATTCACAATTTAACTCATGAAATGCCCAAAATGCGGTGAAATGATGACGAAAAATGGCGAAATGATGGAGTGTAAGTGCGGTCACAAAATGCCAGCTCCGGAGGGCGGAATGAATTAGGGTCAACTTTCGGATTATGTTAGTATAACGGCAACCAGCGAGGGCGGTTGCCGTTTGCGGTTTAACAAAAAACAATGAAAATAAATCTTCAAGGAACCAACATTGAATTAACCGGGGCCATCCGAGATTATGTTACGGAGAAGTTAGTCGTGGTCGGTAAATTTTTTGAAAGTTCCGCCGCCACCGATGAGCCGTTGGCAGAAGTCGAGGTGGGGAAAACGTCGCAACATCACAAACACGGAATTGTTTATCGCGCCGAAATTAACCTACGTTGGTCGGGGCAATATTTTCGCGCTGAAGCAACGGCGAGCGATTTGTATCCGGCGATTGATGAAGCCAAAGACGAGCTCCTGCGTGAGATCAAAACGCGGCGTCAGAAACAAGGCACCCGCCTGCGCCGTGGCGGCCGACTGATAAAAAATTTCCTGCGCGGAATTTACCACCGGAAAGAAAAATATTAACTTTTATTTTTATGAATACTAAAATTCAACTAATTGTTCTGGCTCTGGTGGTTATTCTTGCCTTCATTTTATGGCAGAACCGGGGCCAAACACCGACTCCGAGTTTGACCAAACGGGCGGTGTTTGAAACCAATCAGGGGGTGATTACAATTGAATTTTTCCCCGACCAAGCCCCGACCACCGTCGACAACTTTGTTAAACTGGCCAAACAAGGTTTTTACAATGGCACCCTGTTTCATCGCGTGATCAAAGGTTTTATGATTCAAGGAGGTGATCCGCTCTCGAAAGACGTTGCGAATAAAAACCGATGGGGGGCCGGCGGTCCGGGGTACCAGTTTGC
>CAYHYA010000009.1:0-29490 GCA_964360815.1 uncultured Candidatus Saccharibacteria bacterium | reverse complement strand
TATGATTCAAGGAGGTGACCCGTTGACCAAAGAAAATCCAACCGACTGGACCAGACACGGCACTGGTGGCCCGGGTTACGCTTTTCCTGATGAAATCAATCAGACCAAATTAACGCGTGGCGTATTGGCGATGGCCAATTCCGGACCCAATACTAACGGCTCGCAATTCTTTATCGTCACCGCCGAGGCCACGCCGTGGCTTGATGGTTTACACACCGCTTTCGGTCGAGTGGTTGAGGGTTACGAAGTGGTTGAGAAAATCGAAAACATCGCCACCGACCCGGCCCGCGGCGATCATCCGCTCGAGGACGTTATTCTCCAAAAAGTGACGATTAAAAACTAAATTTCCACATTAAACCCGCGTTCGAAGTCGTTCCAAGACATGTCGTTTCTGCCTTCCGGTTTAACGCGCGTGACGAGAAAACGCCCGTTTTCTAGTTTGGCGTCAGTGACCAGCACACGGATTTTCCGTCCGGCGTGATTAATGAAAAAATAAATTCCGGGCCATGACTGATAAGCTAAAAATTTTCGGTAATTCAGTTCGGGGTCGGTGGCCAAGTTAATCTCACCGTCTTCTTTTTTAATCTTTTTGGTAAAAGTTGCTTGGGCGTGATCTTGGGGTTTAGCCACAATTTCTCCGTTAATCCATTTTGGTATCACTTCAAACAATAATTCGGCACCAAGTTTCGCCAAACTGTCTCGCGCTTCAAGATAATTTTTTCCGACGAGCTCGTAACTTTCCGATTGTAAAATCGGTCCGTGATCAACCTGTTCGTCAAGTAGCATAATCGTTACGCCGGTTTCTTCGGCGCCAGCGAGAATGGCGCTTTGAATCGGTGTTGAACCGCGAAACTTGGGCAAAAGTGAGGGGTGGACGTTCAAGATCCCATGGCGCGGTCGGGCGATAATTTCTGGTGGAATGATCTGGCCGTAAGAAGCAACGACGAATAGTTCGGCGTTTATTTTTTCCAATCCGTTGGTTTCAAATTTCAAATCGCTCGGCTGACGACAGGAAATTTTATTTTCTTCAGCCCAGAGTTTAACCGGTGGCGCTGGCGACCGGTCACGGCCGCCGCGGTGATCGGGCGTGGTGATAATCAACTCCGGCACGGGGCCGAGCCGTTTTAATTCTCCGAGTATTGTCACCGCAAATTCGTCGGTGCCGAAAAAAATAAACGCTGGTAGTTGTGAGTTAGTGTTCATCGGGCGGGGGCGGGAGCTCTTCCAGTTCGCGGGCTCGGTCAGTGAAAAGTTGTCCATCGAGATGGTCAATTTCGTGTTGGACAATCTGCGCCAAGAGACCGCTCGTGTGTCTCGTAAAACGCTGACCGTTTTCATCTTGGGCCTCGACCGTCACTTTCTCGTGTCGCTTGATTTTGCCATAGAGCTGACGAACACTTAAACAACCCTCGACCAACTCAACGCACCGACGAGATCGTTTAACGATCCGCGGATTAATGAAAACGAGATCAGTTTTCCGGTCGGGTAAAACTCGCGGGCTAATAATAAAGATTCTGACGGCTAAACCGATTTGTGGCGCGGCCAGTGCCACGCCATCTTTTTCGGCTTCAAGAACTTGACTCATTGAACGAATGATCGCTTGTACTTTCGGATTGGGTAAGGGTTCGTCCACCGCCACGGCCAGTTGCCGTAAGATCGGATCAGCCTTTTGTCGAATAAAATACTCGTTCACAATCACTTGATACTAATTAACTAGATTATCGGGGTCAACCGTGACGATAAACTTTGGCGGTAATGATTTTAGAATCCCGAGCAGTTTTGGTTCGGGCCAATCGTTCACCCCAAGGCGAATAACCAAATTAAGTTGGTAGTGGCGATTGGTTGTGGTGGCTAAAGCGGGGAAGGTGTCGAAATCTCGCTCGGCCAGCTTCAAGGCCAACTCTTTCAGGGCCAGTAAAACCTCTTCTTTGTTTCCCGCCAGAGACACCTTAATAAACAGACGAAACGGGGGATAACCAAACTCTTTGCGCTCGGTGATTTCTTGCCGGTAAAAATCAATTAAAGAACCGCGGCTGGCCGATTCAAACAAAGTACTTTTCGTTTTCCGGACTTGAATTAAGAAACGTTTGTTCACCAGCGCGCGCAGGCGAATAAGTAGACTAAAAACTCGCTCGTTAATTCGATAGTCGGGCAGGGCGAGCATTGAATCAATCGCCACCACGGCGGCGTTTTCGATTTTTTCTCGTAAATAAAATAAGGCCAATTCGGTCCCAAGTAACACCCCGCCCGGAGTGCCGAGGAATTTTTTAATCAACAGCGTTGCCTGTTTCTCGTTTTTGATTTTATCACCGTCGAGTTTGAAAATTTTCAGAGTCGGCCGAAGGGCGCTTAATTCCTTAGCCACTAAATCTAATCCGAGACCGAGACCGCGCAAACGCCAACCGCCGCAAGTCTCGCAGTTAATCGCCGCGGTGCGGCGTTGGCCACAACGATGACAAACCAGAAGATTTTCTTCTGATCGGCCACCACGTTGGTCAACCTCGTGCAAACTCATCGTGGCCTCGCAATTTTTACAAAGAACCGTGCCGCCGCAATCTTGGCAAATGACGAGCGGCTGCAAGCCGCGACGATGAACAAAAAGGAAAAACTTTTCGTTTTTAGCTCCGGCCGCATCCATGCTGGAGAGCAGTTCTTCGCTCAAGATGCGAAACGGCGCACCCGGTTGTTGAAGATTAACAATCATTTGCTCGGCCTCGGAAAAAACATGTTGCTTAATCGGCGTCTTGGGTTGGAAAAATCCTTGCTCTTTTCGATAAAGCGTTTCGGTGCGCAAAACAATATCACCCAGAATCAACCGCGCGCCGGTTTCGCTCGATAGCCACTCGGCAAATTTTCGATAGTCCAGAAATGGCCGGTTTGGGGATTTGTAGGCCGAACTATTTTCGCGGTCAATAATCAAGGTCTTGAGATCGCTGCGCGGCAGTGATAGGAAACTGGGCGTAGCAATAACGAGCACCGGATGAGTCGTGTCGAGGGCGCGTTGCCAATTCTCCAGCAGAGTCGTGCGGCCGAGCGCGTGGTGGAGAACGATAGTGTAATCAGCGATGCCTCGTTCAAGCGAGTCAAGAATTTTTTTGATATCAGTGATCGTTGGCAGACACAAGAAAACCGATGCTGGTTTAGCAAACTCTTCGCGAATCAATCCTTTGTAATAAGTTAAACGTTCGTCGTCCGGTTCTTGGATGACATATTTTTCTCCAACCAGACCGCCAGCCGGTCGTTTTTCAGTTATTAGCTCGTTCTTAAAACCAATTCCGGCAGACAAGATTTCGGTTGGCACCAGACATTTCAGAGTTTGACCAAGCGGGCCAGCAAAATAATCAGCCGCTTGTTGGGCCGCCGACAGAAATTGAGGCAAGAAAAAATCCGGCCGCCTTACGCGGTTAATTTTTTTCAACGGGAAATCACCTTGTCGCAGGGCCAGCTTAACTTCGGTGGCCGATTTTACTTCGGTGACCAAAGCGTCCACCAGCCGGTTTTTCACCGGAACGGAAACAATCGCGCCTCGTTGAACTTCTTGAGTGGTGAAGTAGGTTAGTTCGTCCTTGAAGATGCCCCGAGCGATCGGTATTACCGTCAAAATCTTCATTTATTAAAAGTAGCATATTTGTTATGATTGTATAATGCCCGAGGTGTCGCCAGAGAAGAAATATCTTTCTCTAAAAATTATCGCCGAAGTCAACCAGCGATCTTTGCCGGAGTTGATCGAGCGTTGTCGTCGTGAGTCGGTTGATGTTTTGGTGCTTGGTGACGACTGGTTTGTTGGCGACGACGCCGCCAATCTTGAACGTCTACTGCAATCGCCAACCGGACGTCTTCGGTCGTTTGTTCGGCCGCTCGTTTTAATCCGACTCGCGGCCGTGGCCATTTTATTGTTCGTTGTCCAGCCATCGATCAGCCAAAACATTTCCGAGTTGTGGCCAAACTTACTTTCTGGCGGTCGTTTAACCGTAACGGTGATTAATCGCTCGGCCAGCGCACTCGCTGAACCAAATTTGTCCGCCACCGTCGGCGCCACTTTTTCGCAAACAACCGGCGGATTGTCGAATTTATGGTTAACGGTCGGGGAGTGGTGGCAAAAAATTTTAGCCAACGCCGATTATCTGTTCAAGCAAATTTCTTTCGGTTGGCGGAAATTCTTAGGCCAAGAAAAATCCTCAACGACCACGCCGGTTTTTGATCCGGCTTTGATCGAGCAACTAAAAGCGGAAATTAAATTGGAACTAGCCCGTGAACTATCTTCCGCTCCGGCCACGCGCGCGGCCGGGCCGGCCACCGGCTTGGTGGTGGTGCCATCTTCCGGCAATGCCACGGCCGATCGTTTTTTGGTCGAAGAATTAGAAAAATCCTTTTCCGATCAGGTGGAAATTAAGTTTGAATCGAGTGGTCAAACCGGCGTGATCACACCGGTCTTCTCTGGTGGTCGCGGCGAGGACTATCTTTTCGTGATTACTCCGATTCGTCGAGCGCCGGCGGCACCATGAAGCGATTTCTCCTCTTAACTTTGCTCGGTTTTAGTTTGAGTCAGCCGGTTTTGGCGGGCAACGGTTTCGAGCTCGGTCCAAGCAAGATCGAATTGACTCTTGCCCCGGGCGATCAAATCAAGCAAGAATTAACCTTGACTAACCACACGACCATCGCCGTGCAAGCCACGGTCACGGTGACAGATTTTTCAGCCGGTCGCGACTCCACGACGCCAGTGCGTTTACTCGATGACGAACCGAATCCTTTCGCGCTCAAACCGTTTCTCACTCCCCAGTTGAGATCATTCGTTCTTCTGGCCGGACAATCAATTAACTTACCGGTCTTGCTCGACTTGCCGGAGAACGCTTCGCCCGGCGATCGCTACGGCGCGGTAGTGGTTTCTTTAGTGCCGACTGATCGCGCCACGCAAACCGTTTCCAGTGTCGGCGCGCTCTTTTTCGTGCGGGTGACTGGTTTGGTTAGCGAAGCTGGTCGGTTGGTGGCGTTCGGACGTTTAGACGACAATTCATTTCATTTGGATTATGAAAATACCGGCCAGGTTTATTTAAAACCCTACGGCCGTCTCACCCTAACCAATCGCTTGACTGGCGAAAATTTTTCTAAAAATATTGACCCGTGGTTTGTGTTACCGGCGAGCACGCGCCTGCGAGAAATTAAGCTGGATCAACCCTTGCCCGTTGGCTGGTATCGCGCCACCCTAACCCTTAACCGTGGCTACGGTGACATTGTGGACGAAAGATTTCTGAACCTCGTGATCTGGTCTTGGTCAACCGCGCTGGCTGGTTTGTTGCTTATTTTGGTTCTAGTTTGCGGGCTGATCATCATTTTCCGGCGACGGGAGCGACGGGAAATCATCGGCCATTTAATTTTATTAGCGACCGGTTTATTTTTTAGCCAGTCCGCGCTTCGAGCGGAAGTCTCTTCCAGCACGAATTATCGTTTACAAGCCGACAGTTTAAATTTTGCCGGATTACTTTCAACCTCCACTAATTATCGGATCGAAGACACGCTTGGCGAAATTGGCACCGGCACCTCTTCAAGCGCGACATATCGAATTAGGGCTGGTTATCAAAACATGCTTGGCTCATCTATCGCTATTTCTGCTCCGAGCGATCTAACCCTCTCAACGCTTGGCTCCGGTACCGGTGGTCAATCCAGTGGTTCGGTGGCTTGGACTGTCACCACCGATAACGAGGCCGGCTACACTTTGGCCCTTCGCGCCGATGCCAGTCCGGCCTTGAGAAGTAGCGGTGGTAGTTTCGATGATTATACTCCGGCTGGCGCCGTGCCGGACTACTCCTGGTCGGCGGCGGCTGGTGGCGCCGAGTTCGGTTTCAGTCCGGAAGGGTCTGATGTCGCCAGTCGTTATCTAGACAACGGCGTGATCTGTGGCACCGGTAGTGGCGAAACCACAGATCGTTGCTGGGACGGTCTTTCCACCAGTAATCAAACGGTCTCTAACCGCACGAGTGCCAATACGCCGAGCGGCACGGTTACCACCGTTAAACTTCAAGCCGAAATAACCGCCGGCCGCAATCAGACCGCCGGCAGTTACTCCACCACCCTAACGGCCACGGCGCTGGCTTCATGATTCTGATTATGCCTACTCACACGGTTCTAACGATTGGCCGATGGTTTTTAATCGGCTTAATTTTTTTCGGACCATTAACGCTTGGGGCGGCGACTGACAACGCGCAAATTAATTTAGAAGTGACCGCGACACCATCAACCGGTGGTGGTCCGGGCGACACCGAAATTGACGGTTGTACTGACCCAAGTGCCATCAACTACAATTCGGCCGCCACGGCCGATGACGGTTCGTGTCAGTATCCGGTGCCGACCGTACCCAACGTTAGTAATTTTTCGGCCAGCGCTTTTCTTGAACCAGCTCGTGTTCGATTAACCTGGACTAAGCCGATTTTTTCTGCCTTTGCCGCCGTGCGAGTGGTTCGGCAAACGGCGAATTTTCCAGCTAATCCCACTGACGGTCTCCTGATTTATGACGGTCCCGGCGAACTGGCTTTCGACAACGGCGTTAGCTCGGGGCAAACTTATTTCTATGCCGCCTTTGTTCGTAACGCGAGCGGCGATTATTCTTCTGGAGCGGTCGCATTGGCCACGGTGCCTACTCCCGAACCGCCAGAGGAGGAAGAAGTACCGCCTGAACCAGAAGACGAAGCCCCAGCGGACGATGACACACCGGACGGCGAGGATAGTGGCGATAATGAAATCCTTGATCCGTTTACTTTTTTTCCGGAAATTATCGACCCCGATCCGCTCGTCCAAAATTTAGCTCTCGGTGATTTTATTTTTTCTCAATCTGGTGAACGGCAGAAATTTTTTAGTAGCGGTGAAGATGTGCCCGTGGTGAGCGGTAAGGACGTGCTGGTTTCGGTTAATTACGGGCGTTTACCCGAAGCCCTCAAAACGATTGGACTAACGATCATTGACCCAAACACCAAAACACCAACCTCCTTTATTCTTCGCATCAACAACAACAAAACCGGTTACACCGCCAATCTCGGGTCACTTTTTCAAAACGGCACCTATCCACTGTATATCTCAATAATAAATTTTAAAAACCAAACGATCAAACGTTTAACCGGACGACTGGTGGTCGGTGGTCCTGCCGGTTTGGCTTTGCCGCGCCTCGCCAGTCGGATCGCCCGACCGGTGGTGACGGCGGTCGGGTTGGGCGCTGGCCTGACCCAAGCATTGGCTCTGGCTAATCAGGTCAATTCTTTTTCTGATGTTTACTTGCTCCTAATCCACTTTTGGTCACTTCTCCTCCGGGCGATTGGTTTGCGCCGCCGCTTCAAGCCGTGGGGCGTGGTTTATGATGCGGTGACGAAACGGCCACTTGATCCGGCTTACGTGGTGGTGCGACGCGGCGAAGAGGAAGCGTCCACCGCGATCACCGACCTCGATGGTCGTTATGGCTTTCTTCTGCCGCCGACCGTTTACACGCTAGTGGCCAACAAAACCCACTATCGCTTCCCGTCGCTTAAACTGCAAGGGAGAAACCATGACGAACTTTACGACAATCTCTATTTTGGTGAGCCGTTCACCACCGCGAGTGGCGAAGTGATCAACCGGAACATCCCGCTTGATCCGATCGCTTTCGACTGGAACGAGTTCGCCAAGCAACAACAAGGATTTTTCATTCTCCACACCCGCCGCGAGCGGCGACGGGCGCTCATTTACAACACCCTGTTCGGTCTCGGTTTGGTTTTGGCTTGCTATCAATTATTATTTACCCCGAGTTGGCTCAATCTGATCGTCCCAATCTTTTATCTCGGAGTGTTCGTCCTGAAATATGTTTGGCGTTATCGCCGGCCAGTGGTGACCGTGCGACACGCGGGAACTGGTCTGCCGATCCCGTTTGCCGTGATCCGGGCATTTATTCCGGAACTTAATCAGCAGGTCAAATCGGTGGTGGCCGACGGGCTTGGTCGCTTCTTTCTCCTCACTCCGCCCGGCGAGTATTATTTGACAGTGGAGGAAAAGTTGCCCGATGAGAGTTATAAAAAAATCTATCAATCGCCGCCGCTTAAATTAACCAGAGGCGTGCTGACTAAAAATCTAGTGGTTTGACCGAAAAAGAAAAAGGCCCCGTATCTAAACGAGGCCCTTGTGTGTTGGCGTGATTGGTGATTATTTTTTTGTAATCACTCCCTTTCTGGCTCGAGAATCTTAACACGTGGACCACAGGTGTTTTCCATGAAAACCGTTCCATCGTTGAGAAGAATGTAACAAAGATGGCCCGTGTCAAGATCAAGAATTTTTTGGACAATTCTTCTTGTTGCGGGGTCATTCTCGGTTCTAACCTGCTCACCAACAGAAACGATTTGCCCACCAAAGAAGAAGGTTGCTCCCACAAAAATAATCAACACGACACCCAACAAAATGTATCCCAAAGTCCGTAGCTCTTTCTTAACGTCCACCTTCGGCTCGTCGCACATGGAATTTCTCCTTCGTCTCAAACAATTTTTTGCCAAAAACACGCTATTTCTGGCTCTTTCCTAATCATAGCAAATTATTGGTTATTTGTCAAGCACGGAAACGGCGAATTGTAAAAAGACGACAGAGGTCATACAATGGCGTTTATGACAGGGGACAAACTTCTGATTGAAGGTTTAGCCGGGCGGCGGCTAGCCAGTGGCACGATCCGGATCAATGGTTCGAAAAATGACGCCGTGCAGGCGATTGCCGCGGCGGCCTTGTTTCGTGGTGGACTAATCCTAAACAACCTACCCGACATTGCCGACATCGGACAAATGTTGTTGTTGTTAGAAAATTTAGGTGCGACGACCAAGCGCGCAAAACGCCGCGTCCAGATTAGTTTACCGGCCAGAATCACTAACCCCGCACTTAAACTGGAAATCGCTAAAAAAATCCGCGCCTCGATTCTCCTCACCGGCCCAATCTTGGCCCGCTACGGCTCGGCCATTTTCCCGCATCCGGGCGGTTGCGTGATTGGCCAACGGCCAATCGATTTTTTCCTAAACGGTTTTGCCCAAATGGGCGCAACGATTAAAGAAATCGGCCCAGAATACCACCTCGTCGTTCCGGGTAAGCGATTGCGCGGGGCAACTATTTTCTTTAAAAATCAAAGTGTCACCGCCACGGCCACTTTCTTGATGGCCGCGACGTTGGCGCGCGGGCAAACCATTCTGAAAAACTGCGCTCTGGAACCGGAAATTATTAATCTGATTGAGTTTTTGGTTTTGGCCGGGGCGAAAATTACCGGTGTGGGTACGCACACATTAGTGATTCGCGGTGGCCAGCTCTTGAAGACCGCACGGCCATATCGGGTGTTACCCGACCGGATTGAAGCCGGCAGTTTCGCTATCCTCGGCGCCCTGACCAATCGGCGCTTTTCGTTGACGCACTGCCGACCAGAACATCTCGGGTCGTTGTGGCAAATTTTTTCTGAACTCGGTCTCCGGGTGACGTCTCGTGGGTCGAGTGTTACCATCACTAGAACCGGATCAACTTTTCGGCCGGTACAGCTTAAAACGCACGAATATCCCGGTTTCCCGACTGACCTGCAGGCGCCACTGGCGGTTTTGTTAACTCAAGCAACCGGGGAAAGTTCAGTCTTTGAAACAATTTTTGAGGGTCGAGTATCCTACGCCGAAACGCTAGTGAAAATGGGCGCAAAAATTAAAATTATTAACCCGCATCAACTAACGATCACCGGTCCAACACCACTCGTTGGCCGGGCGGTCGCGAGTCCCGACCTGCGCGCTGGTTTGGCCTACATTTTGGCCGGCCTAGTCGCGCGCGGCGAAACCGTGGTTCACAATGTTCACTACGTTGACCGCGGTTATGAAGGGATTGACGAGCGACTGCGCGGCCTCGGTTTCAAGGTTAAACGTTTTTAAAATGAATTTTTTTGTTAAAAAACTGGGCATTGATTTAGGGACAGCGAACACGCTAGTTTTCGTGCCCGGACGGGGGATTGTGCTGAATGAGCCGTCAGTGGTGGCGATTTCCAAGTTTGATCGGCGAGTTTTAGCGGTTGGGGCCGAAGCCAAGGAAATGATCGGCAAGACGCCCGATAGCATCAACGCTTATCGGCCGATGAAAGATGGCGTGATCGCCGATTATCGCGTAACCGAAATAATGTTGCGTTACTATATTGGTAAAGCTCTCGGGCGGTTTAATCTGTGGAAGCCGGACGTGATGGTCTCGGTGCCGGCGGGCGTAACCTCAACCGAACGGCGGGCGGTGATCGAGGCGGCGATTAAGGCCGGCGCGAAAAACGCCTATGTGGTTAAAGAACCGATTCTCGCGGCGATCGGTGCCGGTGTGCCAATTCACGAGGCGCGTGGTCACATGATCGTTGATATTGGTGGTGGCACCACGGACGTGGCGGTGATTTCTCTTGGCGGTATCGTTGCGGCCACGTCCATCAAGTGTGCCGGCAATCGCATTGATCAGGCCATTGCCGATCATATTAAAAAAACTTTTAATCTGGCGATTGGCGATAAAACAGCCGAAGAGGTCAAAATCGCCATTGGCTCGGCCGTGCCGGTTGAGGATGAGTTGGTTCATACGATCAAGGGGCGCGATTTCATGACCGGCCTACCGCGTTTTGCGGAAATCAAAACCAACGAGATTGTTCGAGCGGTTGACTGGGAACTGAAAGAAATCATCTTGGCGATCAAAAGCGTTTTTCAGGAAACGCCGCCCGAGCTCTCGGCGGATATTATTGATGGTGGAATTATTATGACCGGCGGCTCATCTCTGCTTCGTAATTTACCCGAACTGGTTTACCGGCGACTTGGGGTTAAGGCCGTGCTCGCTGACGACGCGCTCTTTTGCGTGGCCAAAGGTACCGGCATTGCTCTTGATCACTTGGCCGTTTACAAGAAATCAATTTTACACAAACGATAACTTGAATAACCTGATCCTCGAGCGGCTAGAGCATCACGCTTATTTATTAATCGGCGAGCGTCAACCGTTGGTTCAAGTCGTGACCAAATTACTCGAACGAATCACCGGTCGAGCGTTGCTTGGCCAGCCCGATCTGGTGTGGCGAGAAACAGAAAATTTCGGTATTGACGACAGTCGGCGTCTGCACGACGAACAAGCTCGCCGGGCCTTCGCCGGCGGGCGTAAGTTCTTTGTTTTGATTGTTGACTCGATTACCCTACCGGCTCAACAGGCCCTGCTTAAAATTTTCGAAGAACCAACCCCGCACACCCATTTTTTTCTGATTTACTCGGACCAACCGGAACTTCTGCCGACGCTAAAATCTCGCTGTCAGATTATTCGTCAAACGCCGGCACCGCTCGCAGATAATTTCCGCCAACAAGCCGAAAAATTTTTAACGAGTTGGCCAGCCGAACGTCTCGTTTTAGTGTCCGAGATAAACAATCCCCAAAAATTCGTTCGAGCTCTGGAATTGGCTTGTCACGAACGCTTGCTCGCTCATCCTAATCGGGCTTGGGCCGAAGTGGTCGAGTCCGTTAAACAAGCCGAAAACTATCTCGGTGGCTCCGCCGGACTGCCGCGTTTGGTTTTCGAGCATTTATCCTTGACCCTGCCACGTTGGCCGATTCAGAAAATGTGATATTATTTAAAAAATATGACCTACAATTTTAATCCGATTAAAAACAAAATAAAAGAAATTGAGGAATGGTTAGTGCGCGAATATCAGGCCGTGCGTACCGGTCGGGCCACACCGTTCTTGCTTGATGGCGTGGTGGTCAACAGTTACAACGCCCACGTCCCGCTCAAACAGGTGGCGGCGGTGACCATCGAAGACGCCCGAAGTTTACGGGTTAACCCTTGGGATAAGAATCAGATAAAAGAAGTTGAAACGGCAATCACGGCGGCCAACCTCGGGGTGTCGGTGGCGGCAGACAGTAGTGGTTTGCGAATAATTTTTCCCGAATTAACCGCCGAGAGTCGGACTCGAATGGCCAAGGTTGTTCACACCAAACTCGAAGAGGCGCGAGTTAATCTGCGTCAAGCCCGTGATCGAGTTTGGACCGAGCTTCAAACCGAAGAACGTTCTGGAAAAATTTCCGAAGATGATAAATTTCGTTTCAAAGATGGATTGCAAAAAATTATTGATGAGGGCAATCAGAAACTTGAAGCGGTGGCCAAGAAAAAAGAAACCGAAATTTTGAACTAAAAAGTCTCCAACCAAATGACCGTCATTATTTTTTTAATTGTTCTCGGAATATTGATTTTATCGCACGAACTTGGGCATTTCATCGTGGCCAAGTGGGCCGGTTTACGCGTTGACGAATTCGGACTCGGCTTCCCCCCGCGGCTGTGGAGTTACCGCCGCGGCGAAACGTTATATTCGTTAAACCTCATTCCTTTCGGCGGCTTTGTTAAGATCTACGGTGAAGATCCGGAAGAAACGACGACTGGCGCAACGGCGAAGGATCAACCCCGCGCCCTAACTGGCCAGTCGAAATGGGTTCAGGCGGCGACGCTCGTGGCGGGAATTGCGTTTAACTTGATTTTGGCTTGGTTTTTGATCACGGCGGCTTTGGCCACTACCGGTTTGCCCACTAGCGCTTCAGCCGCGCCGCGCGGCTATCAAGTTCAAGAACCAAGACTGACGATCGTGTCGGTGGCAGACGGTTCCCCGGCCGCCGCCGCCGGACTTAAAGTTGGTGACGTGATCGCTTCGTTTCGCTCGCGTAGCGAGCGACTGGAAGAGTTGTCCCCCGAAACAGTGCGAGAGTTCACCGCTGGCCGTTCGGGCCAAGAAATCATCGTTGGTTACCGGCGCACCCACCCTGGAATTAAACCGACGCTTGAAGAAATCGCCGTTATTCCGACCGTCGGTTTGGCCCTTGACCGGCCGAGTGCCGCCGCGATCGGGGTTGGTTTAGAAACTGTCGGTATCCTAAAATTATCTTGGCCGCGCGCGATTTTAGTTGGCGGTCAAATGTCCGCTCGGCTTGTTTATCTGACTGGACTCGGACTAATCAATTTGTTCGGAGGAATTTTTTCTGGTCAAGGTGAAATTTTAAACCAAGTCACTGGGCCGATCGGTTTGGCCACTCTGGTTGGCACGGCGTCAGCACTCGGTTTCGGTTATTTGCTGTTGTTTACGGCGATCATCTCGATTAATTTAGCCATCCTCAATTTGCTACCCTTTCCGGCGCTCGACGGCGGGCGGCTTTTCTTTTTACTGATCGAGGCGATTAAGGGTTCGCCAATTCGACCAAAAATTGTGAATACCCTAAACCTCCTCGGTTTCGCCCTGCTGATTATTTTGATGCTAGCAGTAACTTATGGCGACATCGTGAAAATTGTCAAGAATTGACGCGGTTCTAACGAGTAGATAGAATTTAAGTGGAGTTGGAGTGTGGTTGCAGGCCAACCGCGTTGTGAATAAACAGAAAGGAGGTGTTGAACTGTGGATAGCGTTGCATGTTTTGTGTTTCTTGTTTCTAACAGGAAAGAATTGGCAACAATGGTGTTTCCGAAAAATCTTTTTTTGGATTGCGATCTGGAATTAATAACTATCGCCAATCTGAAAAAATTTTTCCCCAGTCTAGTAACCCAGATTAAGTTAGCCACCGAAATTTCATGGTTACTTTCTCTTGCTTGTAACAACAAAACACTTCCCGTGGACCAGAAAGATGTTTATTGGAACATAGCACTTGACCTCTGTCGTTTTGGAATAGACACGCTCAACGATCAAAGCTCGCACGATATTTTGCGAAAGGATCAATGGCGGAAACAGAAAAAACGTTTGCGGTCAACCATGCGTCGTTTAAAGAAATATCCTCATGATCCAAGCCAAAGTCTTTGCTTTTTGTGGCGTTGGCTTCATCTTATTTTTAAACGATGATCCAGTTTTTTTGGGGGTAGACTTTTGGTCTGCCCCCTTTTCCCATATCAAGTTTACAGACGGTGGTTTTTCCCATAAGATATCGGCATGCGTCAGTCACAACTTTTCACTCGCGCCCGGCGCGAAGCCCCCGCCGACGAAGTCGCCCAAAACGCCAAGTTGCTGGTTCGGGCTGGTTTTGTTCACAAAGAAATGGCCGGAGTCTATACCTATTTGCCGCTTGGCCGACGGGTGCTCGAAAAGATCGAAGGAATTGTCCGTCGAGAAATGCTCGCCCTGGGAGCCCAAGAGGTTCTAATGCCAGCGCTTCAGCCGAAAGAATCATGGCTCGCGACCGGTCGTTGGGACAAGATGACCGATCTGTATAAATTGAAAGACGAAAGCGGTCGCGAGTTTGCTCTCGGTCCAACCCACGAAGAAGTGGTCACGCCGTTACTCCAGCATTTTTTATCTTCGTATCAGGATTTGCCGACCCGGTCGTCTGGTCAACCGTTAACTATTTTTCAATTTCAAACTAAGTTTCGCATGGAACCACGCGCTAAGTCTGGTCTGTTGCGCGGCCGGGAATTTATCATGAAAGACGCTTATTCTTTCCACCGCGACACGAGTGATTTGAAAAATTATTACGACCTAATGATCGTCGCTTATCAGAGGATTTTCCAAACGGTTGGTCTGGGGACGATGACCCACTTAACCCTGGCTGGTGGGGGAACGTTCGCCGACTTCTCTCACGAATTTCAAGCCCTGACTGCCGCTGGCGAAGACCTGATCCATCTTTGCTCCAACTGTTCACTGGCGGTTAATGATGAGATTAAAGAGCGTCAACCGAATTGCCCGAAATGCGGTCAAGAATTGGCGCGAGCGGAACGAGCGATTGAGGTCGGGAACATTTTTCAGCTGGGAACAAATTTCAGTCAAGCGTTTAATTTGGTTTACCGCGATGAACAAGGGGTGAATCAGCCGGTGGTGATGGGTTGCTATGGTTTGGGAATTAGTCGGTTACTTGGAGCACTCGCCGAGATCTTATCCGACGAACGGGGGTTGGTTTGGCCGGTGGCCGTGGCACCATTTAAAGTCCACCTTCTAACACTTGGCGAGGATGTTACCGTCACGGAAAAATCAAAAATGCTCTACGACCAATTAATCGCCGCTGGACAGGAAGTTTTATGGGATGATCGTCCGGTTTCGGCTGGACAGAAATTGGCCGAGGCCGACTTGATTGGTTTACCCTGGCGACTGATTGTTTCTACTAAAACAATGTCTAAAAATCTGGTCGAAGTTAGCGAACGTCGTTCGGGAAATATCCAGTTCGTGCCCGAAGAAAAAATATGCGCCTGGCTTGGTTAGATCGTTTCTACGAACTATTTTCCCACGATGTCGGGATTGATCTCGGCACGGCGAACATCCTTGTTTACGTCAAGGGGCACGGGATTGTGATTGTCGAACCATCAATTGTGGCGGTTAATCAAAAAACCGGACGAATCGTGGCGATCGGTAACGATGCCAAACAGATGGTCGGCCGAACGCCAGCCCATCTTGAAATCATCCGGCCGTTGGTGGACGGAGTGATTTCAAACTTTGAAATGACCCAAGAAATGCTGGCCTATTTTTTGAAGCGCGTGGCGCGTCTTGGTTCACGGAAGTTTTTCCGACCGCGCGTGGTGGTGGGCGTTCCTTCGGGTATCACCAACGTTGAAGTTCGAGCGGTTCGTGACGCCACGCGCCAGGCCGGGGCCCGTTCCGTTTTGGTGGTTGAGGAACCAATGGCCGCCGCTATCGGTATTCGTCTACCAGTGCGTGACCCGGTTGGCAGTTTGATTGTGGATATTGGCGGCGGCACTACCGACATCGCGGTGATTTCTCTGTCGGGAATTGTCAAATCTAAAAATTTGCGCATTGCCGGCGATCGGTTGAACCGCGACATCATTCTCTACGTTCGTGATGAGTTTAAAATTTTGCTGGGTGAAAAAACGGCCGAGGAGGTGAAGATCGCCATTGGTTCGGTCTGGAAAAGCCCGGGACCGCTCGAGGCCACGATTCGCGGTCGCGATCTCGTTACCGGTTTACCAAAAGAAATGGTCATCACCGACGCGGACGTGAAAGAGGCGATTGCCCTCTCAATTACCAGCTTGGTTAGTTCGATTAAAGAAGTTCTCGAATCAACTCCGCCGGAAGTTATCTCCGACATCATGCATAAAGGGATAATCTTGGTCGGGGGCGGGGCACTGCTTCAGGGGATTAAAGAACTCTTGGTGCAGGAATTAAAAATTCCGGTCACCGTTGCCGACGATCCTCTCACGGCCGTGGTTCGTGGCACGGGAATTATTTTAGAAGACCTTGAGGCCCACCGAGAAATTCTTTTGCCCGACGAGGATGAATAAGCGGTCAATATTTTGGATTATCGGAATTGGTTTGGGTTTGTGGTGGCTGTTTAGTTGGCCGGCGATTCACGTCCTCGGCGTTAAGACGGCGATCGCCACGGCCCGACCGTTTTGGGCCATCTCGGCCACCGGCACGCGGATTGGTGGCGGGTTGATCGGGTTCTTTAAGAGTCAAAAAGCGTTGAACGAAGAAAATCGCCGTTTACGCCAAGAACTAGACGTTCTTCAGTCGGCTGTTCTCGATCGGGAGCGACTCAAACAAGACAATCAAGCTCTGCGAGAGATTTTTAATCGTCGTCAACCGGAAGAAAAAATTACCGTCGGGCGCTTATTAACTCGTCCAGAGCAATCACCTCTCGGAATGGTTCTGGTTGATGTTGGCCAGGACAACGTTAGTCATTCGGTCGCGGTTGACGATTTGGCCACTAGTCATGGAACGGTCGCGATCGGTCGGGTGGCGGCGGTTTCGGCCAAAACCTTAAAAGTTGAACTCTATTCGGCCGTTGGTCGAAAAATCAATGTCTTGGTTGGTTCGGAACGTTTACCGGTCGAAGCCAGTGGTCGTTCGGGGGGAAACTTTTCTGCGTCTTTACCTCGCGATTTAGTGATTAAGGTTGGTGACGTGGTTAACCTCATGGCGCAAGGTCAGGAATATTTGCTCGGAGTGGTTCGCGTGGTTGAACGTGATCCGGCGGCGGCCTTCCAAACGATCCTGTTTCGCAGTCCAGTCAACCTGGAATTTTTGTCGTGGCTTGAAATTCATGGCTCGTAGCTGGCTCTACTTTTTTCTTGGGTTATTGGCGGTTTTTTATCTACCGTGGTGGTGGTTAACTATCGCCGCACTGATTGCCGTCGCCGCACTGATCGAGACGCCGTTTTTGGTTTTGTTGTTAGCCCTGCTGTTTGACCTGCTTTACGGGCAAATTTACGGTGCGCCAACCTCGTTTGTTGGTTTGCTCTCAATCACCCTGGCGATACCGTTAATCTTTTTTTCCAAAAAATTGATTCGCTTCAACTAGAATATGACCATTGATCCGGACGAAATTTTTTTAGACACTTACAATCTGCCGGATTTTGATCGCCAGCAATTTGAGGGTGAGCGCGAGCGGCCCATCAGCCGCTCGGTGCTTTCTTTGCTCGCCGGTTTCTTTTGTTTAATCGGCCTAGTTTTTTTGATCAAGGTTTTTAATTTACAAGTTGTTAATGGTCAAACGTTGGCCACGAGAGGCGAGACTAACACCTTGCGACAAACCCCAATTTTTGCCGAACGTGGCGTGATCTATGATCGTCGTGGTCAGGAATTAGCTTGGAATAATCCAGAACGAACCTATCTTGAGCTCGACGGCCTGTCTCATTTACTTGGTTACGTTGGCTATCCCAGCAACGAAGATTTGACCACCACCACCTATCTTCCCGAAGAACTGACTGGTCGTGACGGGGTGGAAAAAATCTACAACGAACGTTTGCGGGGCGTGTCCGGAATTAACATCGAAGAGGTTGACGCGCGGGGATTGATTCGGTCGGAGTATTCTTTCAAACCAGCCGAGTCGGGAGCCAGTCTGTGGTTGTCTATTGATGGCCGTCTGCAGAACAAGCTTTATGATTTAATCAAGACGCTGGCGGTGGAACGCGGTTTTCTCGGCGGCGCGGGCGTGGTTCTTGATGTTCAAACCGGCGAGCTCTTATCTCTGGTTAGTTACCCGGAATATGATTCGCAAGTTTTGTCATTGGGTCGAGATCGGGAGGTAATTAATCGCTGGCTGAAAGATCCGGATAAGCCATTTCTTAACCGCGCAGTTTCTGGCCTGTATACCCCCGGGTCAATAATTAAACCAATTATTGCCATCGGTGCCTTAAACGAGGGGATCATTGACCCGAAGAAAGAGATCGTCAGCACTGGCGCCCTGACTTTGCCTAATCCGTTCGATCCGACCAAGCCGTCAATTTTTCGCGACTGGAAAGCGCACGGCGCGGTGAATTTGCAACGCGCCCTGGCGGTTTCTTCGGATGTTTATTTTTACGAAATCGGCGGTGGATTTGAGGATCAAGTCGGTCTCGGCACCAACCGCATTGACCAATACGCTCGACTTTTTGGTTTGGGTGAGCCAACCGGCATTAATTGGTCTGGTGAAGCGTCTGGCATCATTCCTACCCCCGAGTGGAAGGCGAAAGTTTTTGCCGGTGATCCTTGGCGGGTTGGTAATACTTACCACACCGCCATCGGTCAGTATGGTTTTCAGGTCACGCCACTACAAATGGCGCGCGTGGCGGCGGCAATTGCAAACGGGGGATTATTGGTTACGCCGTCGGTTCTTTCGGCCACCTCAACGCCGGCACTGGTCAAACCGCGCCCAATTGAACCGGCGTTAAAGCCAGAAAATCTGGCGGTGGTTCGCGAGGGACTACGTTTGGCTGTGACCGAGGGGACGGCCAGCGCTCTGAATACTAGCGCGGTGGCCGTGGCGGCAAAAACTGGCACGGCCGAATTGGGCACGACCAAAGAAACGGTCAACTCTTGGGTCATTGGTTTCTTCCCCTACGAATCACCACGCTATGCTTTTGCTGTGGTTATGGAGCGCGGACGGGTTGGCACAATTTTTGGGGTTGGTGGTGCTTCAGTTTTCCGCCAATTTATTGATTGGCTATCAACGGCCGCTCCGGAATATCTTGATTAGATTTTTAATAAATTTCCCTAAATTATATAGGTGGTACCAAATTGGATTGGCCACGACGTCGTAAAAATCAGAATGGACCATCTCGTAGCCGCCAAAATTTTTTTTGAAACTGGTTAGTCCGTCCCAGCCCTGGTAAATTCTGGTTGACGAAGAAACGCCGCCGAAGTTGTAGAAATTGTGACCGAGTTTTTTGGCCTGACAAATTGCCGACCATTGGGCCAAATAGGTTGGTCGCCGGTCGCGATGTTCGTTACTCGAACCACTGAAAATGCAACTGGCCACTTGGCCATAGCGAATGACCAACTTAATCACCAGAATTTTTTCTTTATATTTGGCGACCGTTAGATAGGCGTTATCTGGTCGGAGATTTTTGAAAATATTTTGATAATAAGTTTTATGATGCAAGCTGAAGCCGTTGCGTTCGGCGGTGTTTAGGAGCAATTCGTAAAAAACGGGGAAGTATTTTTCGAAATCAGTGGCCACCGTTTCCAGGATCACCCCCTTTCGAACGGCGGTGCGTACGCTGTATCTGGCGCCCTTCTGCATCTCGTTTAATAGTTCGTCCTCGGTTTTATTCAAATTAAGCCACCACTCGGTGCGTGGTTGAAAATAAGCCGATTGATAGGTCCGCGGCGCGGCCGCGGTAAAAATCTTAGCCAGAAGTTTTTTCTCAGTGTTTTTATCGATTGGTGGAGTAAAATCCAAACGGACGAAGATCGCGCCATCTTGGCGAGCCAGATTAACCAGCTCGGTTCGAAGTGATTTAAAAAATGACTCCGAAAATTCGGTAACCACCGGCCCGTAGGGGACATAAAGATAACTTTTGTTATAAACCAAGCGGTATCTAATCAGTTGGAAATAGGCAATCGCACGGTCGTTTTGCCAGACGACAAACCGCCGAACTTCTCGATCTAAGCTCTCTTGCCAACGACCATAAAACTCGGCTTGAGTAAATGGCGCAACCAAACAAAGAGTCAGCGGATCAAAAGACTCGTTTTTTTTAAGCTCTTGAAAAAACAAATTGTTCATCTCAAGTTTTAGTCAAAAATTTCGCCATCAAAACAAGATCAATAAACTCATCCCGAACGCGCACCGCTTGACGTTTTCGACCCTCTTCCTCGTAACCCAAACGCTTAAATAATCCATAGGCCTGTTTATTTTTCGCAAATACCTCAAGTTCTAAACGCCGAATGCCGCGTTCGCGAGCCAGTTTTTCGGCCTCTTGCATCAGTCGCGTGCCGATTCCTTGGCCTCGGTAGCCCTCGCGAACCGAGAGAACCAAATAGGCGTTCGTTTTCATTTTTCGAAAACGCGCGAAAAAAATCGACAAATAACCCACAAACCTGTCTCCATCTTTGGCAACGAGAATTTGTAACCACCGCCGATTAACAAACATTCTTCCCGCCGCCAGCCAAACTGGTTCGCGTTTCCGCTCGTCTCCGTCGAGGGCGAGATGGTCAGTTTCCGATTCGATGGCCTGTCGCAAAAACAAGAACTTCATAACTTGAGTCCATTTAAGCGGAGCGACGGAGATGGTCGGACGGTTCATTTTTTAAAGTTCCTCGGTCACCGAAAGAATCGGCCGCGCCCGACGCCAGAATTTTTGACGAAGCGATCGGCCAATCTCAATTATTTCTTCGTTGTTAAATCGCCATAAAACAATCGCGCCAATTAAAATACCAACTAGCCCAGCCGAGAATCCTTGAATGAAAATACCAAAGAAGGTTGTTTGATCAACGACCAGCGCGAGAAGTTGAAGGACGAGATAGGCGCCGCCGCCAGCCACGAGCGCCGCGGCCGACGATTGACCGAGACTGCGATGCAGTTTGGTGGGAAACGAACCGAAATCAAAAAGAAATGAACCCCACAAGATCAGCAAATTAATCAACGTGCCGAGGGTAAAAGCCGTTGGTAAAATCAGGAGTTCGACCCCGGGCAGATCACCAACCCGCAAAAAATGAGCCAAGCCGAATTTGGCCGCTGGCCACCAGTTAAATAGTCGCTGTAATCCCAAAGCCAGACCAACGGTCAGGATTGATGACGAGAGATTGATGATCAGTGGTTTTTTTGTTTGTCCACAAGCATAGTAGCCGCGGACAAACAAAAGAATCAAGCTCTGAGCCGTGGCGGAAACAAGAAACACGGCCATGGCCGCGGCGGTCAAACGGGTATCGCCCCAGTCAAACTTTCCGGCACCCAAAATTACGCGCACGATTTGGGCGCGGAGGACGATCGCCAGCACGATTGCTGGCAAGGACCAGAAAATGATGTGGCGAATAGTTGTGGTCATTTGGTTGACGAAGGCGCGCCGGTCGCCGGCGCTAAACAGGCGCACCAGTGTAGGAAAAGTCGCCACCGAATAACTGACTCCGATAATCGCCACGATCGTTGATTGGAGATGATAAGCGAAATTGAATATCGCGATCGAGCCAACCGCGAGATAAGAACCGAACGAAAGTAGAATGGTGACAACCAATTGATTGGCCGAAAGAGTGATGGTACGAGGCCAAGACAAGAGAAAAATTTTCCGCCAAATGCCGGGCTCGCCAGATCGGTGTCGCCAGATGGCCGACCAACGGAAAGTGATTGGTCCGCGCCGAAGGGCCGGCCACTGAATGGCCAGATGGCCCAACGCTCCAAGCAACACACCCCAAACTAAACCGGTTAAGCCCCAGCTCGGGTAAAGAAAAATTACCCCAAAAATGATGCCCAGATTATAGAAAATTGGACTCAGGGCGTAGAGAAAAAATTTGCGAGACGACTGGGTTACGTTGGCGAAAAGACTGGATAACCCCAGCAGAATCGGTGAGAGCAAGAGCAGTCGAGACAAGGGGAGAAGTTCTCGTTGTTGGGCATAATTAAAACCCGGGGCGATCCAACCAAGCAAGTGGGGCATTAAAAAATAAGCCGCCAGAGCGGCCAAGGTTATTAACACCAGAAAACGACTAAATAAATCGGCGAGCAAGTGACTAGCTGATTCTGGCCGGTCGCTTTCGAGTTGTTTAATTAAAAAAGGCAGAACAACGGTCACTGAAACGAAAGAACCAAGCGAAACATACAACAGGTCAGGCACACGAAAGGCGGCGTAATAAACATCGAGAGCTGGACCGGCGCCGAAAGAGGCGGCCAGCAGACGATCACGCAGTAGGGCCAGAATTTGCGAGAGTAAAGCCGACAAACCAAGCAAGAAAGCCGCTTCATGCAGGCCGGTAAGCTCGCGCTGGAAAAAATTAAGAAAACGTCGAACCATAATAATGTGGGGCGCTCGCTATTATAACAGACCTTTGACGTTTGCCGATAGAAAAGTTATGATCCTTAACTAATGGAAACCGACAAGCACTATTTAAGTCAGGAAAAGTTTGATGCTCTGAAGCAAGAGTTGCAAGAGTTGAAAACAGTGAAGCGTCGAGAAATTGCCGAGCGGTTGGAATTTGCCAAATCACTCGGCGATTTATCGGAGAATGCCGAGTATCACTCGGCGCGGGATGAACAGGCCGACGTGGAAGCCAGGATCAACGAAGTCGAGAATCTGCTTAAGATGTCGGAGATTATCGGCGAACGCCACACTTCGTCGGTTGGCATCGGTTCGAGTTTGGTGGTTCGAAAGAACGGCAACAGCGAGGAAGTAAAATTTCAAATCGTCGGGCCGGAAGAAGTTGATTTGGCTGCCGGTAAAATTTCTTATCAGTCACCACTCGGCGCCAGTTTGCTTAATCGGAAGAAGGGCGATGCCGTGACGGTTAAAACGCCGCGCGGCGAAACGGTTTACCAGATTATTAAACTGGGCTAAGTAATCCGAACCATGGCCTCGCTTGAAGAGTTGCGAACCGAACGTTTGAAGAAGTTGGAACTTCTTCGATCGAACGGTCTTGATCCTTATCCGGTTGTCAGCAAGAGCGATTATTCTTTGGCCGAGACGGTTCGCCTCTTTGGTAAACTAAAGACTAGAAAAAAACCGCTCACCGTGGTCGGTCGGGTGGTCGGTTTGCGCGGTCAGGGCGGGCTAATGTTTTTTGATCTTCACGATGGTACTAGTAAATTGCAAGCGCTGGTCAAACTTGGCGAAATTAAACCCGAAGCGAGCGAATTGTTTGAGTCAAGTGTTGATCGGGGCGATATTCTTGAGGTGACCGGTGGACTTTTCTTGACCAAAAGTCAGGAAAAAACCCTTTTGGTTAAATCGTGGCGAATGTTGGCAAAAAGCGTCCGCCCCTTGCCCGATAAATGGCACGGTTTGGTTGATCTGGAAGAGCGTTTCCGGCGACGTTATCTCGATAGTTTACTTGGATCCGAGGTTCGTGAACGTTTCGTGTTGCGCTCGCGATTGATCCGATTTCTCCGCCAGTTTCTCGAAGCCGCCGACTATCTCGAGTTCGAAACGCCAATCCTGCAAACTCTCGCCGGTGGCGCCACGGCGAAACCGTTTCAAACTTACCATGAGGCGCTGGGACTCAATTTGTATCTGCGAATTTCGCCCGAGCTCTATCTTAAAGAATTGTTGATCGGTGGTTTCCCTAAAGTGTTTGAATTGTCGAAATGTTTTCGTAACGAGGGAATTGATGCGACCCATCATCCCGAATTCACCATGCTCGAGTTCTACGAGGCCTACAGCGACGCGGCCAAGCAACGACAGTTCGTTGAACAGTTGATCAAAAATTTAGTCCAACAATTAACCAAAAGTGCGACGATTAATTATGACCAACAGGCGATCAGTTTCCGCGGGCGATTTAAGGTCATCAGTTATTACGACCTCTTAAAGCGCGATGTTTTGATCACTGACCCGGCGACGGCCACCGATAAAGAACTCGCGCTTAAAGCCGCGCAATTTGGGGTGGAGTTGCCAACGGGTGCTAGTCGGGAAAAAACTCTCGATCAAATTTATAAAAAAGTCTGCCGGCCAAAATTAATTCAACCAACTTTTATTGTTGACTATCCGAAAAATTATTTGCCCTTGGCTAAAACCAAAACCGCTCAACCGGCGCTGGCGGATGCTTTTCAACTGGTTATCGGCGGACTGGAAATCGTCAAGGCCTTTTCCGAACTGAATGATCCGGCGGAACAACGCGAGCGTTTTCTAAACGAAGAAAAGAATCGCCAAGCCGGCGAGACGGAAACTCAACCGTTCGACGAAAGTTATCTCGAAGCATTGGAATACGGCCTGCCGCCGGCTGGCGGCGTGGGGATTGGAATTGACCGACTAGTAATGTTGTTTACCGGCGCGACTAATATTCGGGAAGTAATCTATTTTCCGACCCTGCGGCCGAAAGATCAAAAATAATAAAAAACAAGCGCCGTACCGATTGGTCGTGCGCTTGCCTGTTTTCTCTGTGGATAAGTTAATTGGCCTAGTGGGACAAAGTGGAATATACTTTATGGCTAGTGGGTAAAAGTGGGTAAAACTAGCACTATTCAACAGCCATGCTCATCGGTGAATATCGCCATACGATTGACGACAAAAAGCGGGTGGCGGTGCCGGCCAATTTTCGCCGACTGTTGGGCCGGAAGGTGGTGTTGACGCGCGGTTTGGACACTTGCCTGTTTGTTTATCCGGTCAAATCTTGGCAGGGGATTATGGAAAAGCTCTCGCGACTTTCGATGGGTCAAGCCGGGACGCGAAGTTTTAACCGTTTTCTTTTGGCCGGCGCAGTGGAAAGCGAGGTAGACACGATCGGCCGGATCTTGATTCCCGATTTCTTGAAAGATTTTGCTCGCCTGAAGACGAAAGTGGTGATCGCCGGAGTGAACGATCGACTGGAAATCTGGGACGAAGAGTTGTGGCAGGAACAAACCAAACAGCTCGAGAGTCAAGCTGGCGTGCTAGCCGAGAAGTTGGGCGAGATTGGAGTTTTCTAATCTCTCCATGCACGTTTCTGTTCTTTTACAGTCAGTGATAGATGGTCTCGACCTTCGGCCGGGTTTGACGGTGGTGGACGGAACGATCAACGGTGGCGGTCACAGCGCGGCGATTAGGCCACTAATCCCGAATGGCCATTTGATCGGTCTTGATCGAGACGCTTCGGCGATTGAACGAGCGAGACAACGCTTGTCTGAAATTGATTCGCTCGGTGGGATCGAACAATGTCGCGTCAGTTTGTTGGCCGGCGATTTTCGATCAATTGATCATCTGGTCAGATCAATCGGTGTCACGAGTATTGATCGTTTGTTTTTGGATCTTGGATTATCATCAAACCAGTTGGCGGAATCGGGCCGAGGATTTTCTTTTCAAACCGACGAACCGCTACTCATGACCTACGAGTCGTCACCGTCGCCCGAGCAACTCACCGCCGCGGAAGTGATCAACCGTTGGGATGAGGACCAACTAACGACAGTTTTTCGTGACTATGGCGATGAACTCAACGCCAAACGGTTCGCTCGGGCCATGGTCACGGCGCGGCGTTTGAAACCAATCCGCACCACGACCGACCTAGTTGAGATTATTCGTCACGCCGCGCCCCGTTGGTATTTGAAGCAACGTCGACACCATGCCACCAAAGTTTTTCTCGCTCTGCGGTTGGTGGTCAATGACGAGCTTGGCTCGTTGGCTCAAGGTTTGGCCGCTGGTTTCAATTTGCTTCGCCCGGGCGGACGGATCGCGATCATCACGTTCCATAGCGGCGAGGCGCGAGTGGTCAAGAATTTTTTTCGAGAACAAGTTAGTCAGGGAACAGCACTGATTATCAACAAGAAAGCGATCAAGCCGAGCCGCGAAGAAGTCATTAACAATCCCCGGGCGCGGAGCGCCACATTAAGAATTATTCAAAAAAATGAGCACTAAAGTTTTTAAACTAGAATCGGTTCAGGTCAAAATTTTTTGGCTCGCCCTCGGTCTGCTAGTGTTTGGACTGGTTAGCTATATCTATTTTGTAAACAGCATTGTTTTCAATTTGGCCGATCGAGAAAAACTTGGTCGGGCGCGGTCTAGTGTAACGCTTGAAATTGGCCGTTTAGAGATGGACTATCTTTCTTTGGCCCGTGATTTAACAATTGAACGGGCCTACGCCATGGGCTTTGAAGAAGCTGGCCCAAACACTTCTTTCGTCGTCGCCGAACGATAACCCACTAACTCGCTGGTTTCGGCATGGTCAACAGAGAGAGAAAGTTCGGGCGGCTACATTTTTTGATCGCCGTGATGATCGCGGTCGGTTTATTGTTGTCAACCAAGCTCTTTTTCATCCAAATTATTAAGGGGGAGAAGTATCGCCAAACTGCTGAACGACAAAACCAACAATCACTTAATAAAATTTTCGATCGCGGGGCGATTTTTTTTGAAACCAAGGACGGGACGCTAGTTTCTGGCGCCACGCTCGAGGTGGGCTATATTTTGGCAATTAATCCAAAACAACTGGTAAACCCCGAGGCGGTTTATCTCAAACTAAATAAAATTTGGCCCATCAATCAAGAATTTTTTATCGCTAAAAGCAAACAACGTGACGACCCTTACGTGGAAATTGCCGCTCGTTTACCAGCGGCGACCGGTCTCGCGATCAGAAAGCTTGGTTTATCGGGCGTACAGGTAATTGAACAACATTTTCGGTCCTATCCGGGCGGCACCTTGGCGGCACACGCCCTCGGTTTTATGGGCTATAACAACGATGATTACGGTGGTCGATATGGACTGGAAAAACAATACGACCAAGTTTTGCGACGCGAGCGAACCTTGTCGTTCACCACCTTCTTGTCAGAAATTCTTTTGGGAGTGAGCACGTCTCTTGGTGTTGGAGCTTCAAGCGCCAATTTGGGTGACATCGTCACCACGATCGAACCGGACGCGCAGCGTTTTCTCGAAAACGAACTCGACACCGTAACCACGCGCTGGCAAACTAAAGCGGTTGGTGGAATTATCCTTGATCCAAAAACCGGCGCCATTGTCGCCATGGCGGCGCGGCCGACTTTTGACCCCGGAAAAAAACAAGCCAGTTTGTCGTTGCTCGGTAATCCGTTGGTAGAAAACGTTTACGAGATGGGCTCGATCGTCAAACCACTAACTTTGGCCGCTGGTCTTGATGCTGGAGTGATCAACGAGAAGACAACTTATCTGGATGTTGGTAGCATGGTGATTGACGGTCGAATAATTCGAAATTACGACGGTCGCGCCCGCGGACAAATCGCTTTGCAAGAAGTGTTAAACCAGTCGTTGAATATGGGAGCGGTTTTCGTGATGCAGAAACTTGGTCACGAGCGCTTGCGCGAATATTTTCTCAATTTTGGTTTAGGTCAAAAAACCGGAGTTGATTTGCCGGGTGAGGCGACTGGTTTGACTAACAACTTGAACAGCACCCGAGCGGTCGAATATGCCACGGCCGCTTTCGGTCAAGGGATTGCCATGACGCCACTTAACATCACCATGGCCTTATCATCACTCGCCAATGGTGGCCAGTTGGTTAGGCCGTATGTGGTCAAGGAACAACGTTACGAAACTGGTTTGTCCGACGAGACGATACCGGAAATCAGACAACGGGTGGTCAAAGAAGAAACCGCCCAAAAAATCACCGCCATGTTAGTGCGAGTGGTGGACGAAGCCATTGATGGTGGCCGAAAACGTTTACCCCACTACCAAATCGCCGCCAAAACCGGAACCGCCCAAATCCCGAAGCCCCTGGTCGGCGGTTACGAAAAGGATAAATTCCTCCACTCTTTTTTTGGTTATTTTCCCGCTAGTAATCCGCGGTTTAGTGTTTTCCTTTACGCCCTCGAGCCGGTTGGAGCGCAATACGCCCTACAAACTCTCACCGACCCGTTTATCAATTTGGCTAAATTTCTCTTGAATTATTATCGGGTTCCTCCCGATCGTTAAATTATGATCAAAAAGATTCTCCGAAAATTAGTAATTTGGTGCTTGGAACTCGAAGCTAGATTGATCCTGAAGAAGTATCGGCCGCGACTCGTCGGCATCACTGGCAGTGTGGGCAAGACGAGTGTGAAAGAGGCCGTGTACCTCATTTTAGCTGGACGGTTTAAGACCGCCCGTAGCGAAAAAAGTTTCAATGGTGAAATTGGTGTACCGCTCTCGATTCTCCGGCGGCCGAACGCCTGGGGTCGGCCGCTCGATTGGCTGAAAAATTTTGCCGCCGGTTTAAATCTAATTATTTTTCGGCACGATTATCCCGAATGGTTGGTGCTTGAGCTTGGCGTTGATCGGCCGGGCGATATCAAACGTTTCAACCGTTGGTTGAAACTCGACCTAGCAATTTTGACTGGTTTGCCGGCCCGGCCGGTTCACCTCGAGTTTTTCCCGTCGCCCGAAGATTTAGCCAAAGAGAAACTTTCTTTGTTTGAGGCGGTTCGGGCGGACGGCTGGCTGGTGGTTAACGGTGACGATGAACGGATCATCACCCCAACTAATTACAAGGTTGTGACCTATGGCTTTGGCGAAAATAACGTCATCAGGATTCATAGCGAACACTTAATTTACGATGATGCTGGCCCGGTGGGTTACACTTTCAAAATTGACCACGCTGGCCACACGGTTCCCTTGCGACTGAATGGTTTGTTTGGTCGTCATCAACTATATGCTCCGGCGGCCGGTCTGGCCGTTGGCGTGGCCCTCGGTTTTAATTTAGTTGAGATGACGGAAGCCCTCACCGCTTACGAACCGCCGCCCGGCCGACTGCGGCTCTTACGCGGGATTAAGGATAGTTTGCTTCTTGATGATAGTTATAATTCGTCACCAGCGGCGGTGGAACTAGCGCTCGAAACGCTGAAATTAATTAACGTGTCGGGACGGCGAATCGCGGTGCTTGGCGACATGTTGGAACTTGGGCAGTATACGATTGAGGCCCATCAAGAAGTTGGTCGGCAAGCGGCGGCGGTTTGCGACATCATTATGACGATTGGCGTGCGAGCTAAGTTTATTGCCGACGCGGCGCGGAACAATGGTTTTGATCCAAAAAATCTTTTCCACTTTGACGAAGCGCAAGAGGCCGGCCGGGCGCTCGAACACTTGCTCGCGCCGGGCGATCTCGTCCTCGTTAAAGGATCGCAATCAATCCGAACCGAACGAGTGGTGGAGGAGGTAATGGCCGAACCGGAACGCAAAACCGAATTACTGGTGCGACAAGAAAAAGAATGGCAGGAGCGGTAGAAAAATAGTAGCATTGTTCAAACCGCGGCCCTATCGTTCCCGATTTTGCCAAAATTTGTTTTGAGCAAAATCGCGGATCCACGATTTCTTAAAAGAAATCGGGACTAACGATGTGTTGAATAACGATTGAACGACTAATAAAAAAAGAGTAGCATTTAACCAACCTGTGGCCCTATCGTCTAACGGTTAGGACGGAAGCTTCTCAAGCTTCAAATCCGGGTTCGATTCCCGGTGGGGTCATCCGAGCGCAAAGCAGACAAACTGCTTTGTCTGCGGGCGACGATGACCAAAGATACTTAGTAACCTGCGACCATAAATTTTTTCATTTTTTCGCGGGGGGATTTTTTTAAAATTGAATGCCTCCCCGCCGAAAATCTGGCAGGCGGGGGCGGAAACGGGGCGAGGGCTATTTGTATTATAGAACACTATTGTTTAAAAAAACAATTCTCGCCATACTAAATCTGTTGATATGAGCAATTCCGCAAAGAAACTAGGCGACAATATACGCAGAATCCG
>CAYHYA010000008.1:0-35994 GCA_964360815.1 uncultured Candidatus Saccharibacteria bacterium | reverse complement strand
CGTCAATGAGTGATTGTTTGTTCATAAAATTTCCCTTAACCGTTACTTTTAATCGTCGACCAACTGCTTATTTCTAACCACCCCATTATACCGTTAAGCCATTTTAGGCGCAACTAGCGGTCAAGCTCGTCACCCTAACGGGCGTATTCTACCACGCGGGCCTCCCGGATCACGGTAATTTTAATTTCCCCCGGGTATTTCAGCTCCTGTTCAATGCGCAGGGCGATGTTTCGAGCTAGTTGTCTGGCTTCGAGGTCACTAATTTCATGTGGTTTAACAAAAATACGAATTTCTCGTCCAGCTTGAATGGCGTAAGTCTTCTCAATACCCGGAAACGAGTTGGCCAAATCCTCCAAATCCTTCAGGCGTTTGAGATAGTTTTCGATACTGTCTCGTCGCGCGCCCGGCCGACCACCGGAAATGGCGTCGGCGGTTTGGACGATAATTGACTCCAGAGTTTCGTACGGATACTCACCGTGATGGGCTTGCATGGCCTTGATCACCAAAGGATTAACCCCGAACTTGTCCAAAATGCGCCGGCCGATTTCCACGTGCGTTCCCGAGACTTCGTGATCAACCGCCTTGCCGATATCGTGGAGCAGGGCGCCAGCGCGAGCGATTTGCGGATCAGCACCCAGCTCCTCGGCCAACATGCCGGCCAGGTGGGCCATTTCCACTGAATGTTGCAGCACGTTTTGACCATAACTGGTTCGGAAGTGGAGCCGACCGAGGATCAAGATAACTCGGGGATCAAGATTAAACACGCTGGCCTCATAAGCCGCCTGTTCACCCTTCTCTTTAATCACTTGAGAAATTTGCTCTTTGGCTTTTTCCACCAACTCTTCAATTTTGGCCGGTTGAATCCGGCCATCGAGGATTAGGTTGTCGAGCGCCGTTTTGGCGATTTGCCGCCGCACCGGATCAAACGACGACAGGGTAATCGCGCCCGGCGTGTCGTCAATGATCACTTCCACGCCGGTGGCCTTCTCAAACGCTCGAATGTTGCGCCCTTCTTTGCCAATGATTTTGCCTTTAACATCATCAGACGGAATTTCCACAATCGTGGAACTAACTTCCGGCACGCTCGTATTGGCCAAACGCTGAATCACAGCGGCTAAAATGCTTTTGGCGCGAGTTTCGAGTTTTTCCTGACCGGCCAGCTCCAATTTATGCAATCGGATCAACAAGTCCTCCTCGTAGTTTTTACTGACGAGACCCATAATCTCTTCTTTGGCCTCGGCCTCGGTTAGTCGGGCGATGCGTTCTCGTTCTTTGTTTTGGGCGTGTTCCTCTTGAACCAGTTTTTCTTTGAGTTTTTTGCTTTCTTCGAGTTGAATTTTGACATTCTCCAGACCTCGATCAATGTCGAGTTGACGCTTATCAAACAACTCATCTTTTTTTAGTAAGCGCTCTTCCTTCTTTTTCAATTCCTCCTCTTTTGAGCGTTCCTTGGCTTTGATCTCGTTTAACCGGTCTTCGGCCTGTTTTTCCGCGCGATCAATAATTTTCTGGGCCTGATCTTTGGCCTCCAGAATGGTTTTTTTAACCGCGATCTCGACCGACCCCTTTTGGCCGAGGGTAATCAGCCAACGGATAAAATAGCCGAAAATCACTCCGCCTAGACCGCTAGTGGCGATGACGAGTAGTAAAGTTTTTATTGGCACGGTGGTTTATTTAACCGCCGTAAAATCTGTGATTAAACTATCCGGTGCTGGAAAGGTTGGAAAAAAATTCTCGAATTTTAAACAGGTTAATCATTGGGTGATAAATAATTAGATTTTACTTCGGATATCTCATGCTAACAGATGTCCGCACGAGTTGCAAAGTTTTTCGTCTCTTTAGAGTAACTGTCGAAATTTATCTTCGGTTAAACCGGCCTGTTTAATAATTTTTTTCATTAAGCCCCGATCTAGGTCTCCCGGGTGAATTGGCACACCAGTACGAAGATTCTTGGATGCGTGAAATAGGTAAAAGTGACTCCCGATTTGACGCTCGTCCTGAAAACCAGCCCGACGCAAGACACCAATCATTTCTTTTGGCGTTACATTTGGCAATCGGCTCATGCCATCATCGGTAATGGTGAACGAACCGACAACATCACCTTTTCGGCCAGTTTTTTCTCGGTTGGAACAGTTTCACCTCTTTCTATTGCTAATTGTAGATAACCGCGAATAGCGTCTTCGGCCATCGCGACCGCTTCTTCATAGGTATCGCCTTGGCTGAAACAACCCGGCAGAGCTGGAACGGAGACAACGAAATGACCGTCCTCACCCCGCTCGATATTCACCGCAAACAAGTAGTTTTTTGGCGACTTCATCTGTTAATGCTAGCAGACGCCCGCGCGCGTTGCAAAGTTTCACCTCGCCCAATTTCTACTGCAGATCGGCAACTGGGAAGATCGTGAAATGATCATCGCTCGAGTCGCAACCCGTATCACCAGGTCCTTCTGATCCACTCGGGCAAACCTCTACCCAATAATTTCCAGCAGGGATTGGATTGTTTACAATATCAGTGGCAACGATCCAATTGTAAGTAAGGCGAGCGGGGATATTTTTATCCAAGATGATTGGTTCAGGCATCACCTGTATGCACCCCATCCCCGGAGGGCACGGAGGCATTGTTGGTTGTAAATAAAGATCAACCCTCGTCGCACTCGTGGCGCCAGTGTAGTTCCAAGTAATTGGTTTCACCGAATTAGTCACCCACTGCTCACCGCCGTTGGGGGTGAGTACGGTGATGGGGGAATTAGAATTTTGGCCGACGACAACACTGATTGAAGTGCGGTTAGATTTTCCGGCATTGTCCGTGACATGGAAAATTGGTTGGTAAGTTCCCGCGCGGGCATAGCCGTGAGCGAACGTGGCAGTCTGCTGAACTGGACCAGCCGTTGATGGCGCGGCGGCGAGAGGAATGTTTTCTGGCTCGTCACCCCAGATGACAGAATAATTTAAAACCCCGTTCTCCGGATCGGTGGCTCGGACGGTCCAAGTGCCCATTTCACCCACGCGCAAGGTGGTTGGGCCAGAAACTTCAGAGATGACCGGCGGTTGATTGGTCGTCACTGGTCGGCAACCGTATAACTGATTCAGTTTCGCGCGGGTGGCTGGACCAACGTAACCGGTGGGAGAGGCGAGACCACTCGGAGTTAGGATCTCGTTTTTGTATTTGAGTTGGAAATCGGAGACTGCCGCGGCCACCGATTCGGTAAAGGTTTCACTCTCAGACATTGCTGGTTTAATCCCAACATTAAAACCCTCTTGGTTTAGAGCTTGATGTAAAGCAATAACTTCGTAACCTCTAGCACCGACCCCAAGATTAGAGTTAAAAGTATGACACCACTCGACAACACTCCGTCCCTGCAACTGCCGAAGTTGCTCTTGAAGCGCGGCAATCTGACGCAGGAGTTCGTCGATTTGCGCTTGATTCGGATTCGGTAATGGTGTTAAGGAGGCAGAGCTTGATAATGGCGTGATAAATAAACTTAAAATAAACAGCGAAAACAAAAGTTTTTTAGTCATGATTAGACTGTATCATGAAAAAGAGCCCCCCTCAATAAGTGTTTGATTTTCGACGTTCTTATGAACGCGTAATACCCAACTTGTGTTTAAGTTCATCAATAGTCAGATAATTTCCCTTTTGATAATCAAGGCGGGCTTTTTTTAACGCCCTCTTATCTGCCATCGTTGGGCGAAAAGTTTTAACTCCTGTAACTCTTTTCATGGCCTGTAAAGCATCATATTCTCGCCGAGGAATAACCACGAGTTCCTCACCCCCAGTAAGCTTTTTAGAGATAGTCGTAAGAGTATTCATATAACCTGATGCTAACAGGTCTCGGGCGGGATTGTAAAGGGCGGTTAAGATTAGTTTTGATATGTGATAAAATAGAGACTATGAAAAATACCAAATTTCTAGTCATTGTTTTGTTAATAATTTTCGGTGTTAGTCGGCCGGTTATTACTTCAGCCCAAACACTCCAACCAAACGACTTGTCAAAGGCAACTCTCCCTCAATTAATAGAATTACTAAAGGTTTTACAGGAACAATTAAGGTTGCTTCAATTAGCCGAAGCCCAAAAGCAGGGAGATCACCCCATAAGTAGTTTCCTTGGTTTGAGTGTAATGGGTCGGGCTCAACCATATTTGCGTGATCCATTAGGAAGAGAAAACGGAATTATTCCAGGCGCAATGGATGTTGCCTATGAAACTCCCGACGTCGATATCGAGATAAGTGCGATGAGTGCCGGCATGGGGATTAAAAACCCAGTCGCCGGTGTCTACGAGATTCAAAATACTAAATGTATTAAAGGGGAAAAATTGTATTTTACCATCAGCTTTAATTCCGAGAGGGGTAATTCCGAGAAAAGCGTTTCTTTGATCTGCTATTCTCCTAACCCTGACGCGATTGGCACAGTTAATTATGGTAAAGACATGCAGTTTTCATTCATGCTCAACCCCCTTTCATTAGATCCTATCCAGATGGTCTACGACAATGGCATCCAGCCACCAATGAATATCCAAAGCTCTAGTTTGGGTAACATCCAATCACCGCAAACCCAAATTTCATGGTTTCCCTCCGGGGCAAACGTTAAGACCTATCGAGTCTATACCCGCCGAGATGACTACCCCAAGTTCGATTTATTATCGGAAACCAACAAAACAAGTATCATCACACCTCATCCGTGGCTAAATTCTTATGATCGCAGTAATACCAGTCGAGATTTTATGAAACTGTGGCATTACGCCGTCACGGCCGTTGATGGCACGGGCAAAGAAAGCCCCACTAGTGACATCGCAAGTAATCATAACTCCCTGGTTGCCCTTTTTGACGCTACTCCCGGATGCGGACCTGCTCCGTTAACAGTCCATTTCATCGACCGTTCATTTGGGAAACCATCTGCTTGGAGTTGGGACTTTGATTTATCAGACAGTGTTCGAGATAGCACCCAGCAAAATCCAACGAAAGTATTCACCAAAGAAGGAGTCTACGCCGTCGAATTGGTTGCCGGTGGGCTACAGGGGACGGACACTTATTACAACCTCCGGGCGGTCGAAGTAAACAATGGGGGCACGTGCTCTAATTAATCAAGCAGTTTTTAGCTACGCCGTTTTCGCCTTCACAATGCTATCAATCAAGCCATATTTCGCGGCTTCGTCGGCCGACATGTAGTAGTCGCGGTCGGAATCTTTCTCGATTTGCGCCACCGTTTGGCCGGTTTGTTTAGCCAGAAGCTTGTTTAACTTGTCTTTAATTTTAAGAATTTGCTTGGCGGTGATGGCGATGTCGGATGCTTGACCTTCGGTGCCACCGAGCGGTTGGTGGATCATGATCTCGGCGTTCGGCAGGGCGAAGCGTTTGCCTTTGGCGCCGGCCGAGAGGATGATCGCCGCGCCGGACGCGGCCAAACCGACGCAAACGGTTGAAACATCCGACTTCACATAGTTCATTGTGTCGAGGATGGCCATGGTTGAGGCCACCTGACCGCCCGGGGAGTTGACGTAAAGGGTGATGTCTTTCTTCGGCCCCTCGGATTCAAGAAAAAGAAGTTGGGCGATGACGATGTTGGCCAGGTGATCGTCAATCACGCCGCCCAAGAAGATAATTCGATCTTTAAGCAGGCGAGAATAAATGTCGTAAGCGCGCTCGCCGAACGGGGATTTCTCGATAACGGTTGGTATAAGCATGGTACGACTATCGTACTTGACAGCAACCGGTTTTGTCAATAGGATCGAATCCAGAAAGGGGGTGATCGGGATTGAGATTGAGATTTCGTGATTTAAGAAATATCACCGACGTGATTTTTCATTGCACGAACGCACGGAGACTGGAGAAAAATAAAAATGGCGGCAAGGTCTGGTATCGTTTCCCAAAAACAATCAGGGCAGTTCCACTTGAACGTCAAACCGTGGGCTCGAAGGATCAAGGTCAGCCGATCGAATTTAGGGAAGGCAGGTTCTTGTATCGTCGACAGGGACTCAACGATTGTATTTTTGTTGTTCGATGCGGAGATCGAGATTTCACGGTTTCGATTGTTTTTACTAAAAAAACAACTGGAAAACCAAAGCTGGAAAAACTAGAGAGTGTTTGACGGCGCCGACCGCAACGCTCTCTTTTTTTATTTCTGCCCCTCGAGCAATTGCCAGATCAGTTCGTTGGTGAGCCGGTTCGACACATAAGCGCGCAAGCGTTGCGGATCGGCGGTGGGATATTTAACCAAAAGCGTCGCCGCTTCTTTGTTAATTTGTTCCAGCTCCGGCCGAAGCTTTTCGGTTACAGCGATTTGCTCGAGAAACAAACCGGTTTTCACGCGCGCGGTGGCCGGCCCACGCCAATCGGCTTTAAGTTCCGGCTCGGTTTTCTTAAGTTGTTTTAGATAGTCATCAAACTTTAAGCCCATTAGCTCGATTTGACTTTTCAGTTCGAGCCACATTTTCTCGATCTCACTCTCAATCAGCAGTGGTGGTGGGTCAATTTCGGTCGCGGCCACGAGCGCGTCAAGCAGTCGGAGGCGACGCTTGTCTTGTTCGCGCCGGGCGCGATCTTCCTCTTTTTCGTTTTCGCTTGGTGGGTCAACCACCACCGGTTCAGCCAGGACTTTTTTGGCGATCGCGCGATAGTCGGGAAGAGTGAATTTCGGATAAACCGCCGTGACAATTTTAAAACCTAGCGGATTACCCGGCGCCAGTTTGGTAATAACCACCTCTGGTCGGCCGAGCACGTCGAGCGCGCTTCGCGCGACGAGATCTGGATAGTGTTGGCGAATCGCTAGCTCGGCCATGGCCTCGAGTACACGACCTTCACCCAGTTGGTTTTGCAGAACCGTCTCGGGGGTGTGGCCAAGACGGAAGCCGTCAAGCTTGATGGTTTGGTTAAAGTTTTCGAGCGTCGCGCGGCGAAATTTCTCAAATTCACCGGCCGACAATTCGCCAACGAACGCCGCCATCGAGTGTTCGAGGAGTTCAACTTCGGCCGTCAAGCCCGCTTCGGAGTTAGAGATTTTCTTGATCAAGCGCTTCTGATTCTGGACTGGTGGTAAACTGACCGTCCGAGTTGTTTGGCTGGGCAGGTAGATCAATCGGCTTTTCTCGATTCAAATAGTTCAGCGAAATATAAATCCCGCCGATGACGATCAGAATAATAATGATGATCGTGCCGAGCAGGGGCCCATTCGAGGGTTTGCTTGGTGGCAAGGGGAAATCGTTTATGTGCGCATCGCCATTCATGGAATTAATTTAACGCGACTTTACTTTTTTGGCAAATATTTTTGCTGGTACAGGTCGCAACCGCGAGTGAAAACTTTTTCCGCCATGGTTCGATCGTCAAAACCGGTAACCAACACTTCCTTGTTTTGCAGGTTTTTGTAAGTCGAGTAAAAATGCTTAATTTCTTTAAGCGTGTGCTGGTTCACACCATCCAAATCCTTAACTTCGGCCCAACGCGGATCGCCGGTCGGCACCGTGATTAATTTATCGTCACTTTGTCCGGAGTCGGTCATATGCATTACCCCGACCGGCCGAACGCGCACCAACACTCCGGGCAGAAGCGGGTGCGTGGCCAAAATAATCACGTCGAGCGGATCGCCATCGTCCCAAAGCGTTTGCGGGACGAAACCGTAATCAAAGGGGAAGTCTTGGGCGGTGTGTTGAACCCGGTCCAGGGCGATTAAGCCCGTGGCCTTATCAATCTCGTATTTGTTTTTTGAGCCCTTGGACAGTTCGACGATAACGTTAATCTCGTCAATTCGTCCGGCGGGCAGGTCATGCCACAGGTTGCTCATGGTTGATGGCTAAATTATCGGCGGCCGGAGATTTAATGTCAATTCGCCAGTCGGTTAACTTGGCCGCCAGTCGAACATTTTGACCCCGCTTGCCCACCGCCAGCGAAAACTGGTCGGCGGCGACTTCGACCACGGCCTCGCGGTGGTCGTTGTCGAGAATTAGCTGGCTGATTTTTGCCGGTGCCAGAGCATTTTCGATAAAAGTTTTTTGATCAGCCGACCACTCGACAATGTCAATTTTCTCACCGCCGATCTCGTTGATCACCGTGTTAACGCGGATGCCGCGCTGACCAACACAGGCGCCAACCGGATCAATATTGGAATGGTCGGAATGGACGGCGATCTTCGAGCGCGAGCCCGCTTCGCGGGCCACGGCCTTGAATTCGACCAGTTTGTTGGCGATTTCTGGCGATTCCAGTTCAAACAAGCGTTCAATAAATTTGGGATGAGCGCGCGAGAGTCGCAGGTTGATTCCGCGCGGCGTGTCTTCCACGGCCACAAGATAAGTGCGGACGCGTTCGCCCTGTTGATAGCGTTCGCCCGGGATTTGCTCTTCGTAAGACAAGAGTCCGGTGGTGCGACCGAGATCAACAAACACGTTGCCGCGCTCGATTTTCTGGACCTTACCATTAACGATCGTGCCCACGCGGTCGGCGTATTCGGCCAACACCGAGTGTTTCTCGGCTTCGCGCAAGCGCTGGACAATCACCTGTTTGGCGGTTTGGGCAGCAATTCGGCCGTAATCGTCTTTGGTTTCGAGAGGAAAAACCAATTCCTCACTTGGTTGGATGTCTTTTTTAATTTTGCGCGCTTCGTCAAGCATGATGTGCTGATCGTCGTTGAAAATCAGCGCCGGCGGTTCTTCTTTTTCTTTTTCGCTAGTTTCCGTTTCGCCAGTTTGATTTGGAGCGTTCAACATTTCCTCGCTGACGGCGGTTTTGACCTGATAGAAGTCAACCTTACCGCTGGCTAAATCGAATTTAGCCCTAACGATTTGGCCTTTCTTGCCGTAATCCTTCTTGTAGGCGGCCACCAAGGCATCTTCAATCGCCCCAAGGATTTTCTCTTTGGGGATACCGCGCTCTTCTTCCAATTGCTCGAGCGCCGAACGCATTGTTTTCAGATCCATCATAAAAATTATTCGCCACTATAACACCGGTTGCTGAAGTTATCAACAGGGCCAAGCAAGAGAATTGAGTGGCGGCCATGTTATTATTAAACGAATATGGAAGAAGAAAAAAATTCTTATAGTAAGCCGATCGTGCTTCTGGTCATTGTGGCGTTGGTGGTCGTGGCTGGCCTAATTTATGTCGGTCAGAAATATGCTGTGCCGAGCGGTTCGGATACGGTCGTCGGCGAACGAGTGCCGCTTACCGAGGCCGAAAAAGCTGCAGTTCTTGACTCGCTTCGCTTGCCGCCCGGCGCGTCGCGCTTGAGTCAAGCCGAGAAAGATCAGATTTTGGAATCATTGCGTTTGCCGCCGAACCAAAAACCGCTAACCCCAGAAGAAAAAGCGGGGATTTTAGAATCTTTGCGGTAATTACCATAAATTTAATAAATAAATTTTCAAAAACATGTTCAAATCACATAAACTAACCTACTTGGCCATCGCGGGTGTTCTAGCCATTCTCGGGGTCGTGGCGATGGTTTCAGCCCAACAGGGTGTTAATATCTCTAATGTAACACCGACCGCTAACACTACTTGGTGGTCGCCCGGATCAAACAACAGCGTGAGCTGGAACCACTCCCCCGGTAGTTTTTGGTCTAATTGCGGCTACACCCTAGGTTTGTTCGCTTTAGACAGTAGTGGTGTGCCAATTGTTCGCCGCGATAACTACGGACGCCCCCTCTACGATTATCCCGGGCAAGTAAATGCAAACTCTTCATCTTCTGGAACGATTAACTTACCGCCTAATACACCTCCGGGACAATATGGACGATATAAGGTCATGGTGGACTGTAGCACAAATACCGGTGCTGGCTTTGATTATAGTGCGGGCACAGTGATCATCCCTAGCAACAAATTTACTATTGGCGATCGAGTGGTCACCAACCTCGCCGACGTTTCTGTTACCAGTGGGCCACCAAGTTTTATTGTTATTGGTTCTCAGTCGTTGGGCGCGATTGGTACAGTGGTTGCCGGACCATACTGGGACGAAGATCGTTTTATGTGGGGGGTTAATTTTGACTCCGGAGTTGATGGTTCAGTGAGCGAAGCCAGACTAAGTCGTCCGGACACGGTACGTTTATCGGTCGGAGTGAGTCCGACAAGCGGTGGCACGGTTCAATTTTCTCCCGCCGGACAGGTGCTCCCACAGGGTCATATGTATGAACGTGGAACAGTGGTAACCATGACGGCCGTGCCAGCTAGTGGTTACGGCTTCAATAATTGGTCGGGATACGAACTGGTTTCTCGGTTGCCAAACAATTCCACCAATCCGGCGACCATTACCATGAATGATACAGTAGACGGTCAAGCCGTATTTGTTCCGACCGCCAGTATCAATGTCACCCAACCAGTGAACGGGGCGACTTATCAGATTGGCGATACAATTAATATAAACTGGACCGTAAGTGATGTGCCCACCGGCGCGACTTTTCGGTTAGAGCGTTTTTACACTAACGGTGTTTCGACCAACCGTAGCGTTGATAATATTGCGAATAGTCTTAGAAACTGGACCGCATCAGCAAGTCTCGACAATGGTTTCGTTGCTGGCACCCCTTATTACTATCGTGTAAGTCTACAGAATAATCCGGCCATCTTCGGTCAAAGCGGCACGTTCAGAGTGGTTGAGCAAAATCCGGGTGGCGGAGGCGTTACCCCGATTCCGGGTGGCGGCAATCCGAACCAAAATCCGGGCTTTACTCAAGCGCCGCCCGGTTGGCGACCGCCGCCGGGTACTCCGCCGGCTTGTAGCGACCCCAACACGCCGGGTTGTTGGCCACCACTCAACGTGTCGGCCACAGATCAATTCAAAAACGGCGGTTTGTCGCTCAACGCGCTTTTGGTGGACGGTGGGGCCTCGATCACCGGTTCTTTGAAGTTGCCGTTTGCCAGCAAGGGCGAGGGAAAAGTTTTGATGTCTAATAGTGAAGGTGAGGTCAGATGGGAGACACCTGGCACCACGCCACCAGGTGACGGTGGAGGTGGCGTAGATCGAATCGTGGCTGGTTCTTCAAACATTTCTATTAGCCCCGCGAGCGGTATCGGTGTGGTGACGATTAGTTCCACGGGTGGTGACGATGGCCCTCTGCCTTCATGCGTTTCATCCGGCCAGATATTGAAATGGAATGGGAGTGCTTGGGACTGTGCTTCTGACGAAATTGGAGCCGCTGGTACGGGCGATATCACTAGTGTCAAATCGAGCGGTAGCAAGAGCGGCATAACTGTCAAAAGTTCAACCATTGTTGACGGTGATACCGTTGGTGGCGAGGCCTTGACTGGCGAGGCCATCATCTCCTTGCGCCGTGATTGCGGGACCAACCAAGTCCTTAAGTGGGACGCGGGATGGAAGTGTGCCAACGACGAAACCGGTGGTGGACCAAATGGTGGCGGTACCGTTACTTCGGTTCGGGCGGGGAATCGCGGTGGTCTCGAGACCACGCCAGTGACTGATACCGTTAACGGCACTGGTGGGATCACTAATTCTGGAACAATCTCTCTGAAATCTTGTGCCAACAATCAAATTTTGAAACAAGTAAACGACGCAAACAATCGGGAATGGGTGTGCGTGGATATGCCGAGCTCCTTGTCGTCTTTGACCTACAGCGAATTACCCGCGGGACCGAATTTTTGTGAGGATGTAGGTGGCGGACCCGATGTCGGAACAATCTGTAATCTAGGAAATAAAACCTTTTGTGCGTTGGGATTAGATAAAAGATTAACGGGTACCAGTCTTAATTATGCCGTTAAGGGATTCTGTAATGTCTATTATGATGACACCGACAGAAGATGGGAAGTACAGGCTTTTGCCGGTGGAATTGATACTGAAAGGGTTCGGTGTGGAGCCGTTTGCATTGATTAACCAATGCCTAAAGCTCTTCGTCTAGCGATAACAGTTTTAGTCTTGGGTCTTGGCTTTGGCTATGCTTTGGCCGTCTGGAATCCACCGAACCCGGCTACGCCGCCGACTGGTCCCGGTGATCCTAACGCCCCCGAGCCGCTCGATGTTTCGGCTACCCCGCAGGTTAAAGACGGCGGACTTGGTCTCGGCGGGATCTTGCGCGTGATCGGCACAAGCAATCGCCTGTATGTTGACGGCAAGGTCGGCATTGGCCCAGCCGCCACCACGAGCATTGACGCCACGGCGCTCTTGGATGTGGACGGACAAATTCGGGTGCGGGGGCCGCTTACTCCTCCCGAATACGCCCCCGCAGCGGGCCGAGTGTTAACATCCATTGATACTTCTGGTTTGGCCAGGTGGCAGGCCAACGCGAGTGGGATCATCAGCATCACCGAAAGCACGACCACTGACGCAATTGTTGATCCGGTACCCTCGGGTTTGACCCTAACTCCCGATCCGATTACCAATAACGGTACCATCGCCATTAACGAGAATGAAACTCAGCGACGGGTTGCCCCGGGTTGTCCGCTCTTAGGAGCCATGACCGGGATTGCTCCATCTGGGGTTCCCACCTGTAACAATTATGTGATGTCAGTCGAGGCCCCTGATGGTTCCCCCCCGGGTTCGAGTTCTGTTTCTGGTTTATGGGGAGCTCCCGATCCGAGGAGCGGCGCGGTCACACTCGGCGTGAATGTTGGCACCGCTCCCGACAACACCGGTTTACGGATTGATCCGGATAACAAGGTTAAAATAAATGTAAATACTGCGCTTGGCGACGGCGACGGTTTAACGGTTGATGCAACCACCAACACCCTTCGCTTCGAACCCTGCGCCCCCGGCGAGACCTGGAAATATGTTGGTTCAAGTTGGACTTGCGACTCTTTCCCGCCCGTGCCACCGGCCCCGAGTTCCCAACCTGGAGAGTCAATTATGTATTTGCGGGCGCGAAGCACCGGTGGATCGACGAACCCATTACCTTGTCCCCCCGGTTGGTCCGAAGTCACCAACCCCTCGCTATCTTGGACCTCGAACGAAAATGTTGGTGGTGCTAATTTTAATAGAACCCGGGTTTGTTATCGAAGCGATTTATCTTGCCAGACACTTTATCTTCGTTCAACATCTGCTAGTTCGCCAGCACCAGCGAGCTGTCCGGCAGTAACGGGGATGGTAAACCTTGGTGTCAGCGAAGAGCTTGCTCCTGGCGGTGCGACAATTAATTACACCCGCACTTGTTATGTTTGCAACTGATTTTTGGCGATGAATAAGTTTTTTTCAGGGTTAGCGATTCTGCTTTTCTCATCCTTTCTTTTTATCGGACTAGCCCGCGCCGATTGGCAGAGTCCGACCTGCGGTTGGCCTTACTGCAATCCGCGGATTCCGCTTAACGCCACCGATGTTCCGCAGATTAAAGACGGCGGCATCGGCGTCGGCGGCCCCTTACGCGTGATTGGCACAACCAAGCATTTATACGTTGACGGTAAGCTCGGCCTCGGCCCGGGCGCGACGACGAGTATTGATGCGACGGCTCGTTTGGATGTGGATGGGCAAGTTAGGATCCGGGGCGGTGGAGCCGACACCGGCAAGGTGCTGGTTTCCGACGCCAATGGCCTCGCGACCTGGCAGATTCCACCCGGGATCATCAATCTTTCGGCCGGACCAGGGATTGTGTTGAACCCATTACCCATTGGTTCCTTTGTCACTGTGGCCATTAATCCAAATTATACCCAACGGCGAATTACTGGCTCTTGTGCTGGCCTTGGCACTGGTGAGTACGCTATTTCCAGTGTTTCAGAAGACGGATCAGTTACCTGTAAGCCGCTGGTTATGTCTTTGCCAAACCCGACCGGCACCGGTCTGGCGGCACTTGGTTTCCCGGCCGTGACCATGGTGGCTAATTCCGGGGGCGGCTTAACGGTGAACGCGAACAATCTTTTGAAAATTAATTCGTTAGACGGCAACTACGGACTGCTTGTTTCCAGCAATTACCTAAAGTTTCGGACAACGGGGATTGGCTGTAGCGCCAGCGCGCCTTACTGGAAGTATCAATCCACGCCACCCTATTGGACCTGTGGCACGGATTATCTTCCGTCTGGACCGACACCGCCCGGGAATTCGGTGATGTATTTGAAAGATAAAAACGGTTTACCGGTGGCTTGTCCGGCCGGTTGGACGAATTTAGGAACAAGCATCGAAAATGCCATATCTGGAGGGTTTAATACCGTTCGAACCTGTTGGCGGAATATTCTCACTAGCCCTCAAAGTGATGGGCTTTGTCAGGTCATGTATTTGAAACAACGAAGCCCGTCAATCCCGGAATCTGTGGTGCCACCAAGTTGCCCCAGTGGTTGGTTGCCAGCAATGGTGACGGCACCAGGATACCAACCAGAATATATGGGCAATTCTGTCGACAACAATGTCCGCACTTGTTATAAGTGCAATTAAAATTTTTTTGCAGGCGCGATTTTTGATATAATTTCTCCTATGTGGCTTGACCCGGAGAAGTTGAAGGAGTTTATCCTGGAATCCGAATTAATTTCGGCCGGGGAAGTGGAGAAGCTCTATGCCGAAGCGGCAGAGAAGGGTCAGACGATTGAGGAAACTTTCCTCGCCAGCGGGAAAATGAAGGAGGACGACTTCCGCCGGATCAAGGCCTATCTACTTGGCATTCCGTTCGTCAGTTTGAAAAAAGAAAAAATTGAACGGGAAACTTTGTTTATGATTCCCGAACCAGTGGCGCGGAAGCACAACATCGTGGCTTTCCGGAAAAACGGCTCCGATCTCGAAGTGGCGATGCTTGATCCGGAAGATCTGCAGTCCGTTGAATTCATCAAGAAACGCGTCGGGCTCAAGATTTTGCCACGGCTGACCGACACCGAGTCCATCAAAAACCTACTCCTGCAGTATCAACGGAGTTTGAAGGCCGAGTTTGGCGACATCATCCAGCAAGAATCGAAGCGGTTGGTTTCGGTTGGCGCGACAGGCGGCGAAAACGGCGCCGGCGAGCTCAAAAAGCTGGCCGAAGATTTACCGGTGATCAAGATTGTTGACACCTTACTGCTTCACGCCATTATCCAACAGGCCTCCGACATCCACATTGAACCATTTGAGAAGGAGTTGGTGATTCGTTATCGCATTGACGGCGTTCTCCACGACGCCATGCTTCTGCCGAAAACAGCGGCGCCGGGCGTGACCGCGCGAATCAAAATTTTGTCCAATCTGCGTTTGGACGAGAAACGTCTGCCCCAAGACGGGCGGTTCAAAATCGAAAACTCCGGCCAGCCCGTATCTTTCCGTGTTTCCATCCTGCCGACCTTTTACGGCGAGAAAATCGTCATGCGGCTTTTGCCCGACACGGTCAAGGGTCACACGCTCGAGCAACTGGGTTTCCACGCGCGCGGTTTGGAACAAATTTATCAAGACCTGCGGAGCAAAACCGGCATCATTCTCGTCACCGGCCCGACCGGCTCGGGCAAGACCACTACCCTGTACACGATTTTGGAAATGTTGAACCAACCGGACGTCAACATCTCAACCATCGAGGATCCGATCGAGTATCAGATGCCGCGAGTCAACCAAACTCAAGTCAAGCCGGAGATCGGCTTCACTTTCGCGAGTGGTTTGCGGGCGCTCGTTCGTCAGGATCCGGACGTTATCATGGTCGGAGAAATTCGCGATCAGGAAACAGCCAATCTGGCGATCAACGCCGCTCTCACCGGTCACTTGGTCCTTTCGACCCTGCACACCAATTCGGCCGCCGCTACCATTCCGCGTTTGCTCGACATGGGTGTCGAGCCGTTTCTCGTGGTTTCGACCGTTCGTTTGGTGATCAGTCAAAGATTGGTTCGGCAACTGTGCTCGCCACGCGAAGGATATTTTCTCACCGAAACCGAGTTGAAAAAGCTGAAGAGTCGAGTTGATCTTGATCGCGTCATGACCGCCCTGAAAGAAGAGGGTATTGTGAAAGACAACGACGGTTGGTCGAAAATCCAGTTTCTTCGTCCGCAACCGACGCCGGAATGTCCCGATGGTTATACACGGCGCATTGGCATACACGAAGTGATGGGGATGTCGCCGGCGATCAAAGAATTAATTATGCGAGGCGAAACCGGTGCCAAGTTCGAAGCTCAAGCCAAGTCGGAAGGCATGCTGACGATGCTTGAAGACGGCCTGTTTAAGGCGGCGCGCGGGGTGACTAGTGTGGAAGAGGTGTTTCGGGTCGTCTCGGAATAATCGATCAAAAACGGCTAATGAAATTTCATTACAAAGCGCGAGATAAAAACAAGAAAGATTTAGAGGGCGAACGCGAGGCCTCGGATCGTTTTGCTTTAGCCAGAGAAATTCGGGCTGAAGGATTAATGCTCATCTCGGCTCAACCGATCGGCGATTCCGTGTCGATGGTTGGACGATTGTTGAAGTATATTTTTAACTTCAGTCGGGTCAAAATGAAGGACAAAATTGTTTTCGCCAGCAACTTGAGCACGATGGTCAGCGCGGGTCTGTCGCTGTCGCGGGCGCTCACGGTGATCGAGCGGCAGTCGTCATCGAAAGTTTTTCAGCGATTGATCGCGGCGATCAGCGACGACGTGCGCAAGGGTCGAAGTTTGAGTTCCGCCCTCACCGAATTTCCCAATACTTTCCCGCCGGTGTTTGTGGCCATGGTTAACGCGGGTGAAGAATCCGGTCAACTGCCTCAGGCCTTAAACATCGTGGCCGAACAGTTGACGAAAAGCTACGACCTGCGACGGCGGGTGCGCGGGGCGATGATCTACCCGAGTATTATCGTCGTCGTGATCATTTTGATCGGTATTTTGATGATGATTTTTCTGGTGCCGAACCTAACGGCGATTTTTGAAGAAATGAACGCCGAGTTGCCGCTCTCCACGAGAATTGTTATCGGTATCAGCGATTTTCTCTCTCAACACACCGGGCTGTTTCTTTTGATTTTACTTAGTGTGGTGACGGCGGTGGTTGGTTATTTCCGTTCTGCCGCCGGTCGCCGGACGGCCTCGTTTATCACCCTGCATCTGCCGCTCGTGACGCCGCTCGCGAGACAAGTCAATAGTGCTGCAACCATGCGCACCATCGCTTCGCTGATTTCTTCCGGGGTTGGCATGGTGGCGGCGCTTAACATTACGCAGCGAGTGTTGCAAAATCATTATTATCAGCAAGTCATCGACTTGGCGGTCGGGCGAGTGGAGAAGGGTCAACCACTGTCGGCGGTCTTTAAGGAAAACGAAAAACTCTATCCCGTGTTGGTCGGTGAAATGGCCGAGGTGGGGGAGGAAACCGGCAAGCTGTCAGAAATGTTGTTGAAGGGAGCACTGTTTTACGAAGAGGAAGTTAATCAAGCGACGAAAAATCTTTCGACCGTGATCGAGCCGGTGCTAATGATCGTGATCGGTTTGGCGGTCGGCTTTTTCGCCGTGTCGATGATTGGGCCGATTTATTCTTTAAGCGAAACGATCTGATGAGACACAAACTTTTTCGGTCAAGTTCCGGTTTTACTTTGGTCGAAACCATGGTCGGCGTCTTCATCTTCACCTTGTTGGCCGCTGGCATCTATCGCGGCTACTTAAACATTTTGGAATTGGCCCGCGTGGCGCGGGTTAAGGGTTTGGCCGTTTTGGTGGGCAACCAACAACTTGAAATTATTCGTAACTTGCCGTACGAAAGTGTCGGCATCGTCAATGGCTTGCCGAGCGGTTTGGTGCCGCGCGATCAAACCGTGCTCGCGGCGGACGTCAGCTTCCAAATTACCACCACGATTCGCAACGTGGACGATCCGTTCGACGGAACAATTGGCGGTGCGCCGAACGATTTGTCGCCGGCCGATCAAAAACTAGTCGAAGTGCTGGTGGCCTGCAATAGTTGTCGTAATCTCGAACCGTTGGCGGTTACCACCACCATCGCGCCGCAAAATTTGGAAACGGCTTCCGGCAACGGCGCCTTGTTTATTAAGGTTTTTGATGCCAATGGTTTACCCGTCACGCAAGCCGATGTTCGGGTGGAAAATACTCAGGCCAATCCGGTAATTATTATTGATGAGACCACCAACAACGACGGAGAATTACAATTAGTTGATGTGCCGCCAGGCAATTTTGCCTACGCCGTCACCGTTTCCAAATCCGGTTATTCGTCGGCGAGCACTTACCCCACTGATCCCGAAGTCAATCCTAATCCTTTGCCGCCGCCAGCTACTGTGGCGGTCGGACAGGTCACGCAAATTAGTTTCGCCATCGATCGAGTCAGTCAGTTTTCCGTTAAAAGTTTAACCAATTTATGCACCGCCGTGCCGAATCTCAATTTTAATTTACAGGGGGCGAAGTTAATTGGTACGAGCCCGTCGGTGTTTAAATACGACGAAGATCTTGCGACGAACAGTGGCGGTCTCAAAACCGTCGCTGGTTTGGAGTGGGACACCTACACCTTCACGCCGTCGTCTTTGGGTCAGGACCTCGCCGGCACGATCCCGCTTTTGCCAATCGCTCTATCGCCCGACACGACGCAGGAGGTTTCTTTAGTTATGACCCCGAAAAATCCCAAGGCCCTGCTCGTGATCGTTAAAGATGGCGTCACCGGCTTGCCGCTCGCCGATGCCAGCGTCACCTTGTCTGACGGCGCCGGGCCTGACGAAACGCTCACCACTAATCGGGGCTTCTGGCGCCAAACCGACTGGTCGGGCGGTCCCGGGCAAGACAATTTCGTTGATCCGACCCGCTTTGCTTCCGAAGATCCTACGCACAACATTGACTATTCGGGTGGCGGAGAAATTAAGCTGGTTGGTGTGGGTAATCTCTTTCAACCGAACGGCTGGTTGGAATCTTCAATTTTCGACACCGGTGGCAGTCAAACAACTTATTACAACCTTAACTGGACGCCGGCTAATCAACCGCCAGAAACGGGCGCGGACAGTGTTAAGTTTCAGGTCGCCGCCACCTCCAGTTTACCTGCCGTTTTCGAGTATCTTGGTCCCGACGGCACCGCCAACACCTACTACACCTTGTCGGACACGAACATCAGCCCAATTCACAGCAACCAGCGTTTTATCCGTTACAAATTATTTTTAACCACCGCCGATCCTGCCTTCACCCCGAGTGTTTCCGATGTTTCCTTAACTTTTGGTTCCGAATGCCTGCCTTACGGTCAAGTTTTTTTCAATGGTTTAGGCGCGGGCACGCAGACGCTTGAAGTGACCAAGAACGGTTACCAACCATTCACCGATACTGGCGTGGCGATTCTTAACGATTGGCAAAAAATTGAGGTCCAACTGATTCCTTAAAAAATGAAAACAACCAAACACAAACTCGGTTTCGGACTGCTGGAATTTCTGGTGACGCTCGGCATTTTTGTTATAATTATCGTCGTGTTGACCAGTTTTCAAACAAACATTTTTTCCCAAAATAATTTACTCAACAATAGTTTAGTCGCCGACAGCGAGATGCGCACGGCCATGAAAAGGTTGATCGCCGAACTGCGCGGTGCGGCCCAGTCCGACACGGGTGCTTATCAACTCGCCGTGGCAAGTGGCAGTACCATGACTTTTTACAGCGACATCGACAGCGACGGATTACACGAGCAACTCCGGTACTTCGTGGACGGGACCACTCTGAAACGGGGAGTAATTAAGCCAACCGGTAGTCCGCTGGCTTATGTATCCGGCAACGAACAAGTCACCAGTTTAATTAAGAATCTCGCCAACCCGACGCAGGTTTTCAGTTACTACGACGACAATTATACCGGTAGCGAGTCGGCACTTGTCGCGCCGATTGATATCCCCAACGTGCGGTTAGCGAAGATCACTTTCACGGTTGACGCTGACCCAACTCGTCCGCCGGCGCCATTAACCCTGACGAGCCAAGTGGCGATTCGCAGTCTAAAGTATTAAAGATGAACCGTCGTTACCATATTTTTCAAACCGGCTATCTCTTGATTCAAGCGCTGGTTTTCGGCACAATCGGTCTCATTTTGATTGGTGGTTTAATCAATTTCGCGCAAATAAATTTGCGCGGCGCGCGACTGGTCACCGAGCGGGAAAAGGCCTTCCAAATTGCCGAAGCCGGAATCGAGTACTATCGTTGGCATTTGGCCCACGCGCCGCAGGACTTCCAAGACGGGACCGGTGTCCCGGGCCCCTACGTTCATGAATATAAAGATCGTGACGGACAGGTGATTGGCAATTTCACCTTAACCATTACTCCGCCGGCGGTCGGCTCGACCGTTGTGACCGTTGCCTCCACCGGTCGCACGGTCGAAAATCCTTCTGTTTCCCGAACGATCGAAGTTCGACTGGCCATTCCGTCTTTGGCTCGCTATGCTTTCATCGCCAATTCGGCCATGCGCTTTGGTTATGGTACGGAAGTGTTTGGTCCAATTCACTCGAACGAAGGCGTTCGCTTTGATGGCCTAGCCCACAACCTGGTCACCAGTTCGCGCGGTGATTATGATGATCCAGACCATGATGGAAACAACGAATTCGGCGTCCATACTCATCTAACGAACCCGTTGACCAGTATTGTTTGCAACAATATTTCTGGTTTTACCTATTGTGGTTTTGTTCCAGCCGAAGGACCACCGACCACCCCGCTGGCTAATCGAACCGATGTTTTTCAAACCGGCCGGCAGTTTCCCGTCCCGGCGGTTGACTTTACTGGTTTTACCAATGACCTAGCCGATATTCGCGAAGAAACCTTACCGGCAAGCGGGGTTTGTACGCCAGATGTCCCCAATGGGAAATTGTGTTTCCCAGATTCCGGTTATTCCGGTTATCACGTGGTTTTAAGACCAGATAATCCTAACACCTTCGAACTCTACCGGGTGAATACATTGATGAGTCCGCCAAGTGGTTGCAATCAACCAGTTGACCAACAGGGCAATCCCACCCAACCCGGTTGGGGTTCGTGGTCCATCAATACCCAAACTCGTTTAAGGCAAAATTTAACCACTGGCGGTAGCTATCGTTTCCCCCTTCCAGCCAATGGTTTAATTTTCTTTGAAGATGATGTTTGGGTGGATGGTCGGGTTAATAATGCTCGCTTAACTATTGCTTCGGGTAAGTTTCCGGAAAGTGCCAATACTAACACCAGTATTACAGTCAACCGTGATCTTCTCTATACCAATTACGACGGCCAAGACGTAGTCGCCCTGATTGGTCAGAACAACATTAACGTCGGCATGAATAGCGGCACCACTACCGCTGGCGATCTCCGGATTGACGCGGCGGTGGTGGCCAAGAATGGTCGCGTCGGGCGCTACTATTATCGCGCTCCCGGTAGCGGCAATAATCGTTGTTCACCTTATCACACCCGTTCCACCCTCAGTCTTTTTGGAATGATCGCCACGAATCTTCGTTATGGCTTTGCTTACACCGACAACACTGGTTACGTTACGCGCAATATCATTTACGACGCCAACTTGCTTTACGGCCCACCGCCCTCTTTTCCGTTAACCTCCGATCAATACTCCACCATCTCATGGCGCGAGCGGTGAGACCCTAATAAATCGGCCGGACCTCGTCTGATTGATTGATGTCGAATTTTTTGTTAGTGCCCGGCGTTGAAGGGTTACCGGTGGGGCCGTCCGGATCCGTGACGGTGAATTCGTCGGTCACGATTTGGTCAAAAGGTTGCCCGGCGGCGTCTTCGCCGCTAATAACGTATTCAACCTGATAAACTCCCGGCGCGTTGATATCGGTGAAGGTGCCGGTATAAGTGCCGGGATTGTTCGGGTCTTCGGTTAACGGCACCGACGACTCTTCGCCGCTCGGGTTGGTGATGTTAGCGATAACTTCCGCTCCGGTCACCGGTACGACCACATCAATAGCGATCGTCTCTTGAATCGTGAGCGTTAGGTTGGCCTCTGTGCCGCCAGTGTTACCCGATTCCTGACCGTTCACCTCGGGGTTAGAAGTGATCAACGACGGATCGGAGACGGTTAGATTATAGGTGCTGGTGGCGTTGGTTTGCTGGTTACTGACGCTAATTTGCCAGTCGTTCGGATTGGCCGTTGCCTGATTGCCGGCATTTTTAATTTGATAGATGGTCGTCGTTTCGCCGGTCTGGCTATTTTTGAAGGTGGTCGAAAGCACACTCGGATCATCCGGTTTAACTGTTTCGCCGAGCGGGTTCTTCATGCTGACGACGAGTTTAGGGTTGCTCGAGGTAATTTTAATGGCGACAGCACCGACTCCGCCAATAGCGACCGTCTCACTGGTTTGAGCTTTGGCCGCCAGGGCGCGTGGATAAATTCCCGGACTGGTGTTACCCCAGACCACCTTGCTCTTGACCGGCACGGGCAGGGGATTTTCGTTTGCGGTTGGTGCGGGCAATGATTCTCGTGAGTCGGAAGACATCATCACACCGATAATTATTAAAACCGCGATTAACACCCCGGCTAAAATTATATTTTTCATCTGACTATTATACGCAAAATGTCTTTCGGTTGGCAATTTGTTATAATACCCACTAGTGAATTCGCGTCGCTTACTGGTCGCCAACTGGAAAATGAATCCTGACACACCGCGCGAAGCGCGCGAGCTGTTTCGTCGGGTCAGGATCGTGGCCGGCCGGTCACGCCGGGCGACCGTGATTGTTTGTCCACCGGCGATTTTCCTGCCCTTACTAAAATCGGGGTTAAATCTGGCCCTCGGTGGTCAGGATGCGTCCGCTTGGCCGCGCGGTGCCGTGACTGGGTCTATTTCCGCCGCCGAGCTTAAGTACTCTGGCGCGGAATACGTGATGATTGGTCACTCCGAACGGCGGCGAGCTGGCGAAACCGACGAGCTGATTAACCAGAAAATAAAACTGGCCCTTAAGACTGGTTTGCGGGTGATCTTTTGCGTTGGTGAAAACACTCGTGACGATCATGGTGACTATTTACAGGTTCTGCGCTCGATGCTCGAGCGGGGTTTGGAACAAGTGAGTCGAGCCGAAGCCGGTCGGTTGATTGTGGCTTACGAACCGGTGTGGGCCATCGGTGGCGCGACCAATCAGGCCGACACGCCGGAGGGTTTCCTCGAGCAATCCCTGTTCATAAAAAAAATTCTTGCCGGGCGTTTCGGTTCAACCCTCGCTTGGACAATCCCGATTCTTTACGGCGGCTCGGTTAGTCCGGATAACGCCGGAAGTTTCCTGGCCGCCGGCGAGGCGGCGGGTCTACTGATTGGCCACGAGTCCTTACGCGCCGACCACTTCAATTCGATCATTCGTCTAGCCGACGAAACGCCCTGGACGAAGCACCGTTAATTATGGATGAGCGCGGGCTAAAATTGGTCAGCGAAGCGTCAGCCGAGGAATTTAGAGGACGCACAATCGTCCTGCGGCTCGATCTAAATGTGCCGATCGTTGCCGGCGCGGTCGTCGACGATTTTAGACTTAAACAGAGCTTGCCGACGATTAACTTTTTGCGCGCCCGAGGCGCGCGGCTGGTGATCATCAGCCACCTCGGGCGCGCGGCGGAAACGCTCGAGCCGGTGGCGCGTTATTTTCAAAAATTTTTCCCGATCGAGTTTGCTTCGTCGCTTGAACAATTGGAGAGTCAGCTCAAAATCGCCGGTCGCTCGACTGGAATTTGGTTACTCGAGAATCTGCGGCGCGCGGCGGGTGAAGAGCGGAATGATCCGGCCTTCGCTGATCGTTTGGCCCGGCTTGGCGAATTTTACGTTAACGACGCGTTCGCCTCGTCGCACCGGGAGCATGCTTCGATCGTGGGATTACCTCGTCGCTTGCCCGGCTACGTTGGTTTGCGCTTGGCCGCTGAAATTAAAAATTTAAATCGCGTCTTCACGCCTGCTCATCCCTTCAATATCATTTTGGGTGGTGCCAAATTTGACACCAAGTTGCCATTAATCAAGAAGTTGATCGGTTTAGCCGATCAAATTTTCGTTTACGGTGCCCTGGCCCACGCATTTTTTCGTGAATTGGGCTACGAGCTCGGCGAATCGTTGGTTGACGAAGATACGTCACCAGCGCGCGCTCTGCTTGGTCACCCGAAAATTGTTTTGCCGGTTGACGTGCGGGTGCGGAATGGCGAGCGGGTTTTCATCAAAACGCCGGATCGTCTGATAAAAACCGACAACATTCTTGACGTTGGCTTGTTGACCATCGAGAGATTACTGCCAGTGATCAGTCGCGCCGGCTTTATTCTTTGGAACGGCCCGCTCGGCAATTTCGAGCGTGGTTTCCGTGGTTCCACCGAGGCCACGGCCAAACTGATTGCCGGCTCGAACGCCGTTTCGATTGTCGGCGGTGGCGACACCATCGCCGCCATTCGCACGCTTGATTTGTTTAATCAATTTGATTTCGTCTCGACCGGCGGCGGCGCCATGCTCGACTTTTTGGCGAACGGCACCTTGCCGGGCATTGAAGCTTTACGACGGTAGCCGGGCGCGCTATACTTTCGGCGGTTCTTGTTCCTCGTCAAAAAGGTTGGTCAAAACTACATGAAAGAGAAAGGGGTGGATAATGAAACCAAGAGTGTATCCACGTTTTGAGAGGGTAAGTTTGGTTGTTACTTTTTTGTTTAATCTTTGGGGAGCTTCTGTTGCCGCTTTACTAATGTTTGTTTCTGTTGCTGCCGTGCCCTTGTCTTTTTATGTTTTTTCGAAAACATGGTCAACTTCTTTCCGTGTTTTTTCGAAAATATTCTCACTGGTTTCGTGACCTTCGAAAGTATTTTCGAAGGTCAACATCATCACCCGCCGCTGTACCTACACTGGCGGGATTTTTGTGTTAGTGATACAATTAGGGTCGTTTTGGTTCGTTGAAAACTAGTACTTTTATGGAGGTTTGACATGGTCAAAATGGTCAAAAATCGGTTTCTGTTTGTGTGTTTGGGTTTGTTTTCGATGGGGGCGGGTACTGATTCGGTTGATAAGGATCAGATTATCGCCAAGATTGGAGAGTTTTACGGCGGTAGCAACGAGTTGGTGGTTTCCCAAAAAGTCTCGGCTTTTTACCAAGAGACTGGATCCTATTATTCCATGAAAAGCGAAAGCATCATGGATAAGGATTTTTTCGAGGTAAAAGTTTCTTCAGACAATCACTTGTCGTTTTCGATCGTGTGGTGGCGGGGCGAACCCTGTGTCGTCACCGAAACGCGTTTCGGTTTTAACTACGGGGAGAATCATCCAGATCTCTCGGTTAGTTACGAGGTACCACCGATTGAAAACGGGATAGAAATGGAAATGGGCGGAACGGACCACCTCTTCTTAAGTGAAGGATTGGAGGACTTTCTCTGCTTGGTCGGTTCCAGCATGCAAAGCCGGATCGGCGTTAACGGCCGCGATTCTCCACCGACCGCAGTTATCAAGGAGTTTGTCCGTGAGGGAGCACTACTCGGATCGGTGCTCGTGGATGACCGCTCTTGTTACTTGGTGCGACGGGTGGTGGTTGACGCACCGGGATTCTGCGAGAGCGATGAAGATGAAGATCTCAAAGATTACGTTCGTTGGGATCAGCTTTATATTGATCAAGACGGAGCACTTATGCGTTGGGACACTTTTGTCTCCAACGATCTTCGAGAAATCCCATCTTTACAGAGAAGGCGGGATTACGACACTGTTATCAAGGTAAAACCATCACCGAAGGCAATTTCCCCACTATCTGTGGTCAGTTCTAACTGACAGAAAAAAAGGAGAATGAAATGATGTTTCGTCTGATTCTGGTTGCTTTGTTCGTATCTGTGACCCAAGCATCTGATCGTAGCGACCGTGTTCAACCAAGAGAAAAAGATATCCCGCAGCATCAAGAGGCGAGCGTAGAATCGGCGTCAAAATTGGCACCGATGGACGACTTCTTCCTCAACCATGTCGGACGCGGGGACGTTCCATTTGCACTTGTTCCAGTTGGTAAGTCAACTTACTCACTCTTCTGGGACGGGATTGATGGAACCGCCGTCGCTATCGAAAGTGAGAGCGGTTTCGCTGTCCCCGGTTCGCGATTCCTGCCCGATGGGGATTATATCGACACCGTGTCTTTTGATTTCTCGGATGTGGTGGATGGCGTATACGTTAAACTTTTTGACAACGGTGAAGATGGGGTAACCCTCCTTGTCATTGAGCAAAACGAAAACGGCGATGTCGAGCGGCGACTGATGACTGACATTACCTCACCAAGCGGCGGTAGCGGAGAACTCTGTTGTTGCGTCTCCTCCGCTCCCAGTACATGTTGTTGTCGTGGGAAGGGGACAACAACAATAACCTGTACTGATAGCAATTGCGATAACGGGGTGACGTGCGGTCCCACGCGAGCGTGTGTCTGGAAAGCTGGCGACTGTCGAGTGTGGACGTGTAGTTGGCAGGCCTGCATTCTCGAGGCCGACGAAGACGAAAACTGGGAGCAGTAACCATTTTTAGATATGAGGTGACCGCCAACACGGAAGTTGGCGGTTTTGTTATTCTGACAAAACCGCGAGGATTTTTTCTTTCATCTCCATTAGTTCGTTTTTAGTTGGCGTGGTTTGGCCGTGCCAGTGGCGATGACCGTCATTTTCAAATCTTGGGATCAGATGGAGGTGAGCGTGATCAATCAACTGGCCGGCCGACCGGCCGTTGTTCATGCCTAGATTTAAGCCCGCGGCGTTGGTCGCCATTTTCACCGCCCGCGCTAGTTTCTGGGCTACGCCGCCAAACTCGGCGAGCCGCTCGGCCGGTAAATCAAACAAATTTTCAAAATGGGTTTTTGGCACGAGCAAGGTATGGCCCGGGTTAACCGGCTTAATATCCAAGAAGGCCAGCCAGTGTTCGGTTTCGTAAACAATTTCCGCCGGAATCTCTTTCCGAACAATTTTACAAAAAATGCAATCGAGCATCCGCATATTATGACGGAACAGATTCTCTCTGCGCTATTGACATGCTGACTACAATATGTACATAATTAGAAAGAAGCTATCGAGATGTTTTTATCCTAACGAAAGGAGGATTATTCATGATCAGCCAAACAGGATCGTGGAAGGTGACACCTCAACCATTCAACATGAGCATCCTTGGTGTTCGTGTTGGTCGTTGTCAGATTGTTCCGGAGGAACACGACTCAAACAATAACGGTCTAACCGAGATTGACTTCTCGTCGCAGGTTGAACTTGTGGGCGGACCATTTTTGACCGGCGAAGAGAAGTTGCTGTATCTTAGACGATCTGGACGTGTTCTTTACGGTGCGGCGATTTTTATGTTTCTTTGGCGAGATTACGAAAACAATTTCGGGGTGAGTGTTCTTGAAAATTTGTATCGAATAAAAAAAGTCACCTATCTAGATTTTTTTGGGGACGTGCTTCTTCGACCGGGAGGTCGTCGGTGCGTCTTACAGCTTTTTCGTGGTGACGCAAAGTTAATGTGGACACACCAAATCCGCCGACTCGACAACCGGTGGAACTCCAATCTTGTCTCGGCGGTCTCGCCCGTTTGTCCGAGACTGATCGGACAGGCAATTTCTTGAGTTTTTAACTCGGCTCTCGGCTCGACATTATGAGAAACGTAATGTCGAGCCGATTTTTCTTTTTAAATTATGTTAAAATCACCCGATGTCGAAAATTTGGCGGCCACGACCAGCAAGCGAGATGCCGCCGGCCACGCGCGAAATCTTTTTAAATCCTGATTACGAGCGCGATCTCCACGACCCATTTTTAATGCTCGACATGGAACGGGCGGCTAGGCGAATCGTCGCGGCCATTCAAGGTAACGAAAAAATCGCCGTTTTCGCCGACTATGACGCCGACGGCGTGCCGGGCGCGGCGGTTCTGACGTCTTTTTTCCGACAGATTAATTTCAATAATTTTGTTGTTTATATTCCCGATCGTCACAACGAGGCCTACGGTTTGAATGATCAAGCCCTCGCGACGCTCGCCGAAAGGGGAGCCAAACTGGTAATCACGGTTGATTGCGGCGTGACGGATGTTGGGCCAGTCGAGACCGCCAATCGTCTTGGTTTGGAAGTGATTATTACCGACCATCATTTGACCCCAGAAGTTTTACCGGCGGCTTATGCCGTGGTTGATCCGAAGCGGTCGGGTGATCTTTATCCTTACAAAATGTTGGCCGGCGCTGGTGTGGTCTTCAAGTTGGTTCAGGCCCTACTCGTCGCCGGTCATTGGCCGACCGTCTCGCCTGGTTGGGAAAAGTGGCTACTCGATCTCGTGGCGATTGCGACCGTGTCCGATATGGTGCCGCTAACTGGCGAAAATCGCGCGCTGGCTTATTTCGGTTTGAAAGTTCTCCGGCGGACGCCGCGCCCCGGACTGCGCGGCTTGTTTCGGGTGTTGAATTTGACACCGGAGGTTATCACCGAGGACGATATCGGTTTCTCGATCGGGCCACGCCTAAATTCCGCCAGCCGGATGTCGCACGGTGACGAGGCCTACGCGCTTTTGACCGCCACCGACGAAGTGCTAGCCGGAACTTTAGCCCGTCACCTCGAGACGAAGAACCGCGAACGCCGCACTTCGGTGACCGCGATTTTAAACGGAATCAATTTTGATCCGGCGGCGCCACTTCTCGTCGCCGGTCAACCCGACTGGTCGCTTGGGGTTTTAGGTTTGGCCGCCAGTCGTCTGGCGGAAGAGTGGCGCCGACCGGTGTTCTTGTGGGGCCAAAATGGTCGGGGCGAAATTAAGGGCTCTTGCCGGTCAGACGGTTCGGTTAATCTAGTTGAATTGATGAAGCGGGCGCACGACACCGCCGGCGATTTATTTCTGAATTTTGGCGGCCACATCGGCGCCGGCGGTTTTTCTTTGGCCGCCGACCGACTGGCGGATTTAGCGAGTAGTTTATTGGGAGCTCATGCCGAGGTTGAGAAGTTGGTTGTCAGCCACGAACAGTTTTTTGATCACGAGTTATCGTTCGATGCCATCGGCGAAGAAACGTATCGCGCGCTCGTGCCTCTGGCACCGTTTGGCGTGGACAACCCGAAACCGATCTTCCTTTTTCCGAACTTAAAGATTGAGCGCGCGCGGCGCTTCGGCACCGACAACAATCATCTGGAATTATTTTTTCCACACGCGCGCTTGGGCCGATTGTCCGCGATCCAGTTTTTTGTCGGCGCGCGTGACGTCTCGATCCCAACGGCCACCGCGCGAATTGACCTCTTGGCGACACTGGAAAAATCTTTTTTCCGTTCCACACCCGAACTGCGTCTCCGGATCATTGACTGGCGCGAGGCAATTTGCTAATCTGTCAAGCAGTTTGCAGGTCACGACGGTTTCTCATGGTCTTTTTAAAAAGAAAGGTGATGCGTATGAGTGACCCTGACCAGCATGTTTCCCGTTTGACAGTTCGGGTTAACAACACCAGACCTGATGGTTTACCTGATTGGGGGGTTAGGTTTCTGCGCCCAGAGCTGCAAGCCAGAAGAGATAATGGGGAGCAGTACAACCTCAATGTTGGCAAGCTAAACCCGTTCATGTTTTTAGAGAACGACCACGTAAATGAAATGACAAACGCTAATATCTGGAGAGTTTTAATTGAGGCCGACCAACTTATCGGCGGCTGTCTGAATTTCCGGGAACTAGTGGCGATTCAAGAAGACGGGACAGACTTCTTTTCTCGTCATTTTTCGAAAAAATGTGTTCTTGCTTGGCGTTCGGTTTGTCAAAGGAAGTCTCGTAGTGGTTGCTATTACGTTCCGTTTCTTTATGAAGCCAGTCTAGCCGTGGTAATCGGCTGGCGTTCTTTCGGTCAAAAGTATAGGAAGGGGAAGGATTTAACCCTCATGTCTGATTAAGTTTGATGCCCATCTAACAACGAACGTTCTATGACCCCGAGCTTGTTTCAGCAGGCTCGGGGTCTTTTTTGTGTATAATTTAGAATTATGGAAAAGTTTATTATCTACACCGACGGCGGATCGCGGGGCAATCCCGGATCAGCTGGCGCCGGCGCGGTGATCGTTAATCCGGCCGGCGCGGTTTTGCGCGAGGGCGCCAAACCGCTTGGCCGGTTAACCAACAACGAAGCCGAATACGAGGCGGTTTTATTCGGCCTCGATTTGATCAAGAAATTAATTGGCAAAGAAAGGGTCGGCGAGTGTGAAATTGAGGTGCGGCTCGACAGCGAACTGGTGGCGCGTCAACTGAACGGTGAGTATCAGATTAAAGAGGAAACGCTACAGCCGTTATTTATGAAAGTTTGGAATCAGCGCGTGGCCAATTTTTCACGGCTAGTTTTTGTTCATATTCCGCGAGAAGAAAACCAACGCGCCGACGCACTGGCCAATCGGGCAATGGACGAGCAAGAAGCCGAGACCCGTCCGCCGCGCGGGTTGTTCTAGTGATAGTCGCAGAAAACGGCGGCGGCGAAAACGGTTGTCCATAGGCCGTCTTTATTGCCGATCGCTGATTGAGTCATGTTCGCGGTGCGAACAATCTTTCCGCTCATTTTATATAGCTGTTCGCGTTCGTCCCAAGATTGATTGAGGTCGAATTCGATGCCGAGAGTAGTGGCGAGCATTGAGGCGGCTAAATCCTCAGCGTAATCACCGGCTTTCTGGTCACTCTCACCGAATGAGTGGTGTTCCGACAAATAACCGTGCTGGGCCGGATCAGCCGGAATGGCCACGCCAACGGAGGCGGCGATTAGCCGGTTTGGCTCGTTGGTGGCATTGCGATCGTAAACCACAAAGACCACTTGCCCAGGGGCGAGCATTTTCGTCCCTTCTTCGCGACTGACTTTCTTACAGCCGGGCGGAAAAATACTGGAGACTAAAACCAAATTGCAGTGGGCCACACCGGCATCGCGGAGAGCCAGCTCGAACGACGCCAGCTGGTCTTTATGGACGCCGACGCCGCGAGTAAAAAATAATTTTGCTGGGACGAGTTGCATCTGACAGTGACGAATATATTATAAAGTCGTGATCAAAGCAAGTCTAGTCGGTTTTCTGGTCGGTGTGTTGGCGCGGTCGTTTTTTGATTTCGGCGCGGCGTTCATCGTTACCCTTGTCACGATCGCCCTAATCAGTTGGTGGTCTGGTTTAATGGCGCGCGGTCGCAATCGCCAGAGTTGGTTCGCCGCCGCGATTTTACTTTTCGGAATGGCCGTTGGCGTTTTTATTTTTGAGTGGAAGGATCAATCCGAAAACGCCGCGCCGCCGGAGAGCTTCCCCTCGCCAATCTCTCTAACCGGCTTAATTGTTTCCGAGCCGGATCAGCGTGACGAACGCACGCAGTTTGTTTTTAAACCCGACCAGTGGCCGGTCAAAATTCTGCTTCTGGCCAAACCCTATCCGGAGTTTGACTATGGCGATCGGGTCAGTGTTAGCGGCCGACTGGTTCGGCCGCGCGAGATCGGTTATGCCAACTACCTGTCGGTTGATGAAATTTATTACCAATTAATTTATCCAGAAATTTCTTTGGTGGCGAGCGGTCAGGGACAGTGGTTGAAGTCGGCACTATTTCGTTTCAAAACCGAACTACTCGCGCGGTTGGGAATTCTCGTTCCCGAACCGGAAGCGTCTTTGATCGGCGGCCTGGTCTTTGGGGCGAAGCAAGCACTCGGGGCCGATTGGACCGAGCGTTTGCACCGTGTTGGTTTGATCCACATCGTCGTTTTATCTGGCTACAACCTAACAATTGTGGCGACGGCCGTTCTCCGGTTAACCGGTTTCTTGCCCGCGCGGATCGGCTTGTCGCTGGCTGGTTTGATGATCGCGGGCTTCACGTTGATGGCCGGCGCCGGCGCGGCCGCCGTGCGCGCCGCGATTATGGCGGTGATTGGTTTATTGGCCCGGGCGACCGGCCGACCGTATTTGGCCGGCCGCGCCCTGCTCGTAGCCGGAGGGCTGATGATCGTGTTTAATCCCAAGACGCTAGTTTTCGATCCGGGTTTCCAACTATCTTTTTTGGCGACCGCTGGGCTAATTTACGGCGCGCCGCTCATCGAACGGGGCTTACATTTTTTACCCAAACGTTTCGGCTTGCGCGAATTGACCACGACCACCGTTTCCGTGCAACTGGCCGTTCTGCCGTGGTTACTTTATCAGACCGGTCAGGTCTCGCTCTATGTTTTGCCAGCCAATTTGTTGGTTCTAGCGTTGGTGCCAGCGGCGATGTTTTTCGGTTTTCTGTCGAGCTTGGCCGGTTTCCTGCCGACTGGGCTAACTTTCTTGGGTTGGCCAGTCAGCATGGTCGCTTATTTTTTGGCTAGCTACATTCTCAAGATCGCCGACTTCTTTGCTTCTCTCCCCTTGGCGACGTTTGAATTTGGCGCGTGGCCTTTCTGGCTGACGTTGTTGGTCTATCTTGGTTTGCTGGCCGGATTTTTCCACCTAAAAAATAAACCGGATAATAAACAAAATGAAAAATTGGTTTAGCCGTGAACATTGGCCGTTCCTGTTTGCCGCCCTCTTGCTGTTGGCGAACGTGTTTGTCTGGACGGTCGTCGCGCGGCAATCGCGCGGCTGGTTAACGGTTGCTTTTCTCGATATCGGTCAGGGTGACGCGATTTTTATCGAAGCGCCGAATGGCAATCAGGTGCTGGTTGACGGCGGCCCGGGTCGAGCCGTTTTGCGCGCCTTATCGGAAGTCCTGCCTTTTTACGATCACTCAATTGATGTGATTATCGCCACGCATCCAGACGCCGATCATATTGGCGGTTTGCCGGAAGTAATGAAACGCTTCTTTGTTGGTGCAGTGCTTGAACCGGGTGTGAGTGCGTCAACCGGCGTTTATGACGCTTTCGAAAAAACTATCACTGATCAGGCCGTAGAAAAAATTCTCGCCCGCCGGGGTCAGCGCGTTAATTTGGGTCGAGGGGTGATCCTTGAAATCTTGTTCCCCGACCGTGATCCGACCGGCTGGGAGACAAACACCGCCTCGATTGTCGCCAAATTGACCTATGGCGACAGCGAATTTCTCTTAACCGGTGATTCGCCACTCCAGATCGAAAAATATTTACTTGGTTTGGACGGCCAGCAGCTCCGCGCCGACGTCTTAAAGTTGGGTCATCACGGTTCCAAAACTTCCTCCGCGCCGGAGTTTATTTCGGCCGTGAGGCCGACCCACGCCGTGATTTCAGCCGGAAAAAATAATCGCTATGGCCACCCGCACCAAGCAGTGCTCGACACACTAAAAACTGTGGATCCGAAAATAGGCGTTTTGCGCACCGACGAACTGGGGACGATTATTTTCGACAGTGACGGATTAACGCTGACCCGCCGTTAGGTATTTGCCCGTTCGGAGACAACGCGTGCAGATTTTGGTGCGTTGACCATTAACTTTGGCCCACTGAAGATTGGGTTGTCGTCGGGTTTTACCCGTCGGGTTAAACTTGGTTGCTCGAATTCGATTCGAATAACCACCGGCGAGCAAACCTTTCTTCTGGCAGAGCTGGCAGATTTTCATTTTATTTTAGTACGGCCATGCTATCATACAGTAACTTTAATGCCAACCGCCAACCTCTTGTTTCCAATTCTCATACTCTTGTTTTCCGTGATCATTCACGAAGTGTCGCACGGTTTCGCGGCTTATTTTCTCGGCGACCCCACGGCCAAACTCGCCGGCCGCTTGACCTTAAATCCGCTCAAACATCTTGATCCAATCGGCTCGATTCTGGTTCCACTGTTAACTTATTCAACCGGCGGCTTCATTTTCGGTTGGGCCAAGCCGGTGCCGTATAATCCCTATAATCTCCGAGCGGGTAAGTTTGGTCCGGCCTACGTCGCCGCCGCCGGGCCGGCGGCTAATTTGGTGGTCGCGGGTTTTTTCTCGTTCCTAATTCAGTTAGGAAATTCTCTACCTCAGCCGTTCATCGAACTCTCGGCGCTGGTGGTGTTCATTAACCTGATTCTGGCGGTTTTCAATCTGGTACCGATTCCGCCACTCGATGGTTCCAAGATTCTTTACGCGCTTCTGCCTTACCGTTATGCCGGCTTGGAACAGTGGCTCAATCGTTATCAATTAATTTTGCTCGTCGTTTTTCTGGTATTTTTCTGGCAACCGCTTCTTCCGATTGTTTCTTTTCTCTTCCAACTCCTCACCGACCTCGGGGTTTGAACGAGTTCACTACGCGGCATTAAATTTGAAATATCGAAGTCTCAGTGGTAGCATGGGGGATTAAAATTACTATGAAAAAATTTGCGTTAGTTTTGGTTACAGCGTCTGTCTTCGGAGTAGGATTACTGGTGAATACGCCAGTTTCCTCTGCTGAACTAGCCGAACCTATTTTTGAAACAACGAACGATCTCTCAAATTCAATCTCGTCTACTCTAAAGAGTTTAGCCCGACGTTTAAGTATTCTCGAAGAAAAAGTGGCCGAGTTATTTGAAAAAATTGCTAATATCGAATTAGTCCCTGGCCCTATTGGCCCACAAGGTCCAGCCGGAAAATCAAATGATGGGCTACATTTATACGATGCGAATGGAATTGATCTCGGTATGTTAATTGATGTACGCGATCCTGCGAATGGAAACCGTTTTCTCTCCTATTTACCCGATCCAGGTGTTTTTTTAGAATTTCGACAAGAAAGTGAGACAAGGGTTATTTTCATGAATAATCTCGGTTCGCCACTCTATTTTAGTTCTCCAGATTGCATTGGGACACCCTACTCTCCATCTGGCGGTAACCCCGGTGCAACACTTGTTAGTCACACGAATCGCGTTTTTAAATTCACTGACCAACCACAAGTACTCGGTGACAATGGTTGGTCGCGATTGACAAACACTTGCGCGAACGGACAGGGCGCATCGCAACCATATTATCCACTAGAAGAGGTGTTTTTGCCGTTCAGTCTCCCGCCCGCTTGGCCTCTTGAAATAAGATAAGAGTACACCCCTATCAATGACCGCCCTCGATATTTTTGGTAAAGTTGCATTTTTAGTGCTGACATATTAGAGTAAGAACCTGTTTAGAAGTTATTTATGCCGACGATCAATCAATTAACTAGAAGCCGCCGACAACTGTCGCGCCGCAAGTCGCGTTCGGTGGCTTTGGCCCGCGGCTTTAGCACGCTCAAAAATCGGCCGGTTTTTTATCCGTCGCCGTTTAAGCGCGGCGTTTGCGTGCAAGTTAAAACGACCACGCCGAAGAAGCCAAACTCGGCGATCCGGAAAATTGCGCGGGTGCGCTTAACGAATGGCATGGAAGTCACGGCCTACATTGGCGGGATTGGCCACAACTTGCAAGAACACTCGGTGGTGTTGATTCGCGGTGGGCGGGTTAAAGATTTACCCGGCGTTCGTTATCACATCATTCGCGGTAAGCTCGACGCCGGTGGCGTGGAGAATCGCCGGCAGGGTCGAAGTTTGTACGGAGCCAAAAAACCTAAAGCCAAATAATGCGCCGGAAAATTAAAATCAATCGGCTTCTGTCGCCGGATGCGGTGCATCAATCGCTCAAAGTGGCCAAGTTTATAAACTATGTGATGGAGCGGGGGAAGAAGTCCACGGCGCGGCGGTTAGTGTATGGCAGTTTTGCCGAGCTGAAAGAGAAAACCAAGGGCGACCCGCTCGAAGTTTTCGAAGAAGCGATTAAAAATGTCGGTCCGCACACCGAATTGAAATCGCGCCGCGTTGGCGGCGCTAATTACCAGATTCCGCACGAGGTTAATCCGCGCCGGCGTTTGACGCTCGCGATGAAGTGGATTATCGAGTCCGCTCGGGCCAAAAGCGGCAAACCGATGGCCAGTCGCTTAGCCGAGGAATTTTTAGCCGCCAGTAAAAACGAGGGCGAGGCGATTAAGCGCCGCGACAGCGTTCTGCGCATGGCGGAAGCGAATCGGGCGTTTGCGCATTTCGCGCGTTCGGCCACGCCGCGACCAAAAACCGTTAGCTAGTTCCAACTTCGAGTTTTTATGAATCAGGATTATCCGCTCGAGAAGATTCGCAATATCGGTGTGATTGCCCACATTGACGCTGGCAAGACCACGACCTCCGAGCGAATTCTTTTTTATACCGGGTTGAGCCACAAAATTGGCGAAGTTCACGAGGGCGACACGGTGATGGATTGGATGGAACAAGAACGCGAGCGCGGCATCACTATCACCGCCGCCGCCACAACGGCGTTTTGGAAACTGTCTGATCGCACAGTGGGAGCGGACGAAAAATATCCTGGCGTCAAACTAAACATTATTGACACGCCCGGGCACATCGACTTCACGATCGAGGTCAAACGTTCCCTGCGCGTGCTTGATGGCGCCGTGGTGGTGTTTGACGGTGTGGCCGGCGTTGAACCACAGTCGGAAAC
>CAYHYA010000007.1:0-36080 GCA_964360815.1 uncultured Candidatus Saccharibacteria bacterium | reverse complement strand
CTTAAAACCTGGTGAAAAAATTAATCTAGTTTAAATTTGGAATAATGAAAAATTACCGACCAACTACGCCCAGCCGTCGCCAGGCCACTGGATTGGACTATCGCCAACTTTTAACCACTTCCGATCCGGCCAAGGCCTTAACTCGTGGCGGTCAGCGAGCGGTTGGTCGCAATAACGCTGGTCGGATCACGGTGCGCCACAAGGGCGGCGGCCACAAACGCTTGTTCCGTTTGGTTGACTTTAAATACGACAAGATCAACGTACCCGCGCGGGTAGAAACGATCGAATATGATCCCAACCGGAGTGGCTTTATCGGCCTGGTCCTTTATCGTGACGGCGCACGACGTTATGTTCTCCTGCCGAAAGAAATTAAGGTTGGTGATGATTTTTTAATTAGTTCTGAGGCGCCGCTTAAAGCGGGCAATCGTTTGCCACTTAAAAAAATCCCGGTCGGCACGTTTGTTTACAATATCGAAATCCAGCCGCAGTCCGGCGCCAAGTTGGTGCGCTCGGCCGGTAGTTTCGCCCAGGTGTTATCCAACGACGCTGGCTACACCAATATCCGTCTGCCCTCGAGCGAAGTGCGAAAAATCAACGAGAACTGCTGGGCGTCAATTGGCGCGGTGTCGAATGATGAACAGAAGTTGATCAATCTTGGCAAGGCCGGGCGCTCGCGTTGGCTCGGTATCCGGCCGACCGTGCGCGGGACGGCGATGAATCCGGTGGATCATCCGTATGGCGGTGGCGAGGGTCGTCAGGGCCGCGGCACGCGCCGACCGAAAACCATGTGGGGGAAGGTAACCGGCGGTCGGAAAACCCGCCGTCCCAAAAAGTACTCCAATGTTTTTATTGTTTCGCGGCGCAAGAAGAAATAAAAAAACCCGCGACCATTAATGTATTGCTACATATAATGGCGCGGGCCTTGGTGCACTCTGGCCAGGTGCGATCGAGTTCATCAAAACCCCATCGTCTACTCCCCTGACCAGACGTGCGGAGCACTTGTATTTTACCATAAACCTAACACGGTTTAATCTGTACTTTTTAATTAAAACATGATAGAATCAAAAAGTATGAAAAATTCATTATTTTTAGCCATATTTTTAGTAATTACCATAATCCTTTTGGTGAGCGCCGGATCAGTCGTTCAGGCCGCCACCACGATCACTTTCCCCGTCGGTGGTGAAAGTTTGGAACGTGGTGCGACTTATCCCTTTGGCTGGACCACGGACGAGATTGGACCGATTCAATTAAAATTACGCACTGGCGACACTATTTATTCGTTAAATCAGGGGCAAATCCTCGGTGCCGGCTTGGGTCAGGCCCTGTTTTCCGTGCCGGCCGACTTACCTCTAGCCACCGACTATTTGGCTTTGATTACGACTCCGGACGGTCAGGTTTTGGCCACCAGCGCGCGGACGTTTAGTGTGATCGCGCCGCCCAACACCGCGCGAGCCAAGAACAATCAACAGGCCAACGTGTTGCAGATGTTCGACTACTTGCTCAAACAACTCCGTTCAATTATCCGCGGGTAAAGCAAAAGTTGTTTGCCTTCCGTTCGGGGGGGTTATACTTGAAGATAGTGTTTAATCGTAATTATTAGTGAAAATAATCATCACAAATTATGAACCATAGAATTTTAACTGTCGGACTTTTGGCGGTGACGCTCATCTTGTCGCCACTCGCGACGAAGGCGCAAACCATCACCCAAACACCTTCGATCAGCGAGTTACAAAGCGCGGTCGTTCGACTTCAGAAACAGTTGGTCAACCTGCAATCCTCGCCGACTTACAATTCTAGCGGTGCGGTGTTACGACCAATCCAAACTACGACCCCTGTCTGGTGTTATAATTTTGAAAATAATTTAACCATCGGGGCTTCCGGCGACGGGGTCAGAGCCCTGCATTATGCGCTGTTTGTCGAGGGTTTTAATGTTTCTGATCGTGAGCGAACGGCTGCTGCTTACGGCGAGTCCACGGCTTCGGCCGTTTCTGGTTTCCAAATTAAATACCGCAACGAAATTCTGACCCCGAATGGCCTATCCAACCCGACTGGTTATTTCGGTCCCGCCAGCCGCCGGGTGATGAATCGGTTATATAGGTGTAGCGGCAAAGTGCCAATGCCGATACCGGTTTACCCCGCGCCGACCGAAGAGGGTATAGATTTAGCTGTAACTTCTTTCACTATGGATGCCGATGGCCCGAAGGCAGTTCTATGCAATCTGGGTTCACAAATGATCCCTACTTTTCCGGGATATGTTTCCGTCAACGGTTGGTCAGTACCATTTCCCAATATGGTTTATAACGCTGACAATCCCGGATCATGTATGACTCATCAATGGCCAGGGTTTTCTTGGCCGAAAGGCGATGGCATTTATCGCGCTAGCATAGTGCTTGATCCTGATAATCTCTACCGAGAGTCCAATGAGTTCAACAACAAATTAACAACTAATTATAGTGGGAATATCAATTCTTCTACTCCGATTCCTATGCCAGTACTAGATGATGACTTGGTCATTGTATCCCCAAAAGGTGGAGAAAGTTGGCAGAAGGGTTCAACCCATCCTATTATTTGGGAGAGCAGTGAAGATGGTGATGTTTTTGCTAAAATGAGCATCGCGGATTTTTCTGGTCATTGGTACGAAGTTTTCTCAAAAACCGAAAATGATGGAAAAGAAAACTGGACAATTCCTATGACGATTAAGTCCGGAGATTATTGGATGAGTGTATCTCTGTGTAGATCAGATAATAATAGTTGTTTGTCACAACCTCAAACTTGGAGTAATTCGTTCTTCAAGATTTATGGTAGCGACACATTACCACAACCGATAACGATAGAGTTTCCTAATGGCGGCGAGGCGTGGCAAAAAGGGACTACACAACGGATTGGTTGGAACTGGAGAACCCTAGATTTTGTTGATCAAAACACTAATGGTAAACCTTTTACGATTTTTCTTACCCCTACAAACTGGAGTCCCAGTAATCCCCAACTGATCATTAAATCTGATATATGTTGTACTAGTTATTATGACTGGAAAGTAGATAAGGCAAGAAATTTGGTTGCTAATCAAGATGTTATTGTACCAGCTAATACGTACAACATTTCTGTTTGTGCTTACAATAATTCTAGCGTTTGGATTTGCGATGAAACAGATTCTTACTTCAAAATTTATGGCGATGATAATAATGACAACCGCCCGCCGACAATCTCCGGCGTGTCTGGTCCGACGACGTTAAATGTGAATCAGGGCGGAACGTGGACCGTGCGTGCGAGCGATCCGGAAAATGGCAACTTGTCTTACTCGGTGCGTTGGGGTGACGAGGGCGGTGGTGGCAACATTCCGTTTGCCCTGTCTGGCTCGGTTCAGCAAACCGCTACTTTTACTCACACTTACGCCCAAGCCGGTACTTATTACCCGACCTTCACCGTCACCGACAACGCCGGTCAATCCGCCCAAACTAGTTTAAGCGTGGTGGTCGGGGGCGGTGGTTCGCAAAACATACCGTCAATTGGCCCGGCTAGTTTGGCTTCTGGTCAATCGGGACAACCATATCAAGCTCCTTTTGGGGCGCGACTCGGTGTTTTTAATCTTGAGATTCAAGATGATTTGAGTGACGTGCTTCGTTGGTCTGTCGTTAGTGGCTCACTTCCCTCGGGATTAGAGTTAAGAAAAACCCTAAGTCGCGTAAGTGACCCATCTTCGCCTTTGGGTTATAGAGAAATTGATAATGACTTCGCTTACATTACTGGCACACCAACCGCTCCTGGTATATATAATTTTACAGTTAAGGTCGCAACAAACAGTCATGGTTCCGCAACTAAAAATTACTCTCTAACAATTACCGGCAACACCTCTCAACCCGACTCTACCATTCAACCCGACTCTACCATCACTTCTTCCAATCCGCCGAACGGAGCGATTGATGCGCGAGACGTTTTCAGTGGTGGTTTCTACGACAAGTCAACCGGGCGAGCGCAAATCGACGTCATCATCTCTCCTTCGGTTTCCTCTGGTTTGCCTGTTCTACCAAAAACCACCGACTTCTCGTTTCGGGGTAATCCATCCGGACTTCGAGTAGACCGGGTTGATCGGACAAGTCTTTCAGCCAACGCTGTTCGCCTCACGCTTAGCCGCACCATTATCGCCGGGGAACGAGCCACACTGGTCTATAATCCAGGTGATAACACGATTTGTCTTGGTTTCCTCCCCGGTGATGTTGATGGCGATAATCGAGTCACTTCGCTCGACGCGGATATGTTGAACAGCGTCATCGCCGGCACACAAACTCGACCAATCTATTCCGCCGATATTAATCGTGATGGCGTGGTCAACTCGAGCGACCAAACCCGTCTCAACGAATTGTTGAACGGCACGAACGGTCAATTGCGGTGGCTAAATCGAACCCTGCCGGCTTGCCCGACACCAACCTCAACACCGCAGAACCGCTAAACACTTCCGGATATTCTGAACCGGTCTGACCTTCTCCGCGCGCGGCGGCCGGTTGCTTTACGTTCGGGGGGGGGGTTACAATTAACTTGTTATTCGAAAGATGATTATTAGCGTAAACAAAAAATTATGAACCATAAAATTTTAGCGGTTGGTCTTTTGCTCGCGATGTTGGTGTTGTCGCCGCTTACTATTAACGCACAAATACCAACAACCCCGCCGTCAGGGAGCGGCGGAACTGGGAGCACACACCTACAAAATATCTACAGTAGACTAGACGAATTTACTGTCCATCATACTAGCCCGATTGATATTTTGTTAAATCAGATACTGCGCATACTCATTTCCCTGATTGATCAACCTTGTCAGCAGGATGGGGCGGTTTATAATTTCCAGACTGGCCAGTCTTGCTCGGTTAATGTGACCCCAGTGCCAAATCTATTACCCCCGATCTCGGATCTTTCTGGGCCGCCACCCTTGGTGGCGGGCGGAACACAAAATACACCCATAAACAATTTCCGTGTCGTTAGTGTTTCGCCGGACGGCCAAACAATAAAATATACATGGTCGGCTTCCGGAGTTTCTACTCTCTTATTTCAGTTTGACCATGTTACTCTCCAAGAGCTGAAGAACGCAAACACCGGGGAAGACTTACATTTGGGTGTTAGGTTGCCGTCATCGGGCGAACTTTTGGTTAAGGCAAGCAATTTGTCCGGCGAAACCAAAAAGCTAACGGCCTATCTTGATCCTCTGGATAGCAACGGACACCAAATGTTTCCCATTGAAAAATATAGAGCCACTACTGCCATAAATATTCCTCCGGCTCAATCGGTACCAGTAATCAACAGCATCTCACCCTCCTCTGGATCGGTTGGTCAAATCGTTACGATTTCTGGTCGCAATTTTACTAACCCGACCGACATTGCTTTTGTTGGTGCCACCAACACCGGTAGTCCGGTCAGCGGAGAAGCACATGTGAGTGCCGACCCAGTAAATAATGTTTTAACTTTTACGATACCAACCAAATTACGTCAGTGGGGTGGAGGAGACGTACCCGATTCTTATCCAACAGTAGTTCCCGGTAAGTATTATTTTGTGTTGGATACAAACGGAGGCAGAAGTTCCGCATTTTACTTTACGGTTACCGGCAACACTTCCCAACCCGTTGCCACCATCTTGCGATCTGATCCGCAGAATGGCGAGATTGACGCCGGTGATACTAGTCAGGGATTACAAATTATGCTCACCATGCACCCGGCCCAATCGCCAGCTGAATTTCCGGCTAGTGCTTTCTCGGTAAACTCAACCAAAACCGATCTCCCTATCTCCGTTACTGATCTAACATACATAAGTGAGTTGGACGGAGGTCCTAATACGATTATTCTTTCACCAAAATTTAGTCGCGCGGTTTTACCTGGCGAGAGAATTACCATCATCCACCGTCCCTCCGGTTCCTCGACTTGCCTCGGCTGGCTTCCGGGTGATGTCAACGGCGATGGTCGGGTCACCAATCTCGACACCGGTATGCTGAACGGCGTTCTGGCCGGCACGCAAACGCGGCCATGGCACGCCACCAACATAGACAATGATATTTTCTCCTACACCAACGAAGCCGACCGCACTCGTCTTAACGAATTGTTGAACGGCACGAACGGTCAGGAGCGCTGGTTGCTCCGCACCCTGCCGGCTTGCCCGGCGCCAGTTTCAACCGTGACCAACCCGAGCCAGATGGCCAACGTGTTGTCGGTGATGCAAGCCACGCTCAAAAGTCTCCAGACCCAACTTCAGAACCGCTAAACACTTCCGAACATTCTGAATATGTCTGACCCCCCGCCATTGGCGGGGGATTGTGGTGTTGTGATAAACTTTAGCCATGAATAAAAATAAATATCGTGTTTTGGTTTTATTAGTTTTGTTTACGTTTATCATTTCTCCGGCGATTGGTTATTCGGCGCCCGCCCCGGGGCCGATCATCACGCCCCTGCCGCCACCACCGGTAGACGGGGGGCCGCTTCAACCCGGTCAATTCGCCACCTCGTCTCAACCGCAATACCAGCCGGGCGGCAATCCCTCGTCTCGTTTTACCGTCACCGCCCCGAACGGCGGTGAGATTTGGCAAATTAATAGCGCCCACACGATTAAGTGGTCGCCGTATGATCCGAACACGGGAGTGAATCCAGCCGATCAAGTGACCGCCTACCTCGAAAAATACGTGAATGGTAATTTTGTCACTGTTGGGACAGTGGTTCCGGATGGTCGCGCTTCCATTCACTGGTATGGCCAGACTTCAATTGAGCCTGACTACTCTGACTATGGTCTCGCGGAACCGGGCGACTACTACATCCGCGTGGTCAATAACGCTACCGGTCTTTGGGATCGAAGCGACGCGCCGTTTACTCTTGTGCCATGGGGAACAATAACTGCCGACCTTAAAATTAATGGCTCCGACGAGCCGATTGATGTTCCGGATGGCGGTGTCCAATACTCTATTTCTTGGGTTTCAAACGCTGACGAGTGTTTAATCTACAATGGTCCCACCATAAATTACTACAATAACCACAACCTGCCCATTAGCGAAGATTCTTTTATAACTTCTTTACCACCGAGCGGCAGTAGAACTATAACGGTTTTTCCGGTCCCTGTTAGTACGAAGTTTGATCAAATTGTTTTGTTTTGTTTTGCACACACAAAAGTCGAAGGCGACGCCTATGATCCTGTGCGAGCAACATCATCCAGTATTAGTCCTTCGGTGAGAGTAATAAGTCCTAACGGTGGCGAATATTTTTTGGCTGGCGGCGGCCGGGAAACAATTTTTGTTAGATGGGAACACTGGGGCACACCAGCAACCGCAGCAACTGTTATAAAACTTTTACCATACAGTCCACCGGGCGGACCAGCGATTGACCCCAATCAAATTATCACAGTTTCGACCATTGACGATGGCATCTACGGGATAGACATTCCAGTCACTCAATCTCCCGGCCAGTATCAGATTTTAGTTACTGTCACCGAGAATAACGGCGTGCGCTACAGTGACGTTAGCGACGCGCCGTTTGATATTGTTCAGGGTGGAGTGGCTAGCAACAACAGCCCGATCCTAAACCCATCGTTTGGGGTCACCGCTCCGAACGGTGGCGAAGTGGTTGATTGGTCGAAGCCGGTAACCATCACCTGGACGGCGCCAGACGAGATTAAAGACGTCTCCTTGGCTTTGTACAAAAACGATGCTTCTGTTGACTGGATCGCCACCGGCCTGCCGGCTCGGTTTGGCCGATATGTCTGGACGCCGTCCAAAACGATTGCAAATAATCAGGTCGGCGGGAACGTTTTTAAGATTTCCGCGCTCGGACGGAAAACCGCCGGTGGCACAATTCAGGATAAAAGCGACCGACCGTTCACGATCAGGGCGACTAACTCAAACTCCAACGTTCGGCCACTGCTTCTCCAACTCCAAAATTTGCAACGACAGTTGTTGAATCTGTTAAAAACCCAACCAGTGCCAGTAGCGACCCCACCAGTCGCGCCGACTCGGCCGGTGCTGACTCCGAGCACTCCCAACCAAACCGTGCCGACCGGCGAACCGCAGATTTCTTTGCGCTATCTCGGCCAGTTTGATGGTCTACCCGAGAACTACACTTTTCCCTATCAGATCGTTTTGAACCGGACGAGCGCGGAAACCGTTTCCGTCACCGCCGCCACACGTGACGGTGCGCCGACAATCGCTGACGATTTGTCGCCGGCCACGGCCGGCGCCGATTACGTGGCTTTGCCGTCAACCGTCTTTACTTTCGCCCCGGGCGAGACGACCAAAAGTTTCAACGTCCAGTTTCTTGACGACAATCTCGTTGAGGGGCCAGAAGGTTTTACTGTTTCTTTAACTCGGCCGGTCAACGGTGAATTGGTTGGCGGCCAGTCGGAAGTTGCCCTGACTCTCGATGATCCGGATTGCGCCACCTTAAACACTCGACCAACGGCACGCGTTGGTGAAGATCGCGTGGTGTCGGCAGGAGAAATGGTCACGTTTAACGCTAGTCAATCGTCTGATACCACCGGCAGTATTAGCGGCTATCGTTTCCGTTTCGGTGATCCCGCGAGTTCCGATCCCGGTTGGCAGTTGTCACCTCTCGCCAGTCACGTTTACGGTCAGCCGGGGACTTACACGGCCACGGTGGTGGCTCGCGATGTTTGTTTGACCACATCGCTCGAGGACCAAGTCCAGGTGACGGTCAATCCGACCGCCGCTTCAACTGTTCCGGCGCCGGCTCCAATCCCAACTATTGCTTCTTCCTATCCGCCGAACGGAGCGGTGGTGGCCCAGGATACTAGCGCGAATTGGATTACGGAAACACCGTTGTACATGTCTTCTGGTCGCATTCCCGATGATTTTCCAGCAAACGTTTTTTCGGTCAGTTCTACTCGTACCGACTCTCCAATCACGATTACGAACGTCACCTGGATTGCACCAAGCGGAACCGCCGTCTTTCCAGTTTTTAGTCGCCCCGTTCTCCCGGGCGAACGCGTTACCATCACCCATCGCCCCTCCGGCTCCTCCGTTTGCCTCGGCTGGCTCCCGGGTGATGTCAACGGTGATGGTCGCGTCACTAATCTCGATGCCTCGATGATGAACGGTATTTTGGCCGGCACGCAAACGCGGCCGAGTTACGCGGCCGATATCAACCGCGACGGGGTGATTAACGTGGCTGATCAAACTCGCTTAAACGAATTATTGACTGGCACTAACGGTCAGGAACGTTGGTTGTTGCGCGAATTGCCGGCTTGCCCCGCGCCTTCGCTTGGGACGAGGCCGAATCAGAGTCAGCTAGCCAATGCTTTGTCGGCCCTGCAGACTTTGCTGGAATCATTAGCGAGGATTGTTCGAGGACGGTAATTCGGCTCCGGCCAAGCGTTTGACACCCGCGCGCGTCATCTGCTAGCATTTGGTCTTAATCATATGACGCGTTCGCTCAAGAAGGGTCCTTATTTGGATCAAAAATTGCTGAAAAAAATCAGCGGGAAAAAGCCCCAGGAAGCGGGCGTGGTTAAAACCTGGGCCCGCCGAAGCCAGATCAGTCCGGAAATGGTCGGTTTTACCTTCGGCGTGCATAACGGCCGGAACCATCTCGAGGTTTTAGTCAGCGAAGAAATGGTCGGGCATCGTTTGGGCGAATTTTCGCCCACGCGGAAATTCGTTCGTCATGGCGGTAAAATGCAGAAGGAACAGGAGCAAAAACAGAAAGAAGCGGAAATTGCCGCCGCGCAGGCCGCGAAGGCGCCAGCCGCCGGCGCGACCGCGTCTGCGAGCGCGAAAAAATAGTTATGAAAGCCGAATTAAAAAACTATCGTCAAACGCCCCGCAAAATGCGACTGGTCGCTAATTTAGTGCGCGGTCAGAGCGTGGCCGAGGCCTTGCGGCGTTTGCAGTTTGTGACCAAGCAGGCCGCCGCGCCACTCGAAAAGTTGCTTCGCGCGGCTTGGGCTGGCGCGGCCGCGCACACTGCCGACGACTTGGTCGTCAGCCAGATTACCGTTGATAAGGGGCTGGTCCTCAAACGTCACCGCGCCGGCGCGCGGGGCACGGCCTTTCCGATTAAACATCGCACTAGCCGCGTAATGATCAAGTTGGCGTCGGTTAAACCAAAGAGTTAATCATGTCTCACAGCGTCCATCCTTATGCTCACCGACTAGGTTTGATTCGCGACTGGCAGTCGCGCTGGTTTGGTCGGCCGCGCCGCGACCGCACCGGCAACGACGGCAGTTATCAGACGTTCCTCCAAAGTGACGTGGTGCTCCGTGAATATTTAACCAAACGGTTGCGTGGGATGTCGGTGGATCGGGTGGAAATCGAGCGCGGGCCAAATGTTTATCGGATCATCGTTAAAACCGCTCGCCCGGGACTGGTCATTGGTCGAAGCGGCGAAGGGGCCAATAAACTGAAAGACGAGTTACTTGGTCGGTTGGCCAAAGCCGGCTTACCTCGACCGAAAGAATTTAAGTTGGACATCGAAGAGGTGCGTCAACCGGAATCGCACGCCGCCATCGCCGGTCAATCGGTGGTGGAGGGACTCGAGAAGCGCATGCCGTTTAAGCGAGTGATTCGACAAGTGATTGATCGAGTGATGGCCAACAAACAAGTTCAGGGGGTGAAGGTGCAGGTGTCGGGACGGCTCGGCGGCACCGACATTGCTCGCACCGAAACATTGAAGAAGGGTCGTCTGCCGCTACAAACCCTGCGGGCCGATATTGATTTTGCTCGCGTGCGGGCGTTGATGCCCTACGGCGTTATCGGTATCAAGGTTTGGATTTATCGAGGCGAAATTTTTGAACATGCTGTATCCCAAGAAAGTTAAATTTCGGAAGTGGCACACGATGCGCCGCAACCCCAATCGCCCGCGCGTTGAAACGCGGGGGTTGGAAGTAGTTTTCGGTTCGCATGGTCTGAAGGCCGGCACGGCGGCGCGGGTGCGGTCGAATCAAATCGAGGCCGCCCGCAAGGTGATCGTCCGCGAGCTTAAGAAAACCGGCAAGTTTTGGATCAGAATTTTTCCCGACAAGCCATACACCGGCAAGCCGGCCGAGGTCGGTATGGGCAAGGGCAAGGGCGACCCGCAAGGTTACGAGTTTATCGTTTGGCCCGGGCGAGTGATGTTTGAGGTTGACGGTTTGGCGCCGGCCGTGGCCGTGGCCGTATTGCGTCAGGCCGGTTCGAAATTACCGCTCAAGACTCTGGTCGTGGAACGGCGGCACTAAATTTTAATTATGAACCAGAACACCGACAAGAAAATCATCAAGAAGAATCCGAAAACCTTAACCGGCACGGTGGTTTCTAATCGTTCGGCGAAAACGATCGTGGTTGAAGTTGACCGTCTGATCAAGCATAAAACTTACGGCAAATATTTATCGCGTTCGAAACGCTACTTGGCTCATGCGCCGACCGGTCAGTATGAGTTAGGGCAAACGGTCAAAATTCGGGAGACGCGGCCGCTGTCGCGCCGGAAACATTTTATTGTTTTATGATTCAACCACGCACCATCGTAAAAATTGCCGACAATACCGGTGCCCGCCTTGGCCGGATTTTCAAAGTCCTCGGCGGTTCGCGGCGGCGTTATGCCCGCATCGGGGATTTGGTGATCTTGTCGATCCAAACCGCCGAACCCAAAAAGGCAGTCAAGAAAAAAGACGTTGTCCGTGCGGTGGTCGTTCGTCAGCGTCAGCCCTATCGCCGGCTCGATGGTTCCTATGTGCGGTTCGATGACAACGCTGTGGTTTTACTTGAAAAGGAGAAACCCGAGCCGCTTGGTGGCCGAATCTTCGGGCCGATCCCGCGCGAGATCAGTGAACTCGGTTATCAAAAAATTGCCTCTTTGGCCCCAGAAATTGTATGAAATTAAAAAAGGGTGAAAATGTGGTGGTCATCGCCGGTAAAGATCGCGGTCAAACGGGCAAGATTGCGCAGGTTTTTCCGCAGCGGAGCCAGGTGGTCGTCGAGGGAATTAATTTACGGAAACGCCGCGAGCGACCGAAAAAAGCTGGCGAAAAAGGGCAAATAGTTTCCGTGGCCTTCCCTCTCGACAGCTCCAAGGTGATGATTAAGTGCGACCGTTGCGGTCGCGGCGTGCGCGTGGGTTATCGCGTCACCGAAGCCAAAAAGATTAAAATCTGTCGCCGTTGCCAGCAGCCGATTTAATTTTTATGAAAACGTTTAAAGAAAAATACCGACAAATTTTACCCGACCTGACTAAATCACTCGGGCTGAAGAATCAACTAGCCGCACCACGATTGGTTAAAGTAGTGGTGTCCACCGGTCTTGGTACGCGCCGCGACAAGAAACAACAAGATTTGATCGCCGACCGTTTGGCCAAGATCACTGGCCAAAAACCGGCTTGGCGTGGGGCGCATCGGGCGATTGCATCGTTCAAGGTTCGCGAGGGCGAAAAAATCGGTCTCCTGGTAACTCTGCGTGGCAAGCGAATGGAGCGTTTCCTCGACAAATTATTAAACATCGCCGTGCCGCGCATGCGCGACTTCCGCGGGTTTGAGGAATCATTGGTTGACGACACTGGCAACTTAACCCTTGGTCTTCGCGAACACACCGTTTTCCCTGAAACGGCCGACGAAGACCTGAAAGATGTTTTCGGTTTAGCCATCACGCTCACCACTAGCGCCGGCACGCGCCCGCGCGGCCTGGCCCTCTTCCGCGCTCTCGACTTCCCATTCCGGAAGGTTTAAACTAAACGTGTGAAAAAAAGTAAACTGGCCATCGCAAGTTTTGTCCTGTCTCTTTTACCAATAATTTTACCAGTTCTTTTATTATTTTGGACATTAGTAAATTCTCCCGAAACACCCATTAAGGCAATAGGAGTTTTGCTTATTTTATTTTTCTACACTAGTTTTTTTACTTTTTGGTTTTCGGTCCTCGCGATTATTCTAGGAATTATTGCTTTGGTTAAAATAAAAAGGAATAACTTGGGCGGCAAATGGCTAGTAATTACTAACATGATTATCAGTGTGGCCGTTGTGATAATCGCAACTATGATTTTCCAGGGAGCAATCTTGGAGTATCTTCTTCAAATCTTTTTAATTTGACACCCGTTAGCCAATCCTGCTAGCATAGGGCTCTCTATGGCCAAAAAATCAGTTATTGCCCGGGCGGCTCGGGTACCCAAATTTAGCACGCGCTTGGTGCGGCGTTGTTTTCGTTGTGGTCGGAAGCGGGCGTTTATGCGCGATTTTGGTCTCTGTCGAATCTGTTTTCGGGAATATGCCAACGAAGGCCTGGTGCCCGGAGTCAAAAAATCTTCTTGGTAGCATAAATTATCCGGCTTATGGTTAACGATCCGATCGCTGATTTCATTGTCCAACTCCAGAACGCCTCCGCCGTGCGTAAGCCGGCGATCGTCAGTCCTTACTCGAATTTGAAAATGGCCATTGCTGAACGTTTGCTCGCGGCCCGCTTGATCAAGTCGGCGGTGAAAAAGGGCAAGAAAACAAAAAAGTTTATCGAGGTCGAATTGGCTTATCGGCCAGCGGCCGGTGGCGGGGTAATGGTTGGCGAACCGCGCATCACCGGCGTGGCGCGGGTGTCGCGACCGTCGCGGCGAGTTTATTATTCCGCCGCGGCAATTTACCCGTTTCGTCAGGGTTACGGTTTACTGATTCTCTCCACGCCTAAAGGTATTTTAACGGGTGAGGAAGCGCGCGCCGCCAAGATCGGTGGCGAAGTGTTATTTAAGATCTGGTAGAATTTTATGTCAAGAATTGGTAAACAAACGATCGAATTGCCCGAACGTGTCACGGTTAAAACCGACGGTCAAAGAATGGTCGTAGCTGGGCCGCTTGGCCAACTCGAGCGCGAGTTGCCGGCTGAATTTGAGTTGGCTCTGGCGCCCGGACAAGTTAAACTGGTGCCGCGGCGGCCAACCACCGAGCCGTATCCGTTGTGGGGCACTTACGCCGCCCATCTTAAAAATATGATTCGCGGCGTGGCCACTGGTTTTGAAAAACGCTTAATGGTCGAAGGGGTGGGTTACAAGGCGGTGGTGGCTGGTAACACGTTAACCCTTTCGGTTGGCTTCTCTCATCCGGTACCGATTAACATTCCGGATGGATTGAAGGTCACAGCGGATAAAGGATTACTCGTGGTGACCGGTCTGAACCGAGAATTGGTTGGACAGTTCGCCGCCACCTTGCGCGCTGTCCGTCCGCCGGATCCTTACAAAGACAAAGGGATTCGGTATCTTGATGAAGTATTAGTGAAGAAACAAGGCAAGAAAGTCGTCTCTTAATTTATGTCTAAACTACCAACTAAAACATTTAGGGAACGTCGCGAATCGCGCCGCCGGCGCGTTCGGGGACGGGTGAGCGGCACAGTCGATCGGCCAAGATTAACGGTTTTCCGTTCTAATCGCTATCTTTATGTTCAAGTGATTGACGATGTTGCCGGCCGAACTCTTTTGGGTCTTGATGATCGAGAGATTGAAAGTAAGTCGGCGGTGGCCAAAGAACTTGGTTTGAAACTAGCCAAACAGTGTCTGGCTAAGAAAATTAAACAGGTCACTTTTGATCGCGCGGGTTATCGCTACGCCGGTCGGGTTAAAGAATTGGCCGAAGGCGCGCGGTCGGGGGGATTAATTTTTTAATATATGAGTGAAACAAAAACACCAACGGCGAACAAATTTTCCGGCCCGAGCCGAGCATATCGTGGCCGTGGCGGCAAACCGTCAACCGGCGCGCGTGGCCAGGCGGCCGGATCGGAACTGGAGCACAAAATGATCGAGGTTCGCCGCGTGACACGGGTGGTCAAGGGTGGGCGACGCTTCAGTTTCTCGGCGTTGGTCGTGGCCGGTGATCGGCGAGGTCGGGTCGGCGTTGGTCTTGGTAAAGCTGGCGACATTTCCGAGGCGATCGAAAAGGGTCTACGCCAGGCCAAGAAGAGGATGGTCACCGTCCCGTTGACCAAAACCTCATCGGTGCCGCACCAAGTTTCCGCCAAGTTCGGCAGTTCGCGGGTGATTATTCGGCCGGCGCCGAACCATGGCGTGGTGGCCGGCGGCGCCGTGCGGGTCATTCTTAATCTGGCCGGCGTTCGAGCCGTCAGCGGGAAAATTATTTCACCAAGCAAAAATAAAATTAACAACGCCAAAGCAACAATCGCCGCCTTGGCCGAACTTCGAGCGAGACGAGATTAAATTATTTCTTATGCAACTCCATCAACTTAAAAGGCAACATCCGCAAGCCAGAAAAAAGATTGTCGGTCGGGGAGGCAAACGGGGCACAACCGCCGGTCGCGGAACCAAAGGGCAGAAAGCGCGGGCCGGTCACCGGATTCGACCGGAACTGCGAGACATCATTAAAAAACTGCCCAAGAAACGCGGTTCGAGTACGCACGGCGTTTTCCGCTCGCAAACGGTGCCCGCCCGCGTGGTTAATCTGGCGCTTCTCGAGCAACATTTTTCGGCGGGCGAGACGGTTTCGCCAAAGACGTTGCGGGACAAAGGTTTGGTCGGACCGGTTCAGCAACTTTCCCGCCGCCGCGGCTCGATAGTCAAGATCCTCGGTGACGGTCGGCTAACGGTCAAACTAACGGTCGAGGGGTGTCGTTTATCGCGCACGGCCGCCGCGGCCGTCACCGCCGCCGGCGGCCAGATTATTCAAACTAAACATGCTGGCTAATTTTCTGACCAAATTAAAATTAATTTTCGGCGACGTGGCCCTGCGCCGCCGGCTCGGTTTTGTTTTTCTGGCCTTTCTTTTGTTTCGGCTCGGGGCGAACATTCCCATTCCGGGTGTTAACGTGGCTGCCCTCGAGCGCTTTTTTGCCGACAATCAATTTTTTAGTCTACTGAATTTATTTTCCGGCGGCGGTTTATCCAATCTCTCGATCGTCATGCTCGGGGTCGGACCGTTCATCACTGGTTCAATTATTATGCAACTTTTAACGATGATGTTTCCCTCGCTGAAAGAGCTTTATCACGAATCGGGTGAACTCGGCCGGAAAAAATTTACCCAATACGCGCGTCTGCTTTCGGTGCCGCTCGCCATATTTTCCGGCCTCGGTCTCTTGTCGCTCTTGGCTCAACAGGGAATTTTGGGTGACATTACCTTGTTTGAACGAGTGGTTAGCGTGATCGTTATCACTGCCGGCTCGGTGTTGTTGATGTGGCTCGGTGAATTGATCAACGAGTATGGTCTCGGAAACGGCACCTCGCTCATTATTTTTGCCGGAATTGTTTCAGGTATTCCGGCGGCGGTTGGTCAGGTGGCCGTCAATTTCGATCTGGCATCTTTGCCGGTTTACCTCGTTTATCTGGTGGCCGCGGTGGCGATTGTTGCCGGCGTGGTCGTGATGACCGAAGCTGAGCGACCGATCGCGATCACCTACGCCAAACAAGTTCGGGGAAGCAGGGTTTACGGCGGTGCTTCAACCTATTTGCCAATTCGTCTAAACCAAGCTGGAGTGATGCCGATCATCTTTGCGTTGTCGCTCCTGCTTTTCCCGCAAATGATCGTTAATTTTTTCTTACAGGTAGAAAATGACACGGTTCAATCCGTGGGGCAAACCCTGCTTTCGATTCTCAATAATACTTGGTTCCACTCGATCGCTTATTTCGTTTTAGTTTTCTTGTTCACTTACTTTTATTCAGCCATCACTTTTGATCCGAATGCGATTGCCGAGAATCTCCAGAAAAGTGGCGCCTTTATTCCCGGAACTCGCCCGGGCCGTCCAACGGCTGAACACTTAGCCAAAACCGTTACCCGGCTAACTTTTGTCGGGGCGTTGTTTTTGGGCGTGATCGCCATGTTACCTCTCATTATGCGCGCTCTCACCGGCCTAACTTCTCTGGCCATCGGCGGCACGGCTCTCTTGATCGTGGTTTCGGTAGCACTTGAGTTTATGAAGCAAGTGGACAGCCAAATCACTTTGCGGGAATATTAGTTTCTACTTTTTCTAACCCGTGTTATCATTTAGGTTATGGAGTTTGATCAACCAGCAATAATCATTAATCCAGAAGAGCGCGACAATTATCGCGAACGGGTGCGCCGCCGCGGATTAGTCGGTTTCGTTATGAGGGTGTCGGGCGGTTTGGTAAAAACGGAAACCGCGGCTAATTACGTCCTGTTTGTTTTCGCCCTGCTTGCTCTTGTCGCTTCACTGATTATTTTTACGAGTTAAACCAAGGATTTTTGCCCGCCATGACCGAACCCCAAGCATACATCTTTGTCGGCCGGTCGGGCGCCGGTAAGGGCACTCAAGCCGAGCTTCTAATTAATCACCTGAAGCGTTCTAACCCGGATCGTCCGGTGGTTGGCATGGAAACTGGTCGTTATTTTAGAGAGCTGATCAAGCAGCCGACCTATTCTGGCCAACTCGCTAAGGCCGTGTCCGATAGCGGCGATCTGCCGTCCTCTTTCATCCCTATTCATCTTTGGTCAAACTTTCTACTCAACAATCTTAAAGGCGGCGAGCATCTGATTTTTGATGGCACGCCACGTTCGTTGATTGAGGCCGAAGCGTTAGACACCGCACTTAATTTTTACCGCTATCCGAAACCGCTAGTCATTCTGCTCGATGTTTCAGTGGAACGAGCCAAAGAGCGTCTCTTAAGCCGTCAGCGACACGACGACAGCGAACAGGGAATTGCTAAACGTTTGGCTTGGTACGAAAGTGATGTCGTACCAGCAATTAAATATTACGAAAATCGGCCCAACTATCGTTTAGTGAGGATTGACGGTAATCAGACCGTCGAGACGATCCACGACGAAATCGTCAAAAATGGCTGTTAGATTAAAATCAGAAGCAGAAATAAACAAGTTGCGGCGAGGTGGTCAGAAGTTGGCACAAATAATTTCCGATTTAGCCAAAGAGGTTCGCTCGGGTCTGGTCACGGCCGAGCTTGATCAGCTCGCTCGGGAAAAGATTGAACAGGTCGGGGCCACACCGTCCTTTTTAAATTATCGGCCAGCCGGCGTGCCGAAAAGCGCCGGTGGCTTCCCGGCCGCGCTGTGTGTGTCGGTGAACGACGAAGTAGTACACGGTCGCCCGGGTTCGAAACGCCTGACCACCGGCGATCTGGTCAGCCTTGATCTCGGGCTCGTATCGGAGGGTTTGTTTACGGACATGGCGATTACTTTGGCGGTGGGCAAAGTCACCGCCGAGGCCGAGAAACTGCTCGCGGTGACCGCCGAGGCACTCGATCGGGGTATCGCCGCCGCCCGCGCCGGCGAGCGGCTCGGCGACATCGGCTGGGCGATTGAGTCGTTTGTTGCCAAGTCCGGCTTCGGCTTGGTTAAAGATTTCGGCGGTCATGGGGTGGGCTTCAAGGTTCACGAAGCGCCGGAGGTGCCGAATCATGGTCAACCCGACACCGGACTCGAACTTGTGCCCGGGCTCGTTATCGCCATCGAACCGATGGTCACAAGCCGTCATGGCGCCGTGGTAGTTGACGCCGACGGTTACACCGTGCGAACCAAAGACGGCGGTTTAGCCGCTCACTTCGAACACACCGTGCTTATCACCCGGTCCGGCCCAGAAATTTTAACCAAACTTATCAGTTAATAACTAGTAAAATATGACCTCATCCAAAGAAGAACGCAGTTTGATTATCATGAAGCCAGACGCTCTCCAGCGCGGGTTGGTCGGCGAGTTGTTTCATCGTTTTGAACGGAAAGGGTTAAAAATTATTGGCCTAAAAATGGTTGAACTGGAGGATGTGGCGCTCGATGCGCACTACGCTCATCATAAAGACAAGCCATTTTTTGACTCGTTGAAAAAGTTTATGCGGTCAACGCCGGTAATTCTGGTGGCACTTTCCGGTATCAACGCTATTCGGGCGATCCGGTTGATCGTTGGCCCGACTAAGGGTTACGAGGCCGAGGCCGGTAGCATTCGTGGCGACTTCACCTTGAGCGGTCAAGCCAACGTCGTTCATACTTCTGACTCGCTAGAGACGGCCGAACAGGAAATCGAGCGTTTTTTCAGTGCGAACGAGCTGTTTAGTTACGAAAAACCGGAGTTTCCGTGGCTTTATTCGAACGACGAACGCGCCGAACCATGAGTCAAAATATTACCGTTACTGAAGAGGAAAAGATAATTCTTAATTTCATTCGAGTTAAATAGGTAGCAATAAAATGAAATTATTTCTCGCTCCATCTTTTAACGAGACAGCGAGCCTTTTACCACAAAAAGTTGGTTCGCTTGTTGGGAAGCTGGTTTTGTTCTCCACAAATGCCGCCGATAATCATACTGGCGACAAGTGGTGGATTAAAACAGACAAGGACGCTTTTGAAAAATTGGGCTGCAAGATACAAGAGGTTGATTTACGGGCAGTTTCGCCAGAAGAACTATCTGGCCAGCTAGAAAAAACCGACATTTTGCATTTCTGCGGCGGCAGTGTTATTTATCTTGCTTCACTTGTTAAAGACAGAGAATTGCTTGCCCTAATAACCAACGCTGTGCGTCAGGACAAGGTTATTTACACCGGAACCAGCGCGGGGTCTATGTTAGTGTCCGAAGATTTAACGATGGGCGTTTACGACCCAGAGGAGGAGCCATACGCTAAAGCTACCAAGGACTATTCTGGCCTCGGTCTCGTCAATTTCTTGATCATGCCTCACGCTGATAATAGAGATTTTCTGGAGTCAAACAAGAGAACAGTGGAGCATTTGCCAGAAAACAAAACACCCCTTGTTTTCCTAAATGATAATCAAGTGGTATGGGTAGAGAATGACAAAATTGAGATACTCAAAAACCCACCTTACGATTCTGAACTCGCCCAAGCCATGGAGTTGACATATTAACGATGATAGTGTATCATCGGAATCGGAAATTAGAGGTAGACATTAGTCGTGTGACTGTGGTCAGACCTTTGAAAAAGGAGACGTGCGAAATGACTTCAGATGATAACGATCGAAGACTTTCAACGATTAAACCAATCAAGCCAAGCGAGGTTGTCTCGGAAAAGACTAAAGGCTTTCCAGATGAGGTCATTAGTTCTTTCAACAAAATGATCGCTCAGAATTGGAATGGGCGTTCATCATCATTCACCCAAACCATGGTTTTTGAGTTGATGATCTCGAAAGGCCTTAACCGGAAAGAAATTATTGAAAAGGATTGGCTCCGCGTGGAAGGCACATACCGTGAATTGGGTTGGATAGTCGAGATCGACAGACCAGCTTACGACGAAAACTACGAGACAACGTACATTTTCAAAAAAGATAAACACTGACCACCCTCAAATGGAAAACCGTTGGAGGGCGGTTTTCTTTTTTCAAACAAAGCTTAATTCTAATAATTTTTGATAAGCCGGTTGCCAATCCATGATTCTGAACCCGTCCAGTTTGGGGAACCGAAAAGTGCATAAGTGGTGGATAAAAAGGGTGGTCGGTGGCCAATTGTCGTTAGCCGCAAACTTGCTTTTGGGTGAGCGGGGAATATAATTAAAACAGGACTGTTTGGAGTATTATCTAGATCAAATAATATTTTTTGGGATCTTGGCACATCGCGCGTCGTGGCGCCCGATGGTCGCGGGAACCCACCTGGATTTCTCTAGGTTAATAAAATTCCAAGCAGTCCTAACCAAGAATCTCTCCACCACGGAGAGTTTTTTGGTCAAATTAAAATAGCTTAATAAGCCTCCATGCCCCAATTAACAAGAAAACAAATCAATAGACAGGATTTTGTGGATAATGAGATTTTTGAATTAATTCAACGACTGGTGCCGACCGCAAAACTCAAATGGGATATTGAGATGATTGCAAATGTTCGGGACTCGATCTTTTCCGTAGTTTCCAGCAAGGTTAGAAAGTTGAGTGAGAGAAACTTTTATCCGTAACAGACACACACAATAGAAGGCGACTATTAGCCGAAGTGTTTGTAGACTTGTGTGGATGAGGTTGCTTTCCAGTATAACCATCGAGCTTTGCCGGTTTTTGAGGCGACGATGGCTCGGGTTTAATAGCTTGGTCGAGAAATTTAGTAAAACGATTTTTATTCATTTCTTTATTCAGAAAGTCTAGTGTATAATAAAATTATGGTTGATGATAATCAATTCTTGGTTCGAGATGGAATTATTGAAATACCACTTTCCGGTGAAAAACTATCTCAATCTACAACAAATCTTGATACTATAAACCGATATGGTGCCCAACTCTATAAAGCCAACAAGGACTTTATTAAAGAAAAAGTGGCGGATACTTGGTTTGCTGTTATCGAACCAACCAACGGAAAATTTGTCGCCTCCGATCATCCAATAAAATTATACAATTACACTTCAGAAAAATACCCCGGTAAATTGGTCTATGTGATAGGATTGCTTAGAGACAATCCAGTAAATTTTGTCCTAAACTATGCCTAGCGACGATCAACTCAAAAAACTTGAGTACCCCATTACTCAAAATTATTCTCCCGAAATTACTGTTGAAGTAACTGGCCTCAAGCATAACAAGAGTTTGGTGGCCATTGTAGACACTGGTTTTACTGGATTTATGCAAATACCGTTGTCTACTGGTATAGCATGTAATCTTAGATTGTGGGGAACAAGGCCGTCAAAGTTAGCTGATGGCAGCATTGTTAAAAACTTAGAATGTGTAGGCGAGATACGCTTTGCCGACAAAAAACTCTTTAATATCATATCTCTTTCGGAGGGCGGTGAGGACTGTCTACTCGGCATGCAGTTTCTAAATGAATTAAATATGGACTTTGTTGTTTCTCCTGCCGACAAAAAGGCAATCTTTTTCGAGCGATCAAAAGTAGAGGAAAAGAAAGGCCCAATTAAGTCAAAAATCTGACTAACTGCGTTCAAAGGATACTCATCCAAAATGTCTCTAGTAACCCATAGTCTATGACCGATCAGGGGAAAACCTCAATTACTTTTTGTGGCGGGGCGGGGACGGTGACCGGCGCCAATTTTTTATTAACCGTTCCGCCGGAACGGCGGTTTTTGATTGACTGCGGCCTGTTTCAGGGCGGTCGAATTTTTGAAGACAAAAATCGCGACCCGTTTCCTTATGATCCCGCCCGAATTGAAGCTTTGTTTGTTACCCACGCTCATCTTGACCATGTCGGTCGAATCCCGAAGCTGGTGCGCGATGGTTTCCGCGGGCCAATTTATTCGACCCCGCCAACCAAAGATTTGGCCGAGTTGATTCTGACCGACAGTTTAGGGGTGATGGAGAAAGAGGCCAACTCCAGTCACCAGTCCTTGCTCTACCGAGAGGAGGATGTGACAGCGGCGATGAGTCAGTGGCGGACGCTCGATTATCGCGAACCACTAACACTTGATGGCGTGGGGATTACTCTCTACGACGCCGGACACATTCTGGGCTCGGCGATGGTCGAGTTTACTGAACGAGGCCGAAAAATAATTTTCACCGGCGATCTTGGCAATTCACCCGCTCCACTGCTAAACGACACTGCCCGCCCGATTGGCCCCAACTATCTGGTGATGGAAAGTGTCTACGGTGATCGTCAACACGAAGCGGTCAAAACTCGACGTGATCAACTGGAGGACGTGATCGAAAACGCCATGCGCGCTGGCGGGACATTAATGATTCCAGCTTTCTCCATCGAACGAACCCAAGAGGTGCTTTATGAAATCGAGCAGATGTCGGCCGAGGGGCGTATTCCGCGTGTTCCCGTTTACCTCGATTCGCCACTCGCGATTCAGGTGACGGCGGTTTATAAAAAATTTCAAGCGTATTTAAGTAAACGAGTGATTGATCCCGATCTGGGACGCGATGGTATTTTCAATTTTCCCAACCTGCGTAAAACTTTAGCGGGGTCGGAATCGCGAGCGATTCCGACCAACGAACGTAAGGTGATCATTGCCGGTTCCGGTATGTCGAACGGCGGCCGGATCATTCACCACGAAAAGCACTATTTGTCTGACCCGCGTAGCACGCTCCTCTTGGTTGGTTATCAGTCGGTTGGCAGTTTGGGGCGCCTGCTCCAAGACGGAGCTAAAAGGGTCAACATTTTAGGTCAAGAAATTCAAGTCGCGGCGCGCGTGGTCACCATTAGTGGTTATTCCGCCCATCGCGACACGGACGGCTTACTTGATTTTGTCGGTCAGGCCGCCGATACCCTAAAAAATGTTTACCTAGCCATGGGGGAACCTAAGTCCGCTTTTTTTCTCGCCCAACGTATCCAGGACTATCTCGGTTTAAGGGCGAATGTGCCGCGCCTAGGAGAAAAATTCGTGTTATACTGATAAAATAAATTGACCATTATGACGAAACACGAACATTCGCGGTTGAAACTTTGTGTCTCGGGTGCGGCGGAAACGGGCCATTGTGGCGACCAGTCAATGGAGTTGGCTAAAGAATTGGGTCGGGAAATTGTCCGACAAGGAGCAGTACTCGTGACCGGAGCAACTACCGGTTTTCCACTCTGGTCGGCGATTGGGGCTAAAGAAGCCGGCGGTATTTCTCTTGGCTTGTCGCCGGCCACCAGCGAAGAAGATCATCTTAAAAACTACGGTCTACCGGTAGATTATTTGGATTTAATTATTTACACCGGCTTCGGCTACTCTGGTCGAAATTTACTGCTAACGCGAGCGGCCGACGGGGTGTTGATCGGTTGCGGTCGGGTCGGGACAATCAACGAGTTCACCATTGCCTTTGAAGACGGCAAACCGGTTGGCGTGCTGGAAGGGGATTGGCCAACCGACGAACTCATCCGCGACATCATCAATAAAGGTCATCGGCCAAACCAGAAAATAATTTTCGATCGTGAGCCCAAACAATTGGTCACGCGACTAATTGAACTAATCGAAGCCGGAAAAACTGCCCACCGCTAAACTAAACCTTCACTTGTTCAACAATTTTGGCGAAAGTGGTTGGTTGATGCTCAGCTAGTTCGGCGAGAATTTTTCGGTCGAGTTCAACATGTTGTTTTTTTAAGCGATCAATTAGTTGGCTATAGGAGAGACCGAGTGGTCGGACGGCGGCATTAATTTTGATCTGCCACAAACGGCGAAAGTCATTCTTTTTATCTCGACGATGGGCGAAAGCGTGTTGGCCAGCATGAAGTAAGGCCTCGCGCGCCTGGCGCTCCTTCTTGCTTCGGCCAAAGCGAAAGCCCTTGGCCTGCTTCAGAACACTGCGCCGTTTTTTTAAACCAATAATTCCGCGTTTAACTCTGGGCATGATAATTTAATTACTCGGCAGATAACGATTTAGGGTTTTGGTTTTAATTCTAAAAGAAACCCGTCGCTTCTGACCCAATTGTTTCGATCGACTGGCTTTGGCGTTGAAGTGATTTTGACCGCTTTGCCGAACCAACACCTTGCCACGGCGAGTGATCTTCATTCTTTTTTCAAGTGATTTGTTGGTTTTCATGGCGGTTATTTAACTCGTTCAATAATGACCGAAATACCCTTGGCGCTTTTTTCCGGTTCGCCGGCGGCGCGATAATTAACCCTAATAAATTTCAACAATCGTTCCAGGCGACTCTTCAAAAATTGCTGATCAAAGTATTTGGTTCGACCACGCAGATAAAGTTCGATCCGAACGCGATGGCCGGCTTCGAGGAATTCGGAAACCTTGTTGGCCTTAATTTCCAGATCGTGATCGCCGGTTCCGACCTTGATTTGAATGGACTTAGTTTCGGTCGGGTGAGCTTTGGCCCGAATTTGCCGGTCGCGCTTGTTTTCTAAGTACTGGAATTTGCCAAAATCCATCAGTTTGGCCACCGGCGGATTAGCCGTGGGCGAGATTTCTATTAGATCAATCCCGTCGGCTTCTGCCCGAGCCAAGGCCTCGGCCAATGATAAAACACCCAAATTGCTTCCGGCCTCATCAACCAGACGCAGGGTGGGGGCCGTAATGGCTCGATTAATTCTAATCTTGGCTTTCAACTGGGATGGTGCAATCTTAAGCGACCGGACGGGAAAAGTCAATCATGCAAGACGCCGTCTAAACCCCAAATACGTCCAGCCCGGACACTGGCCAAAACCACCAGAACCAAAATATAAATGATGTGTTCGTCAACCAAGTACGCGTGCGGATTAGGATAGGGAAAGTCAAGAATTGGCAGATAATACAAAATCATCAATAGAACTCCGAGCCAGGAGCTCAAACGCACCAGCAGGCCGACTATTAGCGATAGTCCGAGCAAGACCAACGCCCACTCGTTAACCAAATTAACGATCGGCAAAATGCTTGGTGCAAGTAAGGTGTTGTAGAATCCAGTTAACACCTTAGCCCCGGCAATATAGTCCGCCGCCGACCAGTCCGGGTTAACCACCTTGGTCACGCCAGCATAAAGAAACAACCAACCGAGCGATAGTCGCAAGAGAAAGATCGGTAATTTTTGTAAAGTAGTCATACTAGCTTATTTTATCCGATTTGGCACAAAGAGGGCAATGGTGGCCAAGTCGTTTACCGATTCGGAAAGCCGTTATCGCCTGACCGACCGTTAAAATGGAGAGGAAATAACGGAAATCAGCTAGTCGGCGAACAAACCAACCGAGTCGGCCGGCAATGACGAATGGTCCGAGCTTGGTTACGGCCCAGCCCCGACCGATCGGCACAGCATAGTAAGGTTTTTTCGGGTGATAGATTTTGAGTGGTTGTTTGGCGGCGCTTAAAATAACATTAGCGGCCGCCGCCCGGCCGTTGTGCCCGGCCGTTTGCGCCATGCCGGTAAAGGTGGTCGCCGCGCCGTCGCCGATGATAAACAGGTCGCTAAACTTTTGCGCCCGCAAATGTTCGTCCACCACCACTCGTCCGCGTTGGTCGAGGGTTAAACCAGAAATTTTTTGGTAGAACGAATTTGGTTTGACGCCAGCGGTCCAGATGACGGTTTTGGTTTTGGTGGATAAACCCTTGACGACAATTTGTTCGGCCTCCTCCTTCACCAGCGCGCGGTTGAGAAAGATATTTACCCCCAACCGGCGGAGGCGTTGCGCGGCGAGTCCCGACACGGCTGGCGGCAAACTCGGTAGCACCCGTGGCGCGCCTTCAAACAGATCAATGGTCACGAGATCGTGAGCCACCTTGTAATGACGAGACAGTTGTTTCAGGTAGCCAGCCAGTTCGCCGGCCAACTCCACCCCGCTCGGACCAGCGCCAACGATCACCAGATGAAGCAGGCAAACTTTGAGCTCGGTTTCAAGTTTTTCGTCAAGACATTGACTAAACAGTTGGTGGATATGTTGCTCCAGTCGCAGGGCCTCTTTAATGGACTTAAAACCGAAAGAAAATTCCGCCAAGCCGGGCAGATTGAAATAAGCCGTTTCCGAGCCGAGGGCCAGAACGGCATAATCGTAGTCATAACGCCGCCCAGACATTCCTTGGGCCGTTCGCAACGACGGGTCAAAAGAAATGAGTTCGTCTACCACCACTTCCACTGGTCGGTCGCGAAAAATTTCGGTTAACGGGACGCAGACTTCAAGTGGCGAACGGCCGGTGACTACGCGGTAGAGCATCGGCGTGTATTCGAAATGCGGTTTGTTGGTGATTAGCATGACGTCAAGGCGCGGATCGCGGCGCTTGGCTAACTCCAACGCGCCGGCCACCCCGCCAAACCCGCCACCAACCACCAAAACTCGTTTTACCATGCTCGACATTATAACCCAGCAACAAAGAAATGTCTTTTTTGTTTGACAACAAGCTTCTTTCGTGTATACTGGGGAGGCGTAAGTTGTTCTCGAAGGTTAAAACTACGAGAGGGGTCGCCTTACATTAAGTGTTAACAGTTAATTTATTTATTGCCCCATGGCTAAGAAGTTGTACGTTGGCGGTTTGTCTTACAATACCACCGATGATGGTTTGAAGGAGGCATTCGCCAAGGCCGGCACGGTTAGTTCGGCTAAGGTCATCACCGACCGCTTAACCGGCCGTTCACGCGGTTTCGGTTTCGTGGAAATGGAATCCGACACCGAAGCGGACGCCGCGGTGGAGATGTGGACCGGCAAGGAGCTTGATGGTCGTCGTTTGACGGTCAACGAGGCCCGGCCGCTCGCCGATCGCCCGGCCCGTCGAGAGTTTTCGAATTAAATCAAAACTTTCGCCGGTCGTAAATACAAAAAACCTTCCAGTGCAAACCGGAAGGTTTTTTGGACACAAAATACCGCTGATCTCAAGGGGAGATCAGCGGCGTAATCTAAAATTTTCCCCCTTGTTTCTAGCGGCGTCTGGAGAGGCAACCTAACGGTATGGTATTAGATCGATAACCACCCTCAAGCGTCACTCCAGCGTTAATACCGAGAGGGTCTACCCAATCAACACGACCGTTAGCACCAACAGAAAAAACACTGTTGTTTTCAGGTTGTTTTTTAACAAAAACCCTGTCGCCATCTTTTATCCCCCTTCTTTTTTTGGTGGCGTCTTCACTTTGAGTTGCCATCTAGAATCCTTTCAAGCAAAACAAAAAGAAACAAAACACAAATTCACTACAGCAGTGAATTTTATCAAACCTAATTCTACTCTTTGGTATTCACCTGTCAAGCTGTTATAATTAGCCGGTATGGATAAGTCCGAAATGCGCCAAAAAATCCTCGATTTTTCAGAGCAGTTGAACACCGAATTGCCGGTGGAAAATCTGGCGCGGTGGACGCGGAAAGACAAATTTATTGTTTGCGGCATGGGCGGCTCGTCCCTCGCCGCCGGACTGCTCAAGGTTTACCAACCGGGGTTAGATTTACTGATTCATCGCGATTACGGTTTGCCACGCGTGCCGCGCTATTTTTTGGAAGAAAGCATGCTAATTATCAGCTCTTATTCCGGCGAAGTGGAGGAGGTGATTGATACTTTCGGCTTGGCGAGGAAACGGGGTTTAGATCTGGCCGTGATTACGTCTGGCGGAACACTGCTCGAACTAGCGCAAGCCGCCGGCGTGCCACACATTATTTTACCTAGCGGTTGGCCACCGCGCCTCGCGGTCGGCTGGTCGCTCGTGGCGATGGCCACACTCGTTGGTGACGAGCGGTTAGTTTCAAGATTGAAAGAACTAATCGAATTTTTTCAGCCCGCCGCTCTTGAACCGACCGGTCAAGAATTGGCGTCTTTGTTGAAAGGTAAGTTACCGTTGGTTTACGCTTCGACGGTCAATTTGCCGTTGGCGTACAACTGGAAAATTAATTTGAATGAAACCGGCAAAACCGCCGCTTTTTACAACGTCTTACCCGAAGCTAATCACAACGAGTTAGAGGCGAGCGACGAGCGTTTTTTCTATCTCTTACTTCGTGACGACACCGATCACGCGCGGATTAAACGGCGTTTCGATTGCTTGATCGAGATGTTTAAACGGCGAAACATTGCGCATAAAGAAATTTTTCTGACGGGCGATCCAGTCGAGAAGATTTTTAGTTCCGTCTTGTTGGCAATTTGGACGGCTTTTCATCTGGCTTTGTCGAGCGATAGCGATCCGCTGGGCGTGCCAATCATTGAAGAATTTAAAAAACAACTAATCAATTAATTGAGTAAGAAATCATGTATTTTTTAGGTGATATCGGCCGGACAAAAATGCGTTTAACGATTTCAACTGACGGCGAAAGATTCGCTGAACCGGTCATTAAACCAACGCCGCCCGATTTTGATCAGGGTCTCGTTCTGATTAAAGACGTTTTTAGCCAATTAACGGGAGGCGACAAACTATCTGGCCGGGCCTGTTTTGGTTTAAGTCGGCGAGTCTGGCCGAATTCGCCGATCATGGCCAGTTTAACGGAAGTATTTGGTGAGCACGTTTCCCTTGAGAACGACACGGCGCTAGTCGGGTTGGGCGAGAATCACGCCGGTGCCGGTCAGGGGTCGGAAATTATGGTTTACGTAACCGTGAGCACGGGGGTGGGCGGGGTTAAAATTTCGCGCGGTCGGATTGACGAAAACGCCCTTGGTTTCGAACCCGGCCAGCAAATCATTAACGCCGGTTCGATCAGCAAACCAATTCTTGGCCGACTGGAAGACTATGTTTCCGGCGAGGCAATTGAGAAACAGTTCGGTCGGCCGCCGCGAGAAATTGTTGATGAAAAAATCTGGTCGGATTTGAGTCACTCTTTGGCCATCGGTTTAACCAACACCTTGTTGCACTGGTCGCCGGATTGCTTAGTTCTCGGTGGGAGCATGTTTAAATCACCCGGTTTTCGGGTTGACGAAGTCGCCCAATTGATTCGTCGTTATCTGACAATTTTTCCTGAATTACCAACGATTAAACCGGCAATTTTAGGGGAGTTTGGCGGTCTTCATGGCGCGTTGGTTTATTTACGCCAACGGTCGTAGTTATCAACAGTTTCATTTTTATACCGGCAGGGTTAAAATCTTACGATGATTTCAAAAATTTCAAAAAATCGAGCCGGAAACGAGAAAGTTGTCCCGACCCTGAAAGAGATTCGCAAGCGGGACGGGACGGTGGTGGCCTTTGACGAGTCGCGAATTATTAATGCGATTATGAAGGCGATGCGCGCTTCCGGCGAAGGCGGCGAGACGGAAGCCAAGCGGGTGGCGAAAACCGTGGCCAAAGACCTGTTGCGGTTGGTCAAAAATTCTCCGGCGGGCTTTTTGCCAACCGTGGAGGGAGTCCAAGATATTGTTGAACGACAGTTAATCCTCCACAACTTCGTCAACACCTCGAAGGCCTACATCCTTTATCGTCAACGGCGATCAGAATTACGGCGCGAGAAAGGCGAAGTCCCCAAGGAGGTTAGGGAACTAAGTGTTGACAGCAAACAGTATTTTAGAAACCAGTTGGCGGAATTTGTTTATTACAGCACTTATTCGAAATGGTTACCGGAGAAAAATCGTCGCGAAACCTGGTTGGAAACAGCCGAACGCTACGTCTCTTTCATGCGTCGTCACCTGGGCGATAAATTAACCGCCGCCGAATACACCGAAATCAAAGGATATATTCTTGAAATGAAAGCGCTGGGCTCGATGCGCCTGCTCTGGTCGGCCGGACCGGCGGTGGAAAAGAGTAACGTCTGTGCTTACAACTGCGCCTACATTGCTCCGGCCAAGTGGCAAGATCTGGCCGAGATCATGTATGTGCTCATGTGCGGCACGGGCGTGGGCTTCTCGGCGGAACACCAAACCGTCGAGCTGCTACCAATTATTAAACGCCAAATGGGCGAGAAGTTGTCGCGCTTTGTTATTCCCGACAGCCGTGAGGGCTGGGCGGACGCGTTGGCTCATGGTCTCGAAACTTGGTCAGCCGGTAAAGATGTCGAATTTGATTATTCCCAGATTCGTCCTCAAGGAGCGCGACTGATGACGATGGGTGGCCGGGCCTCTGGGCCGGCACCGCTTCGCGAGTTGCTCGAGTTCTCGAGACAGAAAATGCTTTCTCGTCAGGGACGACGGCTTTCAACCATTGATGTTCACGACATCATTTGTAAGGTTGGCGAGGTGGTGGTGGCCGGCGGAGTCAGGCGGAGCGCCTTGATCTCCTTGTCCGATCTCGATGACCAAGAAATGCAGTCGGCGAAAAATGGTCAGTTTTATTTGAATCATCCCGAAAGAAGCATGGCCAACAACTCGGCCGTATACAATGAAAAACCAACCTTGGCCGATTTTCTGACTGAGTGGTTAAATCTAGTTAAGTCTGGTTCTGGCGAACGCGGCATTTTTAATCGCGGGAGTCTCCAGCAACAACTACCGGCGCGGCGTTGGAAATTATTTTCCACCGATTGTTGGACGGCCGGAACCAATCCTTGCGGGGAAATCGTGCTTAAATCCAAGCAGTTCTGTAATTTGTCCGAAGTTGTGGCTCGAACGGAAGATACTGAAGAAACCTTGCTCGAGAAGGTCCGGGTCGCGACCATTCTCGGCACGTTTCAAGCGTCGCTGACCAATTTTTCTTATTTGTCCAAAGAATGGAAAAAGAACTGCGAGGAAGAAGCCCTGCTTGGTGTTTCAATTACTGGCATGTGGGATTGTAAAGCCGTGCGTCGGCCAAATACTTTGCGTAAAATGAAAGAAGTAGCGATTGAGGTTAATCGAAAATACGCCGCGCGTTTCGGGATTAACCCCTCGACTTGTATCACCTGCGTTAAGCCCTCCGGTAACGGCTCACAATTTTTCGATTCCTCTTCCGGGATGCATCCGCGGCACGCCCCGTATTATCTTCGGCGAGTGCGGATCGAGAATCATAATCCCTTGTTTCGAATGCTTAAAGATGCCGGGGTGCCACACCATCCGGAGGTTGGTCAAAACCCCGATTCCGCCACCACCTACGTGCTGGAGTTTCCAATCAAGGCCCCGCGCGGCTCGGTTTATCGGAACGATTTAAGCGCCATTGACCAATTGGAGTATTGGCGAAACGTCAAAGAAAATTATACCGAACATAATCCCTCGGTCACCATTTCGGTTGGCGAAGACGAGTGGTTACGGGTGGCGAATTGGGTTTATGAAAACTGGGAATTGGTCGGGGGTTTGTCGTTCCTGCCACGCGCTGACCACGTTTACCGACTAGCTCCCTACGAAGCGATCACCGAAGAAAAATACAACGAACTGATCAAAGATTTTCCGACCCTCGATTTCGCCAAACTAGTTCTCTACGAAACGGAAGACGTGACCACGGGGGCTCGAGAGCTAGCTTGTGTTTCCGGCACTTGTGAGATTGACGTTTCAGCTGATTTGGAAAAACAAGCAACCGTGGTATAGTGCGGGTGGCCGGTGTCGGGTGATTGCTCCGGACGAGGTGTTTGGCACCACGTCATGGGGAGGAAAGTCCGAACACTCTCCATCGCGTTGATGGAAAAATGGTAGCGGGTAACGCCCGTCATCCGTCAATCGGGCGGATCGAGGTGCGAGCAGAGATGCTTATTTCCGAAAGGAAATAGGGGCCCGCCCATGGCGGGCCAGTCCTCATCTAGTGCGGAATTTATTCCGGATAAAATTGAGGGGTGAAACAGCTAAATCCTTACCTGGGTGCAAGGCCGTGTCCCAATCCACCACTGGTGGTCATTGGGAAGTGCCGCTTGATCCGTCTGGTAACAGACGAGACAGATAAATAATCACCGCCGCAAGGCACAGAATTCGGCTTATAGATGCTGGCCAGAACCGTGTTCTTCCCCGCCTTTTCGGGCGGGGAAGAACGTTATAAAATCGTTATTATTTTATGGACCAAAGATTGATTCGCAACTTTTCGATTATCGCTCATATTGATCATGGCAAATCAACTTTGGCCGATCGCCTGCTTGAACTGACCGGCACGGTCGAACCGCGCCGAATGCGTGAGCAGGTGCTCGATATGATGGACCTGGAACGGGAACGAGGCATCACGATTAAACTTCAACCCGTGCGCATGACCTATCGTTTTCGAGAATCTGGACACGTGCTCAATCTAATTGACACCCCCGGTCACATTGATTTTTCTTACGAAGTTTCGCGAGCGCTCAAGGCGGTCGAGGGAGCCATTTTACTCGTTGACGCTAGTGCCGGAGTTCAGGCCCAGACCTTTTCGGTCTTAGCCGCCGCCCAAGAGTCGGGACTTAAAATTTTACCGGTGCTTAATAAGATTGATTTACCGGCCGCGCGTCCGCTCGCCGTGCGGGCGGAAGTGATTAAATTGCTTAACTGCGCCGACACTGACATTCTGGCGGTTTCCGCCAAGTCGGGGTTGGGAGTGGAGCAACTTTTGACGGCGATTGTTGAACGGATCCCCGCGCCGCCACCGGCGGCCGATGGTTTGCGGGCGTTGGTTTTTGATTTCGAGTACTCGAATCATCGCGGGTTGATTGTTTATGTGCGGATTTTTTCTGGGGCGATTAGTCGAGGCGACCAGTTAATGTTTGGCGTGGCCAAGGAAAAGTTTACGGTCGCCGAGGTTGGTGTTTTCCGTCCCGATAAACAGCCGGTCGAAACTTTGGCCGCCGGCGAAATTGGTTATCTTGTGACTGGAGTCAAAGAGTTGAATCGGGCCAAGGTTGGTGAGACGATTTTGCGTGTTGGTCAACCGCAGCCGCTTTTCCCGGGTTACGCTGAACCAAAGCCGATGGTCTGGGCGTCACTTTTCCCCACCAGTCAAAGTGATTTTAATCCCTTGCGCCAGGCCCTAAATCGTTTGCGTCTTTCCGATGCCTCGCTTTCTTTTGAGGAAGAAGCCGCTGGGGTGTTGGGTCGGGGATTTCGGGCCGGTTTTCTTGGCATGTTACATCTCGAAATCGTGACGGAAAGATTGAAGCGAGAACACGGCCTGAAACTGGTCGTAACCCCACCGACCATTAGTTTTCGGATTGTTGATCGGTTGACTGAAGCCGCGACCACGATTTACACCCCGCATCTTTTGCCGGATGAGTTGCGGAATAAAACGATTTGGGAGCCGTGGACGGCGGCGGAAATTATTACCCCGCCGGACTATTTGAGCCCAATCCTCGCCTTGTTGCAGGAACACGAAGCCAAGGTTAGCGCGACCGACAACTGGAGCGAGGGGCGAATTGTCATTAAGTTTGAATTACCGCTCCGTGAGTTAATGCGTCATTTCTTTGATGATCTGAAAAGTGTCTCTTCCGGTTTTGCCTCATTGTCTTATCGTTTAATTGATTGGCGGCCGGCCGAAGTGGTCAAACTAGAAGTTTTAGTGGCCGAAGCGGTGGTGCCTGCCCTGACCCGAATTGTTTCGCGCCGGCGGTTGGCCACTGAAGCCGAGGCCTTGGTCGAGAGATTAAAGGGACTTTTGCCGCGCCAACTTTTTATCCTAAAGATTCAAGCCCGCGCTAGTGGTCGCATCGTGGCCTCACGAGCAATTTCTGCCCTGAAGAAAGACGTTACCGGCTATCTTTATGGCGGCGATATTACGCGCAAACAAAAATTGTGGCAAAAGCAAGCGCGGGGGAAAAAACGCCTGCAAGCCGAAGGTCGGGTCAATATCCCGCCGGAGATTTTCTTGAAGCTCGTTCAGGAAAAAAGAGTCGGCGAGTAAAGTAGCACCATGCCAATAATCACGATTGCGCTAACGATGAACCAAAAAATTTGCAGCGGTCTTTTGTATTTTTTTTGAAACAGCATTATGCTGAAATATAGCAGATCATGAGAGAATTTCAAGACAAGCGGTATTGGCGACGGGTGGTCTATTCTTGGCCGATCTTGATCTTGCTCATAATCCTCGCGGTTTTACTAGTTGGTCCGACGGTACGGCTTTATCGAAAAAATCGCTTGGCCGTTAACGAACACCGCCTGTTGCTCGAGGAGGTTGAGCGTTTAAGAGAACGACGAGCGCAATTGGCGGCCGAGGTCGAGAAGTTAAACACCGCCCGTGGTTTGGAAGAAGAGATCCGGGAAAAGTTCAACGTGGTTAAGCCGGGCGAGCGGGTGATCAACTTAGTTTTGCCGCCGGCGACCACCAGTTTGGCGATCGCGCCCACGGTTAAGCCGTGGTGGGCGGTGATCCTAGATTGGTTTGATTAATAATTAGCGGCCATAGTTTAGTGGTAAAATGATTGCTTCCCAAGCAATAGATGCGAGTTCGATTCTCGCTGGCCGCAAAAGTTGTTAAAAAACACCCTTAATGTTAGTCTTGCTCGTAGCGTTTTCGATTAACGGGAAGAATGTGGTCTTTGAGTAGGAGGTGCAACGTGGGGAAAACGGTTTATCTTATTGGCAGGGCAAAGACGGAAAAATGTTGCCGCCTAGAAGGAGTTATTCCGGCGATTGTCTCATTGATAAATGACTTGCCTAGGGTAAAGATTTTGAATGACGATAATAAAGTCAAAGAAATGGCTGCGCTAGCGCGGTCGAGCGTGTCTGCGATGACAACCGCGGTCGTTGATTTGGTCAGCCAGACTAGCCACATGATTGTCGAATGCTCAATCAACTCAACCGACGCAGGTTGGATAGTGGGCCACACCGCCGCCAGGATTAGATATGCTGGGCTATTTACCAAAATGCTTTTTTTGATAAACAGCGACAAGTTTTTTTGGCCGCAACCCTCTTTTATCTCGGGTATGGATCAAAAATTATATCCGGGCGTTTCGGTAAAAGAGTACGCCGACATTCCCGAGGCGCAGTTGATCGTTAGAAGTTTTCTAGAAACATAACCAGTGTTTACGGGGCAATCATCAAACGGTTGCCCTAATTTTTTTGTCAAAAAAGAAATCATTTGATACCATGTGGGCATATGAATGCCCAAACAAAAAAAGTCGTTATCTACAGCACCCCGGGTTGCAGTTATTGCCGGTTGGCCAAAGAGTTTTTTGGTCAAAATCAGATTGAATACCAAGATCATAATGTGGCCACTGACGCGGCGAGGCGGCAAGATATGATCAACAAAAGTGGCCAGATGGGTGTGCCGGTGATTGCGATCAGTGACCCGGCCGGAGCGAACGAGGAAATTGTGATCGGCTTCGACGAGCCGCATCTGCGCCAACTCCTCGGCCGATAGACGGCCTTCATAGTTCAATGGATAGAACAGCTCCGTCCTAAGGAGTAGATGTAGGTTCGATTCCTGCTGAGGGCATCAGAATCTGACTTTCAGAAAATTGACCGACTTTTTCGTTGGCGACGCAAAGCGCCGTCCACTGATTTTGTGGGGGGAATGCAATGCTTTTCGGCGCACTGACGCGCGCCTCTCTGCCCGCCTGCTTGGGCTTCGCCCTCAAAACTTTTGGACGGACGGATTTTTCGGCGGTGATATATGTTTGACAAAAAATCATATTATACATTATACTAGATACATTATAGTGAGTTTCATATTATGAATCAAGTATCTGTATCAAAATAAAAGTTTATATTGCCGCCGAATTAAAAGCACATGAGTGCTATTTAAAATATTGTGTCGAGAATGGGATAGATTCGTTAGTTGAAAAACCTATATTGGCTCCAATGCAAAATGGTCGGTTTAATCCAACGTTGATAGAATCCACCATGCATTATCTTGTTCAAGAAACAGAAAGAAGATCAGCAAAACACTCCGTGATGACGCTTAGTCGCTATCATAAAATTTATAATGATATAGTTTTAAAATCACTTGGGCAAAAGATGATAGAACTCGGAGCCCCACTGACATCATTTCATTTCCGACATGCGGGAGGAGTGTGGAATTTACACAGAGAATACGAAACACGAGAGGATCACCCTTACAAGAATGGTTACGGAATGATAATGCATGGGGGCTATCATTATATTGATTTGGCAGTTCAGTTTTTAAGACTTAATAAATTGATTTTTCCTGACACTATTTTTAGTTTAACCATGAGTTCTTATGTTG
>CAYHYA010000006.1:0-40468 GCA_964360815.1 uncultured Candidatus Saccharibacteria bacterium | reverse complement strand
GCATGCCTTATCCACGTCGCCAGCGTTCATCCTGAGCCAGGATCAAACTCTAATTAAATTACTAGAACAGAACAAAAGAAAAAATGCTTGGTTGTCAAAGACCTGTCTGCCTTGGGCAGAGCAAGGGTAAGTATACTTGGCCAAAAATTGCCGTCAAGCCATCCAATAAAAAGTAAAAAAATTACTCCGTATAAAAATAACCCCTCAGATCTTTCTCGGACACAAATCGCAACGCTTGATTAAAAATCGCCCGGGCCGTACCAATATCTATCTCTATGAACGGGGATGGTCAATGTTTGCTCATGATCATTGGCGATTCTGCCAAACCCAATTCAGATAATTTTTCTCCTTTAAGATGAACGGCAACGGCCTCTTCGATATATCAACGCAAACCACGCAAACCAAGGGCTGCCCTTGGTAAAATGGAAGTGTGGTGTAATTTTACATCGGCATCACCTCAAACAACTTTTGCCTTGAAGTGAATCCGGAAACAAGACGAACCCGCGCCGCGGGCACTTGAAAATAATTGGCCAAAACTTTAGCGATCGCCGCGTTGGCTCGGCCCTGCACTGGCGGCTCGGTGACCGCCACGATAAAATTTTCTTCATCAATTTTTTCAATTTTCTCCGCTCGCGCCCCGGGCTTGGCCTTGACGGTGATTTTCATTGCCCTTATTTTACTCTCCCAACTTATTTTTTCAATCTATCTCACAATTTTAATGATCGTATTTTTTATGGAATAGACAAAATCACAAAAAATATTTTGGCAAAGAAAAACCCACACCTCACATTGATCTACCGACTCCTAAATAGATACCCGAGGTAAGATTGGTATTGCGTCACCGCAATAAACAAAGCGGCCAAAATAATAAAAAAGGTGACGACGTAAAAAATCTTTTTCTTTTCATATTTTTTAACTAGTCCAGCATAACACACAACTATTGATCCCACAGCTTGAAACATCAAAGCGACCAAGGGATGGATCAATCTCAATGTCGATATATGTATAGATCTCTCAAAACCACCAAAGAAAAACAAACCCAAACCAAAGACAAAAATTACAAAGGGGGAAATTTTACTCATTTTTTTCATTTTTAACTATACCCCTATTTTACACGACTAGAGAATTTCTGCCAAACAACGAGAAGTGGCGAGGCGATGAAGATGGAGGAGTAGGTACCGACGAGCACTCCGATCGCCATGAGTAACGAAAAGTCGCGGGTGGCGGCGGCACCATAGAGAAAAATAATCACCAGAACGAGAATGATGGTTAATGAGGTATTGATTGAGCGGGAGAAAGTTTCGGACAAACTGCGGCCAACCGTTTCGGCAAAATCGAGACCGACGTGTTTTTTTAAATTCTCCCGAATTCGATCGAAAACCACGATCGTGTCGTGAATCGAAAGACCCAAAATCGTGAGCAGGCCAGTGAGGAAAAGGGCGTCGGCTTCAAAACCCCGCACGGCCCCGAGGTAGGAGAAAACGCCGGTGGGGATAATTAAATCATGAAGCAAAGCGATGAAAGCGACCACGCCATATTTCCACGAACTGACCGGCCGCGAAACGTGGCGAAAGGCAAACGCGATAAAAAGAATGATTAACACGACCACAAGAATCATGGCGATAATTCCCTTTCGAGCCAATTCTTGGCCGATGGTTGGGCCGATCGAGCTGAAACGGTTCTCGGTTGGGGTTAGTTGGTTATTGAGCGTTGGTGACGGTAAGGTCTTCACGACTAGTAAATGTTCAGCGTCAGTAAGAGTTTTGGAGCGAATAATAACGCCCTGTTCGCCGGCCAGTTGAACCGAGATTGGTCCGAGGTTAATGCTGGCTAGACTCGCGCGCACGGCCTCGGCCGTTGGTCGCTCGATCGGGTAGTTTACTTCAATAATCGAGCCACCGGTAAAATCTGTTCCCAGCTTAAGTCCGTAATGCCCGAGCGACCACAGTGAACCAACAATCAAAATGGTTGAAAGGAGGAAAAATAGATTTTTGTATTTAATAACGAACATAAAAGTAAATTAATGACTCCAGCCGGAACCAAACAGAAAGCGATTAAGCCGATTGGTTCGATGAACCCCAAGCGCCAACAGGAAAGTTCGAGTAATTGTGATGGCGGTGAACATGCTAATCAGAACCCCGATCGCTAGCGTCAAAGCAAAACCGCGAACCAAGCTCGTGCCAAACCAGAAGAGGATGAGGGCGGAAATAATTGACGAGAGGTTGGAGTCGCGAATTGAGGCCCAGGCGCGCGAGAAGCCGTGACCGATAGCTTCGTGCATGTTGTCGGTGTGACGCATTTCTTCTTTCAGGCGGGCGAAAATTAAAATATTGGCGTCAACGGCCATGCCCACCGAAAGAATGAAGCCGGCCATTCCCGCGGCCGTTAGCGTCACCGGCAAGAGCTTGAAAATTGCCAGGACCAACGAAACGTAAATAGCGAGCGACAACACGGCCAAAAGCCCATTAACGCGATACCACAAAATCATAAAAACCGCCACCGCGATCAGTCCGATTAACCCCGCGCGCAGTCCCCGATCAAGCGCTTCTTGGCCAAGCGTTGCGCCGACCGTTTCGGTGGAGACGAGCTTGATCGGCACCGGCAAGGCCCCGAGATTTAAATTACGAACCAACTCCTTGGCTTCGGCCAAAGTAAATTGGCCACTGATCTCGGCCTGGCCATCGGTGATGGCTTCCCGAACGATCGGCGCGGACAACGGTCGGCCGTCAAGATAGATTGCCAGTGGTTGGTCAATATTTGCTTTAGTAATCTCGGCGAACAGTTCCGCTCCCGACCGATCAAATTCGAGCGAAATAGAGGGAGAAATTGATTGTTGACTGAAACTAACTTGAGCGCGTTTTAAATAACGACCGGTCAGGGTGGTGGAAATAAATTCCGGATCCTGATTAAGAAGCGGGTCGTTCGGCAACGGCTTACCGGCCACGAGAGCTTCTTGGGCTTTCTCGTAAGCGGCGAGAATCGCCTTCTTCTCCGGGCCGTCTGGGCGAGCCGTTTTGAATTCGAGGGTTGGGGTAACGTCAATCAAGCGTTGCGCTTCCTCTAAATTGGTCACCCCGGGCAATTCAACGATCAGACGGTGCTTGGCGGCCGAACCCAGACCAACCGTCTCAACTTGAATCAACGGTTCAGCCACACCGAAAGCGTTGATGCGACGTTCGATCACGCCACGGAGTGACGTCATGGCATCATCGATGTCGCCACTCGTTGCTAAAACGCTGGTGTCGGCTTCATAAACCAACTGACTGCCACCGCGCAAGTCGAGGCCGAGTCGGAAGGGCCGATAGTCGGACCAGTCAAACCAGGCTAGCCCACCGGCGAGCAGAATTAGAATCACTGCAAATAAACGACGATACCACATAGAAAACAGGTTCGCGTATTATAACGCGGACTTCAAAAATAGCAACTTTTTCCTTGCTCAAAATTCGTCAACCTGCTATAGTGGTGACCTATGGAAATACTGCGCGGGGTGATTCCGTGGCTACAGATTGTTCTGGCGGTGGCCGTGATTGCGGTTATTCTTCTTCAACGAAACGAGGCCAGTCTCGGCAGTGCTTTTGGCGGCGAGACTAGCGTGATCCACACCAAACGCGGCTTCGAGAAAGGCCTCTTTGTCGCCACGATCGTTCTGGCGGTTCTTTTCGTCGCCTCGTCAATCGCCGCCCTGCTCTTGCAAACAATCTAACGGTGCTTAACCCTCGCCAATCTTTTCCCGGCGCGATCGCTAATGCCGTTAAAGGATCTAGCCGGACCCAGAAGTCCTGGCTGGTTTTTTGGTTGTGTTTGTTTTTGGCCGGTATCGTTGGTCTCTTGTGGCAGGCCAACGAGCGTTCACTCGTTGAACAACCGGCCGTTGGCGGCACCCTGCGCGAGGGAATTATTGGTGCGCCTCGGTTCGTTAATCCCCTGCTCGCCATTTCCAACCCCGACCGTGATCTAACCGCGCTCGTTTACTCCGGCCTGCTCCGATTAAACAGCGACGGCCAGTTGGTTCCTGATCTGGCCGAAAGTTATCGGGTTTCCGACGATGTCGAGCGCTACACCTTTATCTTAAAACCAGATTTAACTTGGCACGACGGACGAGCGGTCACCACCGATGATGTCGTCTTCACAATCACTCAAGCCAAGAATCCAACCATCAAGAGCCCGCGGCGGGCTAGTTGGGAAGGGGTCGAGGTGGAAAAAATAAGTGACCGCGAAGTGGTTTTCATTCTCAAGCAACCGTACCCGTTGTTTCTCGAAAACGTCACTATCGGTCTACTGCCGGCTCATCTCTGGCAAACTCTCGCTCCCGAAGCTTTCCCCTTCAGTAATCTAAATCTTGAAGGGGTCGGCACCGGGCCCTACCAAATTGAGTCGGTAAAACGCGATGCGGACGGCTTGCCAATCATCTACGAACTGTCGCCGTTCAAAGATTTCAGCTTGGGTCAGCCGCAGATCAAAAAATTATTGATTAATTTCTACGCCAACGAAGAAGATTTACTCGTGGCCTACCAAAACGATCGAGTAGATGCTCTAAGCGCCTTACCGCCCAAATTAATCACCGAGGTTATCAACGCGGTTGCCGAACGCCGCGGCCAATTAGTAGCGGTCACCCTGCCACGCGTATTTGCTGTTTTTTTCAACCAAAATCAGGCCAAGATTTTTACGCGCGCTGAAGTGAGAACCGCGCTTAACCTTTTGGTTGATCGTCAGGAAATCATTGATCAAATCCTCGCCGGTCACGGTCAACCGCTAAACGGGCCATTGCCGACGAACGACCAAGCCACCACCACTCTGGCCGCGGTAAAAACCACCGAACAAGCCGCCGCCATCTTAACCAAACAAGGTTGGAAAAAGAACGAAACGACCAAGCAGTGGGAGCATCTGGCCGGTAAAGAAGTAACCACCTTGGCCTTCAGTTTGAGCACCGCCGACACGCCCGAACTCAAAGCCACGGCGATGTATCTAAAGGAGCTATGGGAAAAGTTTGGTGCCGCAGTGGAAGTGAAAATTTTTGAAGCCGGGGCTTTAAACCAAAATGTTATCCGGCCCCGTGATTACGAGGCCCTGCTCTTCGGTGAAATTGTTGGTCGTCAACCCGACCTTTACTCGTTCTGGCACTCGAGCCAACGACTGGATCCGGGTTTGAATGTTGCCTTGTACGCCAACATTACTGTCGACAAAATATTAAGCGAATTACGAAACGCTAACCCCACCGACCAATCATCAGACAAGCAATATCAACTCGTGGCCGAAGAGATCGCCAAAGACGTTCCGGCGATCTTCCTCTACTCACCCGACTTTATTTACTTACTCCCATCAAACTTGAAAGGCGTGGCGCTCGGACCGATCAATGCCCCGGCCGAACGTTTCCTCGGTATTCATGATTGGTATCTGGCCACAGAAAAAATTTGGCCCGTGTTTAAATAAATTAAACCGCACCGGCGCGTAACAATTCCAAAAGACGGTAGAGAAGATTTAATAAAAGTTTTTTCAATTCCAAAATCTGTTGGGCCAAACTAACATTTGGAACCGGCTGAATGGTCTCCTGGCCGAAACTGCCCGGCCGAACCGTGGCGACTATCGGCGAGGCGTAATTACCGGAGTGATCATAGCCATAAAGCGTGTAATAATAATTCTGGCCGTTAGTCAAGCCGGTATCAATAAAACTGGAGGCGGTTCCTTCGTAAACCGCCGTCGCCCCGGGTAGAAACCTCGGGTTGCCGGGCGAGGTAATTGTGGGTAAAACGACCGAACTCCTCAAAACAAGTACGCGGAGGAATCCTGGATCAACCGGATTCTGCCAACGCAAGATCGCCTGTTGGTTCGCCCCTTGAACGAATAGTCCGGTCGGTCCAGTTTGCGTTGCCACGCCGCGTGGCGTGTTTGACCCACTTGATCCGCCGCCCCCACCACCAGAACCATCGCCACTCGAAGAGCCGTTGGTCGTGGTGAAGGCCACGATATTTGATGGACTAGATAAATTTTCGCCACTCGCATCAATACTTCTAATCGCGACGTAGTAAGTTCGGCCGGATAATAAACCGGCCACCGTGTAAGCTTCCGGTGTTCCCGGCGCGCTCGGGATCGGTTCACCATCAACCATACTGGCGGCCTCCCAAGTGCTCTCGGTGATCGGTGCTTGACTGACTCGTAGATCATAACGCGAAACCATTCCTCCTACCGGCCGATCGGCGGGAGCCAGCCAAGCTAATCTGGCGAAATCCCGATCAACCGAAATAAGGTTAAGATCGTTGATTGGGTCGGGGGGAAGACTGTCGGGATTATTGTTCGACGAAGTTAGAAAAGTGAAGTCAATTGATTGAGCCGAGTTACCGACCACATCATGGGAGTTAGTTTGAAAGTGATAGGTGGTATTCGGACTCAAGCTCGTCAACGATTCACTGTGGGTCAACGCGGGATTGGTGTTTTCAACTGTTTCCAAGCCGTAGTTCGTCGATAAACCATAAGCCACCTGGCCAGTCGCTGGCTCGTTGGTTGACCAGGTAATGACGGCCGAGGTCGGACCAATGTTTGAAACTTGAACACCGGAAATAATCGGCGGGGTAATATCGCCGGCCACCCCGCCCTCAACATTAATTATGCCCGTCACCGTCACTGTCGCCGGACTGCCGTTCGCGCCAGTGGCGGTGATAACGAGATTGGCTGAATAGGCGCCAGCGGCTAGTCCGGTGAAGTTCGGGGTGACGGTGACTGTTGCTCCACCGGTGCCGCTCGTTGGGCTAACGGTTAACCAGTTGGCGTTATCGGTGCTGGACCAGTTCAGCGTGCCGTTGCCAGTGTTGGTGATGGCGAGAGTGGCTGGAGCGGGGTTGGGGCCACCGACAGTGGCGGTGAAGTTGAGCGTGGTGGGGGTGACAGACAGAATCGGGCCACTCACTGGCGTTGACGAAGCCGGTGGTACGGGCAGGCCAGCGTAGTTATAAAGGGCTCGATATTTGTGGGCCTCGCTACTTGGTTGATTTAAATGCTCAAGCGCGCCCCAAGAACCGAACTGGTTTGGCTCATCAACATAAAGATAGTGGATAAAAATCCCACTAGTTAAATCACGCCAAGCATCAAGATAGCTCTCATAAATCCCGTACATCCGCGGATCACGGTTGGCGGCAATCAGTTTCTGCGTGAGAGTTTGGTTGTTTTGATAAAGAATGTTATTGGCGCGTAGAACCGATCCGCCCTCATAAGCCACTAGCGTTAAACCGTACTGATCAGCGATCGGTTTATTGGTCGGCATTATTTGATTAATCGTTAAGGGTAAATAGACCGCTTCCAGACGATCTAAAATCTGGCTAACCGTGATGGTGTCAATTTCACCAGCGTTACCAATCGCGTCGGCCAGGGTGGTGCTTCCGCCGCCAAAATATGGCGCGATCGCCAACACCGTTGCCGTCACGCCAGTCGGGTTGATCGGAACACCATTGATGCTTGCTTGCGAAAAGGCGTTCAAAACACTGCTGGCCACATTAGCACTGCCGGCCTGACCGCCAATCACCTTGATCACCCGATTACTTTGGGATCCAAACTCTTCTTCGAAAATCCGGAATATTTCGGCCGAGCGTTTGGCTACAAACTTCCGCCCGGCGATCTGACCGTTGGTGTCAAGACCGAGGGCCAAACCCTGATTGATCGTGTATTGACCCTGATCAAAAGCGCCGTTCCAAAGCTCGTTTGAATACTCCACGTAAATTCGCCGGCCGGGTGCGAGATTGACTAAAGCCAATCGCGCTAGCTCTCTGATGTAGGTATCGTCGGCCAAATGAGGAATATTGATCCACGGATCAGCGCCGACCAAATTAGACAACGCGAAAACATATTCATACGCTCCGCCGCGACTATTGGTTTGTGAAGCATGAAATGGCGTGGTGCGAGCAAACCAGCTGCCGTTCAGTTGGCTGTTAGTTCTCAACCAATCCATAAAACGCAAAACCTTGACGCCGGCTAAACGATTAACCAACGGCGGGTAGAACGGTTGACTTTCATAAACCGAAGCGAAACCGGGCATGATAACGTGAATGTTCCGGACCGGATTGGTTGCGCTCGAACGAGTAATGCTCAAACGCAAGCCATTCGGGCTCGGGTTGTTCACATTAAATGTATAGGTGCCAGTGCCCGAAGTTTGATTGAAATCGCCGGTACCGTCGCCGCTTAAAACAACGCGACCATCGCCGTCAAACTTGAGAGTATAGACTCCGGCCGGATAGTTACCGTCGGCATTAACCATATCGGTATAAACACTAGTCGGCGCTGTGATCAAAACGGGATAACCCATCGAGTTGAAAGAAACGTTGGCCGTGCTTGGAACGACGGTCCAGGGATGGGAATCGCGGAAACCACTCTGCTTAAATAGATCAACAAAAATAATTTGCGTTTCCGTACTTCTGATGTGTCCGAGGTTAAAGCCCAAACCTTCAGAGTTGGCGACCGGGGCCTCGACGATTGTCGCCGTCACCGTCACTGTCGCCGGACTGCCGTTCGCGCCAGTGGCGGTGATAACGAGATTGGCTGAATAGGCGCCAGCGGCTAGTCCGGTGAAGTTCGGGGTGACGGTGACTGTTGCTCCACCGGTGCCGCTCGTTGGGCTAACGGTTAACCAGTTGGCGTTATCGGTGCTGGACCAGTTCAGCGTGCCGTTGCCAGTGTTGGTGATGGCGAGAGTGGCTGGGGCGGGGTTGGGGCCACCGACGGTGGCGGTGAAGTTGAGCGTGGCGGGGGTGACGGTGAGGGTGGGGGTGGTCGGGACGATCACTCCGCCCAAACCGGCGGCACCAGCGAAATGAGGCGCGGCTCTCGTGTTGCCAAAAATATCTCTCGGCACCTCGGCTTTGGCTAACCCGATATTTGCTCCGGGCGAACCACCACCAACGAGAGCAAACTCGCCGATGTTGGTGAAGGGCCAACTGCCAATCCACGGATTGGTTGAGGTTTTCAAATTACAACTGCCCGGACCGTTCGAACTGCCGCAGAAGGTCATGCCAGCAAAAGAACTTGGCATTGAGCCAGAGCCGTCAGCGTCGTAGTAAAGATTGTTGTCGAACTTTAGATTTGACGTCAAAGAGGCCGACCCCTGACTACCAAGAAAACCGTGACTCTCAACCGTTGGAGCCCCAACGACAAAACTATTGTTATAAATTCGCCAGTCGGTCGGGGCATGATACTCCGGTCCAGATTGGGTACTACTGCAATCCTCAACGGTAATGGCGGTGGCGCTACTCGCACTACCATCATTGGGATTGGGATGTTGGGTATAACGAGTCCCATCAAAAACATTGTTTGACATTAACAGGCCCTGCGCCTTGCCATGAAGCACCATCCGTATCGTTGAGCCAGGCCGAGCCGAGGTCGCTGAACTAAAAAGATTCCCGGTCATCCGAGAATAGCGGTGCCACTCTTTAGTTGATCCGGCGGTGCAGTCAGTTTGCTGGAAACCGGTCATATTGGTCTGGGTGTATTTGCAAGCCGAAACGTAGTTGTCCACAAACATTTCGTCCTGACTCGGATAATCACCAGTAGCACCGATGTTAAGACCGTTGCGCATCGAGAGGATCCCGCCGCCGCGCGTACCGATCGAGTTGGTGCCCGCTTCATATTCGTGACCACAACCAATCACCTCGCCGGCCACCCCGAGCGGGTCGGCACCCGGATTCAGGAGCCCCCACTCATTGTGGGCAATGTAACCCTTGTCGATATATTTAAACCGACCATTAAAGCTACTGCCCGACATCCCGTTCGTGACCACCGAGCCAGCCAAATCGTCACCGCTAATCGAGCCAGCCATGGAAAAATACTTGGCCGTGATGTAAATGTTGCCCAAGCCGGAAGAATTTGGCTGGGCGCCCGGACCATATTGCGCCGTGCTATCAACAAAAGCGATCTGATGATGAACATCGTCCGCGTCGAGATTACAAGCCGGATAATTATTGCAGTGCGCATATAGAGCGACATCGAAACGAGAAATGTTGGTTCGCAACCATAAAGCGCGATTGATCACATCACTATTGCTCGCGTTAAAAGCGGCACCGGAAGGTGAGTTAATTACGTCGGCCTTACCCCGAACGTCAAGGTCAACAAATTGGAAATCGGAACCGTTGTCGGAGAAACGAATGAATGTGTTGTTTGGCGCCACGGCCGTATCTTGCCAAACCGGTTTCGGACCGGAACCATAAGCCCCGAAATATTTTGGGCCGGAAGGAAGCGTAATCAACGACCCCGAATTATAAGTTTCCCCGCGGCGGAACAAGCAACGTTTCTGACCGTTACAGAGAGTGAGAATGGCGCTCGAAAGCGGGTTCGCGCCCGTGGCTTGTAAAACGGCGGCACCGGTCGGGCAACCGCCCTGCCCGGCCACCGGCGCCGGCGCATTAGTGTAAACACAAACGGTGTTTGTCCCCGACCACTGAGTATTGGCACTCGTAACATTGATTTGCACCGAGCGCGTGGCCCCGCCAACGTTTAAAGTGGCGGTGTAAGTTCCGGGTTGTTCGTAAACATGGAAACCAACCACACCGGTATCGCGGTCGGTGTTTTTGGGCGAAGCATTGCCATTTCGCGCCAGAGCGCCTCTGGTCCAATTGCCGGCGCCCGAATCGCCATAATTATAATTGTAGTCCAGGGCCAACCGAACATCGTTGGCATTAGCACCGGCTTGAGTGGTGCCAGAAGCATCAAACCAGATCGCACAGGGGGCTACACAAGTTGTTCTGGTTGGAACCAAACTAGGAACCACTGCGCCAACGGCAGGCGAATTAACGCTCACGGTGACCTCGTCACTATTTGTTAGTAAGCCATCGTTAGCGGTTAACCGTAAAACATAAGTGCCGGAAGCCGAGAAGGTCGCGGTTGTGCTAACGGCGTTGGCGTTGACAAAGGTTACGACTCCTGGACCGGAAGACTGGCTCCAGGTGTTTACGATCGTGCCACCCGCCGGCAAACCATCATCGCTGACCAGGCCATTTAGTGTTATCGAGTTGGGCAGAGTAACTGTTTGGTTCGGACCGGCTTCAACGGTCGGGGGTTGATTGGTGACACTTGCCGGCAGCACCCAACTGAAATTAACACTACTCAAACTTCCGGCCCCGGTGAACGTCGCTCGGTATTTAAGCGTGTCGCCACCGAAACAGGGCGAACTGGTTAGGGTTTGCCCCAGATTAACAGGACACCAGTTTGTACCATTGTCAGTGCTGAAAGACATAGTAACAATGGCGCTCGGCGTGGCCGTCCAATCAGCCGTTAACTGATCAAAAGCCCCGCTGTTTATCGCCGCCGAGCGAAACGAGCCACCGGACGGACCAGTTCCGCCGCCGCCGAGCGTCACCCCGGACTGACGAATTTGGTTAATTTCACTAGCACTAAGAGCGCGATTCCAAATCGCGATTTCGTCAACTCGTCCACTGAAATTATGCTCGCTCGGATTACTGCGGGCCCCGATAAAGTTCTGGGCCGCCGGACTACCGACGGGTATTGCTGTGCCGGTCGCCGTACCGCACTCACTGCCGTTTAGATAGGCCCGCGCGGTCAAGCCGTCAAGGGTATAGCCGACATGGGTCCAAGTGTTTTCCGGAATCGCGCTATTACAAATTATCAACGCGCCAAAATCATTTTCCACTCGCAGTTGATTGCGATCGTTGATTTGTATTCGAATGACTTCGTCGTTGCCGCCGGAAATTGCCCCATGAATAATGCTGTAACGATTCCCGGCCGGAGCTGTGCCCACTCGATTGACCCAACCTGTCACCGTCAGCGAACCGACGTTCACGCCGCTCAAGGATGGCAAGGCGATTGCATCGCCCGCGGCGGCAAAAAGACAGGCCTGATTAAACTGACCAGCGACCGAACAATCGGTGCCACCAGTTAAACTCCCGTGGTAATTGTTGCCGGAATCATCGTTACCATTGCCATCAAAACGCCAGAGAACTACCGGATCGGCCGCGCCAACCGGCGCGGCGGCGGCCACGATCGCGCCGGTGCCGTCCCAAGTTAGATTATCTAAACTCGGCTGATCAACGTAAGTTAAGTTGTCGTAGTCGTCAAAAAAACTGGTGGTGGTGATCACTGCCGGCGTAGCGATGAGGTCGAGTCGTTGCGCGACAAAATCTTTGAAGCCAAAAAAACCGATCGCTAACGAGGAACCGAAAATCAAAACAGCGATAAACACTGTTGAGGCCGAGAATTTAAAAGCGGGTTGAATCATTAGATCGCCGTCGTTGACAATAATTATAGTTTGAATGCCCCGCCACAACAAGCATCAGCTTATCCACACAAAAAAGAACCCCCGGCCGGCGTGAGCCGGTCGGGGATCATGGAGTGCGGTGTAAACAATTCAATCGGGTGTATACTGCGGGACTATTCGAACCTCAACAGAACTCTGGCCAGCATCACCGTCATCTTCGCACACTAGTATGTGCTCCCCTGTTAGTGACCCTTGATTCCCGGTCCAACAGGGTTTTCCCATAACAAACTTCTTGAGTTCTTCTTGCACCACGGGACCGTTGGGTTCAACTAACTGCATCATAATCATATTGATCATGAGCACTGCGCTTGTTCTTCGATCTTCCGGCAGTTGGTCCAGAGACATAATTTTCCTTTCTGTAAAAGTTACAGGTAGTTTTCAAACACCAACTCAACCCATATTATAAACAGTTTTAGGTTTCGGTGTCAATAGAGCGTGCTAGACAAGCGATACGCAAAACAGTATATTAGGAAAAACGCTTCAGTGGATAAATTTACTCCTAGACGACCAATGCGCCGTAAGCCAACTAGCACGCTAGCCGGATCCCCGACCGGCGTGGTGGCCGTGGCTAAAAAAGCCCCGCCACTCGCGCCCGGCAACATCCGGATCATTCCACTCGGCGGCGTGGAAGAAATTGGTAAAAATTGCACGGCGATCGAAATCGGTCAAGACATTATTGTGATTGATATCGGTCTCGCTTTCCCCACCGACCAAACGCCCGGCGTGGATTACATCATTCCCGATGTCACCTATCTTGAGGAAAACAAAAACCGCATCCGCGGCGTCATCATCACCCACGGCCACCTTGATCACACCGGCGGCATTCCCTTCGTGATGTCGCGCATCGGCAATCCGCCGCTCTACACCCGCAATCTCACCTCGCTGTTTATAAAAAAACGCATGGACGAATTCCCCCACCTGCCGCCTCTCAACATGATCGTGGTCGAGAACGACTCTAGATTAAAACTGGGTGAGCAAACGGTGCGCTTCTTCGGCGTCACCCACACCATTCCCGACTCGTTCGGCGTGATCATTGAGACGCCCTATGGCTTGATCGTTAACCCGGGCGACTTCAAACTTGACTTAGATAAAGTGGATGGCGTACCAACCGAGGATGAAGAAAAACGTTACGCCATTTTTGACCAGGAACCGACCCTGCTTCTGCTGGCTGATTCAACCAACATCGAGAATCCGGGTTTCTCCGTGCCCGAACGCGAAACGCACAAAAACATTGAGGACATCATCAAGAATATCAAGGGACGACTATTCATCGGCACTTTTGCCTCGCAACTCGAACGGATGATCAAAATTATCGGCTTCGCCGAAAAGTACGGTCGGAAAATTATTATCGAAGGTCGGAGTATGAAGACCAACGTCGAGGTGGCGCAACTGGCCGGTCTACTCACCGTTAAGAAAGGCACGATTATTTCCGCTACCGAAGCCGACAACTATCCAGCCGACAAGGTGATGATTCTCGCCACTGGCGCGCAAGGCGAGGAGTTTGCCGCACTGATGCGTATGGCCACCAAGACTCATAAATACCTGCGCTTCAAACGCGGCGACACCGTCTTGCTCTCGTCTTCAATTATTCCGGGGAACGAAATCACCGTCCAACGATTGAAAGATAACATCGCCCGCCAAAAGGCGAAAATTATTAGCTATCGTACTTCGGAAGTTTATATCCACTCGTCCGGTCACGGCAATCGCGGCGAGATCGAGTGGTTGCACCGGAAAATTAAACCGCGCTTTTTCATTCCGATTCACGGTTGGCATCATAAATTGCGCCAACACGAGGAGTTGGCCCTCGGTCTTGGCCTGCCGGAAAAAAATGTGGTTGTCCCTGATAACGGCATGATTATTGAAATTACCGACAGTGGTCGGAAGATCGCTCCGCTCAAGGAAACGGCCTCGAGCAAGGTGGTAATGGTAGACAGTAGCAGTAACAGCGACGTTAAAGAAGTGGTGATTCGCGACCGCGTGATGCTCGCTCAAGAAGGCATGTTTGTAATTATCGCTCTCGTCAACGTGAAGACCGGCAAAGTTCTCAAGTCGCCGGATATTATTTCACGCGGTTTCGTCTACTTGAAAGAGTCACAGGATCTCTTGCACTTCGTTCGCGGTTTGGCCAAACGGAAAATTGAAGAAGCCACCGCGCGGATGCATCCGATCAATTTCGATTACGTTAAAAACATTCTCCGTGACGATATCGGGAAATATTTGTTTCAGAAAACGCATCGCCACCCGATCGTCTTGCCGGTCCTGATTGAAGTTTAAAAAAGTGACGGAGATAGTTCAAAAAAATCATCTGGCTCTCCGGCGGCGAGTGTTCGCCGCCGGATTTTTCCTCACTCTCGGCGCGGCTTTATCTTATTACGTTAACTCGTCTTTTCTCGAAAGTTTGGTCGGGAAAGGAAGGGTCGGCGCGGTTTATTTCGGTTCGGCGTTGGTGGCCATCATTATCATCATCCTCGTCGCGCGCGGCGCGCGGCGGTTCGGACTACTCCGGATCGCTCGTCTTCTGGGACTCGTTTTAGCGAGCGGTTATCTCGGACTAAATTTGATCTCGTCACCGGCGACCGCGCTCGTTTTTTTTGTGATCACCCACGCGGCGGGGATCGGTCTCGGCCTGTGTCTTGATCTCTATCTCGAGGGTCTGTCATTAAATCGTCAAACTGGACGGATCCGCGGTGGCTATCTAACTTTAATTAACGCCGCGGTGCTGTTGTCGCCCTTCGCCAGTGGTTCAACGGTTAATTATTTTGACCACTACCGCTCGATTTATCTGCTTTCGTTTTTAGCGGTTCTGCCCTTGCTCTATCTTCTCTACTATCGCTTGACCGAACAAACACCGTTCACCAATCAAACATCTTTTGGCGAAAAAATCGAGCGTTTCAAGCTCGCGCGGATTCTCGGTCTCGATTTTTTGCTCAATCTTTTTTACTCGATCATGGTGATCTATCTGCCACTGCGGCTTCATCAAGAACTCGGCTTTACTTGGACCGAGATCGGCGCCTTGTTTACCGTCATGCTCGTTCCGTTTGTGTTCATCCAATACCCGCTCGGACGCTTGGCTGATCGGCGGTGGGGCGAAAAAAAGATTTTAACCGTCGGCCTCTTGATTGCCGGTTTTTCAACTTTGCCCATCGGCTTTCTTGATTCCAAAAATTGGCTGGTCTGGGCCGGGATCCTGTTTCTGACTCGCGTTGGGGCAAGTGCCTGGGAAGCAATGAAGGAAAGTTATTTATTCAAACGCGTTAATGTTGGCGACGTCGGGATTATTTCTCTGTCGCGCCTGATGGTGCCGCTCGCTTATCTCGTCGGCGCCGGTAGCAGCTTGGTTCTCTTGAAATTTATCTCGACCGCTCACCTTTTTACCCTGCTCGGCCTACTCGTCATTTCCGGAATCGTTTTAAGTTTGCGCTTGACTGACTCAAGGTAGTGATTATTAAATTATCAAGAACAGTCCTTGGTGACTAATTTGGTGGCTAAACAAAACTCCCCCGCTACTAGAGCGGAGGAGAAATGAAGCGATTTGCGAGACAGCCGAGACATGGTTGGAGTTCCAGTCATTGTCGAGCCGGTTGGCGTTCCAGTTCCACCTCACGTCGTCGCGGTAGAGATAAAGGACGTAACGGTTGCCATCCGGGTGCTGAATACGTGCCGAAGGCCGCCCATGACACCACCCCTTGAGTCCAAATCAATGGAGTACTCGAGATTGAATTTTATTCGGCATCTAAAAATGCCCTAGCCCTAGGCACCAAGTAGCTTCTATTTTTTGAAGTTTCCCCAAATACCACTCTACCCTAAGCCTTAGCCGAGAGTACTCTCGATATTTGGATACTGGTTTCGGCCGCCGGAAGCCTTGACCGCCAGCAGATTCGCCTACTACCAAGATTATGCTAACACAAAAACGCGGCGTGAAGTACCGAAGTACATTCACGCCGCGGAGGACCAAGGTCAAAGGATCAAAAGAAAATCCAAGTGACCAAGGTCCAAAGTTCAAGAAGCTACTTGCGAGACAGCCGAGACACGGCTGGAGCCCCAGCCACCGTCGAGCCGGCTGGCGTCCCAGTCCCACCCCACGCCGCCGCGGCAGAGATAAAGGACGTAACGGCCGCCATCCGGGTGCTGAAGAACATCGCCGAAGAAGTCGAGGTAGACTGTCTTCCTTTCTCGATAGAGGCACTCGAGAAGACTGTTTTCCTTCAACGCTTGGTAGTCCCGCCAGAGCCCCATGAAGACGTTGGCACCATAACGCAGGCAACCAGATTGCTTGAGGCGAGCAAGTTTTACTTCGCCGGTGATAGCTGTCTCCCCCTCATTTAGTCCTGTGGTAAGACCAACCCGAGCGAAGTCAACTTCGACTAATCCGTCGTTGCGAACATCATGTTCTTCAGTGAGAACTCTCCATCCTTCTCCGAGAACCGGGAAGGTTGCCGGATCAAATGGTTGAGGGGCAACTTTCAGTCCGCCGATATTCAGACGACAGCCATTCTGAAGAAAACGAGTGAAATTTTCCCCAGCAACTTTGGGATCACCAATGATTGATCGTTGGAGCAAGTCTGGGTCAAGCTGGTCTGGATCCGCATTCTGGATCAAGGTCGCCAGAAAGGCATTCCATTGTCTTGCATTCACCGCCATACAACACTCTCCCTTTGGATTATTCGGAGAATCTTCCCCGAACTGGTCCAAGCTCCTTGTTGTCGAGAACACCCCGACCTATCAAAGAACTTCCACTGAATTATGTGCATATCTAGGCCGAGATGTCAATAGCAGGTGGTGATGTGCACACTCTTTTGGCGGTTTTCCCTAGAATGTGGAAATGGCAATCCAGATGGCACAAACAATTAAAGAAGAGTGGCGCCGGTAGCAGCTTGGTTCTCTTGAAATTTATCCCGACCGCTCACCTTTTTACCCTGCTCGGCCTACTCGTCATTTCCGGAATCGTTTTAAGTTTGCGCTTGACTGACTCAAGGCCGTAATCGAAAAAGAGCCCTGCATTATTCTGTGGTTTAGACAGAAAAATGCAGGGCTCAAAGACTAGGTTGCTAAAAATCAACTCGCCAGGACCAGGCCTGGTTTGGTGCTGCCCCAATCCTTCCTCGTGTTGCTGTAGTTCCAGTCGTACTTCTGGCCACGCCGGTACAAGAAACGAACATACTGATTACCGTACGGGTCGCGATATCTCGTACCCCAGAAGAATGTTGGCTGATTCTTCAGCTCGTTGGGGATGAATTCCGGATTGATTAGATACCAATCAAGAAGATTGGCGTTCATCACCGGCAGGTCCGCCAACTCCTTGCACAATTCGAGACCCGTGACGACTTGACCGTTTTGCTGCTTTACCGAGAGGTGGAGTCTTAACTTGGTCGGATCGTATTTCCACTGGCCGCCCTTTCTGTGTTCCTCCACCTTCCAGTCACTTGGCACAAATGGGTCGGCGTCGAGGTCGATGGTGGGTTCACCGGTGTTGATGGTGGCTCGCCCGAGGATAACCTCGCGAACTCGTGTAAGAATATTGCCCTCACATAGATGCTTGATGTCTCCGTTCGTCCAACCACCACGACGAAACGCCGCTTTTAATTCACCAGCCTGGTCAACATCGAGTGTAAGATCACTCATGGTTGACTCCTTTCTTGTTTGCAACGAGGTTCTATGGTTAGAACAGTGTTGCCGGTTGTGTTGTCCTTGGCCGACCACACTGGTTGGCTATGTCAAAGACCTACCCATATTATATACATATCTAGGCCGAGATGTCAAGGGCGCGTATCGGGAGGGGCTATCCGTGGCCGGTCATCCGCCAGAGCTGGCAGGATTCGCAATTAGCATGACCGCAACCGCGCTTTAGGAATTTAAGCGAGACGATTTCCTCGGCCACGCCGGTGATTTGCTCTTTCAGTTGCTTCACGGCTTCGTCGCCAAGCTCGAACCGTTCTTTTTTATAGCCACCGCGCTCATTTGGCTCGATGAAATCAATTTCGCCGCTCGTCACCCGATATCGTTCCCGCGGATAGAGCTCTAATAAAAGTTTATAAAACACCAACTGACGATAATAATCGCCGGTGGCCTGTTTATTTTTTCCGAGTATTTCGTTACGGCTTTTCACCCGACCGGTTTTGTAATCAACCACATTAACCTCGCGCCGGTCGGCGCTGAGAAATTCGAGCTTGTCGATTTGACCGGTTAGTTTAATCACTGATCCAAGAACCACGCCGTTGATCCTAAATTCGTTGACGATCCGGCGCGGCCAAGCCGCGCGATAATGTTTGAAGTAACCACCGAGCGCGCGTTGGCCACGTTTCAAAAGTGGCGCGCGATTAGCAGGCGACAAAGGTTGCTCCTTAACCGCCCGTTCAAAACCGAGAAGCAGTTGGCGTCGCGATCCGCGACTCCCCTGTCGCCACTGATCGAAAAAACTTTTCAGCGCCGCGTGAACCGCCGCACCATAAAGCAACTCCCGACCCTGCACTCGCGTCACGCGCAGGAGATTATGGAAAAAATATTTAAGCGGACAAACCAAATAATTATTCAGCGCCGTCACCGATAAACCGCGCTCGAGGAAAAGCCGATTGAGATAAGCGCGCTCGGTGATCTTCGCCCCCGTGTACACCCGCGGTCGCAAAGATGTTTCCGGACGGCGCGCTTGGGCGGCTTCAAACTCGGCGACATCAACAGTTTCGAGTAAATTTTTATCAATTTCGCCGATAAACTGACTCGGCAAACGGTGACGGTCGTCCTCGTCGGTTTCGGCGTAACTAATGTTGACTGCGGCGCGGGCGCGGGTCAGGGCGACATAAAACAATCTGCGCTCGGCTTCCAAACCGCCGGCGTCTTCCGCCGGCAAACCGCGCCAAGGCAAACGGAAAAGATCGGTCGAACGACGCGCGCCGAAGTGTCCGTCGTAGGCCCGAACCAGATAGACCAAATCAAACTCGAGCCCCTTGGCTTTGTGGGCCGTGAGCAAACGAACGCCGTTTCGCTGGCCAAGATTTTTCAAGTTAATCGAAACGTGTTGCTCCTCCAAGAGGTCGAGATAGCCGACAAAATCTTTGAGCGCGAAGTCGGGTTGATTCTTGAGGATATTTTTCAACTCTTCAAAAAAAGCTTGGAGCTTTTCGAGTTTGTCGACCGCGCCATCTTTTTTCAAAAGCGTGGGCAAGAACTGTGACTCGGCCAAAACTAAGCCAAAGAGATCGGTAAAATTTACATTGGCACTCAATTGTTTCCAACGCGCGAGTAGTTGAAAGAGCTGGTGAAACTTTTCCGGGCGCGCCAAGCGCACGGTTTTTAAGTGCTTTGCCGCCGCGAGCAGTTCATAAACCGACACGTCGCCGCGGCGCGCGTGTTCAAGCAAACGCCAGATGTCGAGCGGCGGCAAACCCCAGAAATCAAGTTGGAGTAATGGGCGAAGCCAGTCATCGTCGCCAAAATAATAAATTGCCCGAAAAAGCAAAATCAGTTTCTTGATCTCGAGATCATTCAAAACGTTACTCGACGACTCGAGAACAAACGGCAACCCGACACGTTCAAAAACCTCAACGATTGGTCGAGCATCGGCGTTGTCGCGGAAGATTACCGCCACCTGATTCAAGTTCAACTCCGGATGCTTGGTCATTTTTTCTTGAAGGTCGGCGGCCAACCAGCGATATTCGTTGGCCTCTCGACTGAAAACGCGCAGGGTCACCGGCGGCTGACCCAATCGTGCGGTCGCGGCGACGCTAACGCGCGACCGGAGCGGCGCGCGAGCGGCCGCGCCTAGACCAACGCTCGATCCGATTAAACTTTGCGCCGCATCGAGCACCGGCTGACAAGAACGATAATTTTCGGTTAAACCGATACTCACCGCCGCCGGGTAAAGCCGGCGGAAATAATCGAAGTTGTCGAGCGAAGCGCCTTGAAATTGGAAGATGGCCTGTTTTTCATCGCCGACAATAAATAAATTTGGCTGGTCGTGGAAGTCGGCTAAGAGACGCAGGAGTTCGTTTTGCCCCTGATTGGCGTCCTGTTGTTCATCGGCCAGAAGATACTGATGTTCTTCCTGTAACTCCAGGCGAAAATCGGTTTTAGCCTCTAGCTCTCTGATAACCTCAACGATCATGTCATTAAAATCGTATAAACGAGCGGTGGCCAAACCTGCTTCATAACGCCGGTAGAGCGTCAACAACTCGCGCTGGCGACCACGCCAGCGTTCGTGGCCAACCACCGAATTTTGGCTGAGCAGTTTTGCCAACGCCACCGGTGGAACATTTTCCTTTTTTAACCGGCCAATCGCCTCAAGCGCCGGGTAGAGATAGTGGTACGGCGAGCCGTATGGTTTAAGCAGTTTCAGTCGTGACTCGTCAATCACGTTCCTCATGATCCTGATCTGGTCAATCGGCAAAGCGGTGGTTGAACCAATGATCCGTGGAAAATGCTCGGGGTAATGACGAATGACTTCGTTGCAAAAACTGTGGAAGGTATGAATCCGCACGCGATAACCCACGCTACCGATAATTTCCGTTAAACGTTGGCGCATCAGTTGCACCGCCGAACGAGTGAAGGCCAAGGCCAAAATCGCCTCGGGTGGCGTATCAGTTTGGCGGAGAATGTTGGCGATCCGCAGAGTTAGAACTTGAGTTTTGCCAGTGCCAGGACCAGCCAGAACCATCACCGGTCCATCAATCGTGTCCACCGCGCGCCGTTGCGCCGGATTCAGTTCGCGGTAGAGTTGGTCAAATTTTCGACTGGTCATCGGTGGTGGTTATGATAATATACTTCCAACATGTTGCACCAACAACTAAAAAATGGGATCAAACAAGCACTGCTCGAGAAGAACCCTCTCAAGCTCGGCGTGGTGCGCGGTTTAGTCGCCGCTTGCACCAACGAGCTGGTGGCCAAACGGCGCAAACCGGATGACTGGTTAACGGATGAAGAAACGCTGGCGGTGATTCGCCGCGCCGCTAAACAACGCCAAGATTCGATTGAACAATTTCGCGCCGGCGATCGGCCCGATCTCGTGCAACAAGAAACCGCCGAATTAGCACAACTTAAAACTTACTTACCAATCGCGCTTAGTGAAAACGAAATCGAAAAAATTGTTCGAGAAAAGATTGCCGCGCTCGGAGCAGAGACCAAACTCGAAGCCGGCAAACTAATCGGCGCGTTGATGAAAGATTTAAAAAATCAAGCCGATGGCGCGATCGTGAAGAAAGTTGTTGAGCTTATTTTATCTCGTAACGCAGAGTCAGGAAAACGCTAACCTCCTGTGAACCGGGTTCAATGACTGGCGCCGGCACTGAAGCCGTGGCCAGGAAAGATTCATCGAACGCCCGTGCGGACTTGCCGTAAAACGGCGTTACTCCACCTTCCTCAACACTCAACAGTCGGCCGAGATTAAAGTCGCCGGCGTCAGCGAGGGCTTCGGCTTTAGCCATGGCCTTCGCGACCGCTTCGGTACGCGCTTCGTTCTCCAACTTAACCGGATCATCCACGGTAAAATTAAGTTGCGATACCGTGTTAGCGCCGCTCTCGATTACTCCGGAAAGCAATTCGCCCAGTGCGGCAAAATCATCTTTCCTCACTTTAACCAAAACTGTTTGGCGAACGGTGTAACCAACAATTGTCGGCGGCGGACAAACCGTTGGTTCGTTTGAACCGTATGGTAAAGGCCGACACAGCGTTGACTGATAGCGCGGTTCAAGACTGTAAACTTCCGTTTTAATATCTTCGCTTTTAATGTTGCGCGCTTTCAAAAAATCAATCGCCTTATTGACCTTGGCCGTGTTGGCCGCCTCGAGAGTGGTAATGTCTTTCGTGCCCTCGTTAATCACACTGAAAGTGAATTCGGCCACGTCCGGCACACCGACGGCTTTCCCCTCACCGGAAACGGCAAAACTGCGATAAGTCCCCGGTTCTTGTGATTTGGAATAGGTTTTCGCCATGCTCCAAACACCGCCGGCCACGATCAAAACCGCGATAATAATCGCCCAACCCAAATAAGTTTTTGTTTTTTCATTCATGGCCCCCATGATAACACAAAATAAAAATAAAAAAAACAAGCACCGTCACTCTGATTTATTTTGACAAATTTATGTTTTTGGGTATCTTTATGGAAAGTGAATGTGGTTTTATCTGGACTTTGGACATTGAAACAATAGAAAGGGGTTCCAGTGAGTAGAAAAGAGATCTGGTTGCCAAACCTAGAAGAAGTTAGATCGATTGAAACTATAGGCCAATTGAGAGATTTTTATTTATCGGCGCCACCGGTTCAAGATTCATTAAACCTGAAAGATGTACTGATTGGATTTGTTGATTTTGCAACAAGGGGACTGGGAGGTGATCGAAAAAAATTTGGTCTATGCAAACGATACGGAAAAGAGAGCGAGCTTGAGCGTGCGTTATTTCGTTCTCTCGACTTATGGATGACCGCCCGGCCAAGTCTTCATTCAATAGTTTCTAACAATATGATGATCGCTGTTGGTGGTGGTTATCCACCATATGATTATCTGATCCTTTTGCAAGATTTGTTGTTATCATTGTGCCCTGATGCCAACAACGCTGATCTTGCTAAAGATCGAGAGAAGATCAAGCAACAGTTGGAAACGCGACCTTGGTATGGGCCGTGGTTTGAACTTCTTCAATCCCTGCGTCCAGTTTAAAATAGTTCGACCAAGAAAAAAACCGAAAGAGACCCCCGCGGGTCTCTTTTTTTGAGCAATTAAACAAAAAAGCCAGAGAGCACCCCCCAAGGTGTCTCCGGCTTCAGGTGGCCCCTTCGAGGGCGCCACAAGGTGTGGGTCAATTATTATGGAACATTGGTATATCTCGTTCGAGGTCGTCTACTGGTACTTGCCTTAACGTACCTCCACCCGTGATGGAAACCTGGATCAAGACGCGTCCGGGTTCGATTTTGACGATATCAGGCATCCAGGGCATGACAACAGCGCGATATCCGCGACAGACCACCCGATCCCCGGTTTTAAAACCACCTGGCCAAGTCCAAATAACTCCCCTGTTTTTACCTTTCCTCATCAATGATCTCTTTTTCGGCGATACTTTTTTGATCCTAGCACGAAAGCAGAAATTATGCAATACTAGAGTGATGTTAGGAGTGGAAAAAATTATTTTGGTTGACGGCTTCAAAATTCGCAATACTCGCGATGATGATTTCGGTCTGATTCATCGCCATTCGACGAACCTCGCCGCTTTCGAGCCGAAATATTACATTCCGTCCGGACAAATTTGGCTCGATTATCGTTATGTCAAAGAAAAAGATTTTCTCTTGGCCACACTTGATTATCGGCCACTGTCACCGACGGTCGACCCTAAAACCGAACGCGAGTTAATGAAAAAAGATTTGTGTCAGCCCGGGCCAACTCCAGAGTTTGTCATTAGTCGCGCCCGGCGCGATGGTTTGACCGTAGTTTCCGTTAACGGCACGGTTGTCCGGCGGTATCTTGATCCGGAATTTATTCTCGGTGGTCATGATTTAGTTTACAGTTACATTCCACCAAACGAAATCTGGCTCGACCACCTAATGGATCCGGCGGAAATAGATTTTATTTTTCTCCACGAGAAAATCGAGCGCGAGCTGATGCAACAAGGGAAAATTTACGACTTAGCGCACGAATATGCCACCATCGCCGATAAAGAAGCGCGCCGCCGGGGCGGCGTCGCGGCTTACCCGATGGATCCAACTTATCCTTGGTCTAATTTAACCAACGAAGAAATAATTAATCGTTACTATGTCATCAACGAATCGTCAAAATAAAATCCGGCTCGCCAGATTCCGTCAAACGCCAAACTTTTGCGGGCCGGCGGTGTTGAAAATGGTTTTTGATTATTTTGGAAAAAATCTAACGGAGAAAGAGTTAGTCGATCTAACCGCGGCCACGCCGATGAGCCCAGACACAACCCGCGGCACGGGTACGGAACACGAGGGACTAATTCGGGCGATTAAAGCGGTGGGCGGGTATGGCTTTGCTAAAGAGCACGGCACGATTGCTGAACTCGAATACTTCATTCAAACCGAAAAACTGCCGGTGATTATCGGTTGGTTCGATCGCGACGACGATCACTACTCGATCGTGGTTAGAGTCACAGACAAAAATATTATCATTGTTGATCCAGCGGAAGATAAAAAGGAGCGACGCCTCTCACGACAATTCTTCCCGAAAATTTGGTTTGACTTCGTTGGGCCGAAAGACGAGCAGGTTTCTTGGGGTTGGTTTTTGGTGGTTTCTTTTGCGCCAAAGAAATTTGCGGTCAACGGTGGACAATATTATTGAGCCGGCTGTTTCCTCAACCGAATGCTTTTCGGTGTAATTTCTAAGTACTCATCCTCGTTCATCACTTCGAGACCGCGCTCCAGCGTTAGTTCGTAGGGGGGGACGAGAATAATCGCCTCATCTGAGCCAGAGGCCCGAACGTTTGACATCGGTTTACCCTTGGTTGGATTAACCGCCATTTCCTCGCCCTTCGACGTGTTGCCGATAACCATGCCCTCATAGACTTCAACGTTGGGGCCGATGTAAAGGGTGCCGCGTTCTTGCAGATTCCACAGCGCGTAACCGAGAGCTTTGCCTTTGGCCATCGAGATCATTGAACCAACTGCGCGGTGGCGAATTTCACCAGCAAACGCCCGAAAACCAAGCACTCGCGCCGACAAAATTCCTTCGCCTTTGGTGTCCACCACAAACTGATTGCGATAACCCAAAAGACCGCGTGTCGGACCCTCGAACGACAGGCGCACCGTCTCGCCGACCGTCCGAACTTCTTTCAAAACGAAACCGCGTCCACCCAAGCGCTCGATAATCACTCCCTGGTAAGCCGCTGGTGTGTCCACTAACACTTCTTCAAACGGTTCTTGTTTGGCGCCATCCACTTCGCGAATAATTGCTTGCGGTTGAGAGACCTGAAGCTCGTAACCTTGGCGGCGCATGTTCTCAAGCAAGATGGCAATGTGTAATTCGCCGCGACCTAAAACCCGAAAACGATCGGGTTGGTCGAAAGACACGCGCAGGCCAACGTTAACTTCTAGCTCCCGCTCAAGATATTCGCGCAATTGCCGTGAGGTCACGTACTTGCCCTCGCGACCGGCAAATGGCGAATTGTTGACGAGAAAATTGAGGGCAATGGTTGGTTCATCAACGGCGATGGCCGGTAATGGGGTCGCCGCTTCGTCGGTCGTCACCGTTTCGCCGATATCAATATCCGGCAAACCGGCCAGCATCACGATATCACCGGCCGTAGCTTGTTCGGTGGTTACTCGTTCCAAACCCCGAAAAGTAAAGAGCTTGGTAATTTTACCCACGCGCGGTTTGTCTAGATCGCCGGTGCTCAATGACGGCGGTTTCTTGATTAAAACTTTTTGTCCGGCCGTCACCTCGCCTTCGTAAATTCTGGCCAAAGCCAACCGACCGAGAAAATTGTCGTAGCCGAGATTAAACGGTTGCAAACGAAGCGACCGCGCCGCCAAGGTTTCCGACGAAGCTGGCGGCACATGAGCGATAATCGTCTCGAGGAGTGGTGTTAGATCAGTGGCCTCGTCGGTCATTTTTAATTTAGCCAAACCCGCTCGACCAACCGCGTAAATCACTGGAAAATCGGCCTGTTCGTTGCTCGCGCCGAGCTCCAAGAAAAGTTCCAACACCTCCTCCTCCACCCGCGCCGGATTAGCGCTGGGCTTATCAATTTTATTGATCACGACAATCGGCTTCAAGCCAAGTTCGAGCGATTTTTTCAAGACGAAGCGGGTTTGCGGCATCGGCCCCTCTTGCGCATCAACGACGAGTAAAACTGAATCAATTGATCGAAGTACCCGCTCGACCTCGGAACCGAAATCGGCGTGGCCGGGCGTGTCCACGATGTTAATTTTCGTTTCGCGATAAACTAGCGAGGCGTTTTTGGAATAAATGGTAATACCGCGCTCCTGCTCGAGCGCGTTTGAATCCATCGAGACCCCTTCGGCCACCACGCCGGTTTGACGCAACAGCGCGTCGGTGAGGGTGGTTTTGCCATGGTCAACGTGGGCGATAATGGCAATATTTCTGATTTCCACGAATCAGCAGTGTACTAGATAAACGCCCGCTCGCCAACCACAACGAGGTTTGTTAGCATGGAATTGGCATAGAAACAGTTCTTTGAAAGGAGGAAAATATGTCGGAAAATAACGTGCCGATGGTTGTGCTCACGGGCGGACCGGACGCCGGCAAGACCACTATTCTTAGTTTTTTAAGGCAGAAACTCGAAGAGCTTGGTTGGACCGTTTTCTTTGTTCCCGAAACGGCCACCCTCATGATTAATGGTGGTTTACGACCACGAGGCGTCGGATCAAATCCGAAAGAGTTCCAACTGGGTCTCCTTAAGTGCTTGTTAGCACTGGAAGACGCTTTCTGTAACATGGCCAAGATTGCCCAATCTAACGGCGAGCGCGTGGTGGTCATTTGTGACCGCGGAGCAATGGATGGTCAGGCCTACCTTGAGAAAACACTTTTCGAAAATCTGGTTAAATCGCTCGGCCGATCAACTGGAGAGTTTCTTGGTCAACGTTATCAAGGAATAATCCATCTCCAAAGCACCGCGGTCGGGTTGCCCGAGATGTACAATCACGACAATCCGGCCCGCACAGAAACGGTGGAAGAAGCCATGGTTAAGGATCAGGCGGTTCTTGAGGCCTGGTGTGGTCACCAACACATTAAGATCATCACTGCCGACGAGAACTTCGCTAAAAAACGTCAAGCGGTTCTTGCGGCAACCTGTTCGTTGTTGGGTATTCCGATCCCGCTTGAGATTGAACGGAAGTTTTTGCTCTCGCGATTTGATCCTCGGTCCATCCCAGACCATGGTCAATGGGTAGAGATAGAGCAACGCTATTTCTCAATGAGTGTCCCCGGAGAAGAAGAGAGGATCAGAAAACGAACCAAGGATGGATTCGTTGGTTGTTTCCAAGCAAGGAAGACAGTTGTGCGGCCAGGGGTTCGATCAGAGCAGGAATATCCAATAACTGTTGACGAGTATACCAGGATGCTTGATCGGGTTGACCCGAAAGCTAGACCAATTGTCAAAGATCGGTGTTGTTTCTTTTTTCGGGACCAGTACTTCGAACTAGACGTTTTTGGCGGCCACCTAGAAGGACTCGTCATGCTCGAGGTAGAACTAACCGAGGAGGGTCAGGCGGTTAGCTTGCCACCCTCCTTACAAATCATCGAAGAAGTTACGGCGGACAGTGCTTATTCGAATCGTTCGTTAGCGTATAACGGTGTACCATAGTCAAAAAAGTGGCGGGGTCAGATTTATCTGTCCCCGCTTTTTTCAATCAAAACGGTAAAAGATTTTGCCCGGGAAACGGAGGTCGAGAGAGGTCAGCGCTCGGCCGATGGCCAATTCGTTTTTAAAAGTCGCGACCGTGAGGGTGGAGTGAAGGAGAGAAATGATTTCCGTTTCAGTTTGCCGCCGCGTGCTGATGATTTTAAATCCTGATTGATCGGGCTCTCGGGGTTCGGAGTAAAACTCATAGTCCCCAACCGTTGAAACGTCAATTCGCCAGATGGTTTGACCGGCCAAAACGGTGGTCGCCAAAAATTGATTGAGTTTTGAAACCAGCGAACGCAGCCGCCCAAAATCCGAACGCGGGATTGGTTGGGTGCCGAGACCAACCGCCTGAACCGGCGTGGTGGTGGCGTTAACCGGTCGCGGGGACCATTCACCGGTGATCACCGGCACGGGCGCGTGAGAAAAATCAGGCGCGGAAGCAAAAACTGTTCCGGTTTCGTCTAAATAAAAACAGGTCTCCCGACACCAGATCGCCGTTGGTTGCCGTTCAACCACTTGAACCCGCAAAGTATTAAAGGTTGACGCTGATACGGCCACCGCCATCAAGCGGTCAAAATTATTAGACAGCTCGCGCGCCACCGTAAGCGGCGAATAAAACCAGAAGCGATCGGTTCGAAGAAGCCAGTGATCGCGCGACAAAGTTTTTTTAACCGCGGAGACGAGATCGGTGGTTGGAATCAGGCGATTGCCGGTGATGACAATCTCCCGCAGGGCAAACCGTTCTTGGTTCAAGAAAAATACCGCCCCACCAACGCTGGTGACGAGCAGAGCCAAACAGAGGCAAATTAAACGCCACGACCAAGCTCGTTCGCGCGGCGTGGATCGTAAATAATCATGCTGACTGACCATGCTCGAGCACTGTCAGCCCGCCGAGATAGGGACGCAAAATTTCCGGCACCGCAATCGAACCGTCTGGTTGTTGGTAATGTTCGACAAAAGGAATTAGTAAACGCGGCGTGGCTAGCGCTGTGCCATTAAGCGAGTGAGCGAAAAGCGGCCGGCCCTCGGCTGAACGATAACGAATATTTAAACGTCTGGTTTGAAAATCGTGGAAATAAGAGATCGAGTGTGTCTCGCGATATTTCCCTTCCGTTGGCACCCAGACCTCAAGATCGTATTTCTTTACCGCGCCCAAACCCAAATCGCCGCCGCAGTTAATCACCACGCGATAAGGCAAACCGAGCGCTTGCATGATCGCTTCAGCGTTGGCCAATAATTCCTCGTGCAGGCGAACGCTCTCGTCGTGTTTCGCTTCACTCAAAACCACTTGCTCCACTTTGAAAAACTCGTGTAAACGCATCAAGCCCTTAACATCCTTGCCATGACTGCCGGCTTCGCGACGAAAACAGGGCGAGAAAGCCACAATCTTTTTCGGTAACGATTCAAGCGACAAAATTTCATCGGCAAAACAGCCCATCACCGGCACTTCCGCCGTGCCCGCTAAGTAATCACCATCTTGAGTCGCGTAAAGATCAGGTGCGCCGGCGGGCAAATAGCCGGTCCCAATCAAGTTTTCTCGTTTGACGAGAGACGGCACGAGCATCGCTTCAAAACCGCGCGTGGTTAAAAAATTAAGCGCCAGTTGCCAGAGAGCGAAAGACAAACTGACCGCGCCACGACCAAGAACGTAACCACGAAAACCGGCAACTTTAGTGCCCCGTTCAAAATCGGTTAGACCATTAGCGGTTAAGAGTTCAATGTGGCTTTTCGGCGTAAAGGAAAATTTCGGTTTCTCACCCCAAACTTTGATCTCCTGATTATCAGCGTCTGTTTCTCCTTCCGGCACCGACACGTCCGGCAAGTTCGGCACGTCGAGCATCAGTTTCTGCCAATCTTTCATCACCGCCGACAACTCGTCCTCTTGTTTTTTCAGTTTTTCTTTTAGTTCGGTCATCGCACTCACCAGTGCGGTCTTATCGGTGGCCGTAGCGATTTTCTCACCGGTGGTGTTTTGCTCGGCCCGCGCCGCTTCCACCGCGCGCAAGAGTTCAAGACGTTTGGCGTCAACCGCGAGTAATTTATCCACCTCGAGCATCAGATGTTTTTTCCGCACCGCCTCTTTCACCAGCACGGCGTTTTCACGAATGAATTTAATATCGAGCATGATGTTGGTAAGGATAACAAAAACCGAACGGTAATTCTAATTTTTCACTCCCATTTTAATCTTGACGAATCAGTATCAACATGCTTAACTGAAAACAGTGGGTTTCTTAAGGTGACCTGTTCTTTAAAAGGAGAAAAAAAATGACCGAAACAAGTAAGATTGCTTGGGCCTGTTTTGTTGGCGGAGTGGTCGGCACAGCCAGCGCCGTTGCCGCTACTCCGGGTTACTGGTGGTTGGGATTATTCGCCGGTGCCGCTGGCGGTTATGTTGTGTACGAATTCCAACAAACAATTAGAGCGGCGACCCGTGTTTGTCTCGTTGGCTGGCAGGAAATCAAACAAGTGACACGATCAACGATAGCGCCGGCACGGTGGTGGAGAACGGTTATCGTCACGGGGAGATGGATCATAAAACCACACCCGTTTCTGTATCCGAGTCTGGTCGTCGGGTTTTGGTGTTTTGGTAAATTTTTAGAAGTTCTTAAAAACGACTGGAGCCCGACAGTTGTTGGTGAGCTAGAAATAGTGCTACTTTGTGCAGTAATACTTTCTGCGGTCGCCGGCCTGATTCTTGCGATCTGTCTTTACGAAATTACCGAATGGTTTGCAGAAGAACTGCCGGAAAAAGAACATCGGGCGCTTTTGGCCACATATCAATCTTGGTTGGGTTTTTTACTCATCAAGATGGTCATGTGTCTTTTTATGCTGGTTTGTTTAGTGGTCGCCATACCGATAAATCTGGTCTTAGGAATAATCATTTATTCCTATTGCTTTATCCGTATCGTGACTAGAGCGGCCTGGCGTTTTGTGGTAATTATCCACTCGAACGAACGTCTAATCTGCTTGATTGCCAGCGCATTGGGAACTCTCGGGTCTTACCTGTTCCTCATCCAACCAGGGCAATCGCTTTCCGCTCGAACGTTGCAGGTTTTATTCGGTGGAATCCTCGGGGCGTTTGTGGGGATTCTTCAGTACAAACTGATCTCCCTCAAACTGCTTCCGCGATTTGGAATCCTGCCACCGGTAGCTAGTTAGTCTCCTCGATTTCATGGATTCCATGACCCCGCACGCTAGTCGTCGCGGGGTCTTCTTGTTTCCATTGGGCTATATTCCGTAACTATCTGCGCATGTTTCAATTAGTTTTAATCAGTTGTACCAAAATACCACGATCGTACTAATTTGGTACAATTATTTTATTATTTAGTATCACGAGTAAATTAGTGTAGATTAAACCGAAGTTTGAGCGGTGCGTCGTTGGTGAGTTTCGTTAGCTCCGCATAACGAACGTAACTTCGTATATCGAAAAACTCGATGATGAAATCAATCTCTGATTCACAGGGGTAAGGATGAACAAAAACTGATTTTTGAAACTCAACAAAACCAAGATCGCGCAATTTATCACGCAGAGCATCTCGAGCTGATCGTTTTTTCTCCGGAATATCAAAAAAGACGGTGCGCCACCGACCATCCCAACGGTTTGGTTGCTTAATCTTCATTGTTTCAAGATTAAAACGCGAGACGTGAAGTTTCCCTTCTTTAGTGATGACGAGATCAATGGTACCGTCTGGTGACTCTCGATAGTTCACCAAACGTTCGTCGTAAAACTCCCTAATTATTCGGTAGAGATAGCGACGATTGATCTTCCGCCACTCGCCCGGTAACCGACGCAGTAGCCACTTTTGACGACTAGCTGATCGATTAAAATTTAAAACTAATCCGGCACAAAGCAACAGTAAAACCTTTTGCTTCACCGGGCTGGTGATTCTTTTATTTCTTTTTGGCTTGACTCTCATGAGAATTTAAATTAATTGTACCAAATTAGTACGATCGTGAGAAAATAGGACAAGAGAAAATTCAAATCAGGAGACAGACCGGATTTGGAAAACCTGCTAAAATACGCGAATGGAAAAAGAAATTTGCAAACTGCCTCCGGAGGAATTCCCCCCACTGTTGCGTGAGATTAACGATCCGCCGGCCGGACTTTATCTGGAAGGAGTTTTGCCGCCGGAAAATCATGTTTACCTGACGGTCGTCGGCTCGCGGCGCCACAGCCGCTACGGCCAAGAAGTGGTGGAAAAATTAATCTCCGGCTTAACCGGTTATCCGATCGTGATCGTTTCCGGTTTGGCGATTGGTCTCGATACCATCGCCCACCGCGCAGCCCTCGACGCCGGCCTCCTAACCCTCGCCGTTCCCGGCTCGGGTCTCGACCGGGCAGTGTTGCACCCGTCGTCGAATCGTCTGCTCGCTGATAAGATTTTGGCCGCCGGTGGCGGTCTATTGTCAGAATTAGAACCACTCGCGCCCGCCGGTATCCACACCTTTCCACGACGCAATCGGATCATGGCCGGACTGGCCAAGGCCGTACTCGTGATCGAGGCGGGTGAGAAATCCGGCACAATGATCACGGCGCGTTTAGCCCTCGATTACAATCGCGATGTTTATGCCGTCCCGGGTTCAATTTTTTCACCGACCGCTTCTGGCACGAACCAACTAATCCGCGACGGCGCCACCCCAATCACCTCGAGCGCTGATCTGCTCCTCGCTCTTGGTTTTGAGTTAACCACCAAAGCGGACGAAACGGAGGCGCTCGGGTTGTCATCAACCGAACAACGCGTCGTCGAAATTTTAACCGTTGAACCACTAACACGAGATGACTTGCTCAAACAGTTGGCCTTACCGATCGCTGAAGCCAACGCCTGCTTGTCGGCACTCGAGATTCGCGGCGTCATCAGAGAGCAGCTTGGCGAAATCAGTTTGACTTTTTAATTTGCAAAAATAGAGCAACCGTAGTACTAATGTGACTCAATGACTAAAAAAAGTGAAAATAAGTTGTTGATCGTCGAGTCCCCAGCGAAAGCGAAAACGATCGAAAAATATCTTGATCACGAGTATCAAGTGTTGGCGAGCGTTGGTCACATTCGCGACTTACCCAAATCAAATAAAAACGCGATCGACATCGAACGGGGTTTTGTCCCTCATTACGAGTTGGTCAAAGGGAAAGAAAAAATTGTCGCCGGTTTGCGAGCGGCCGCCGAACAATCAAGTGAAATCATTTTAGCGACCGACCCTGATCGCGAGGGCGAAGCGATCGCTTGGCATATCGCCGAAGCGCTTGGTCTCAAAAGTAAAGAATTGAAGCGAGTAGTTTTCCACGAGATCACCAAAGAAGCCGTCCACCGCGCCCTCGCCGAGCCACGCCAGATTGATAATAATTTGCGCCGGGCGCAGGAGGCGCGGCGAGTGCTTGACCGAATTTTCGGTTACGATCTTTCCGGTCTAATTTGGCAGAAACTCCGTTACGGTCTCTCGGCCGGACGAGTCCAGTCGCCGGCACTCCGAATTTTGGTTGAACGGGAAAAACTGGTTCGAGCCTTCGTGCCTGAAACCTATTGGATTATCACCGCCGAACTGAAAACCGCGGCTGGTCAAACAATTATTTTTACCGGTCAACTCGAACCGAAAACTGAGGAGCTGGCGAACAAAATTATTGCCGCCGGTCAAAAAAACTCTTGGCGCGTGTCCGCCGTGGAGGAAGAAGAAACCAGTCGGCAACCGCGGCCGCCCTTCACCACCTCCACCCTGCAACAGGCGGCCTCGTCGCGTCTCGGCCTCTCGCCCGCTCTAACCATGCGCCACGCCCAACGTCTCTATGAAGCTGGTCTGATTACTTACATGAGAACCGATAGCACCAATCTGGCCGCGGCGGCGGTGACGACGGTGCTTGATCTGGCGCGGAAGAAATATGGCGCGACTTATGTGGCTGGTCCGAAAGTTTATAAAACTAAAAGCAAAAATGCTCAAGAGGCCCACGAGGCGATCCGGCCGACCGACGTTTTACGAGCCGTGGCCGGCCAAACGCCAGCCGAGAAAAAACTTTATGAGTTAATTTGGCGGCGCACCGTGGCCTCGCAAATGACGAATGCTCGAGTGATGCATACTAAAATCACCGCCCAGTACGAAACGGGGACTGAATTTTTGTTTGCCGCCCACGGCCAGCGAGTCATTTTTGACGGCTGGTTGGCCGCCGACCCAGCAGCCCGAGGCGAGGAAGTGGAGTTACCGTCGGTTCGAATGGACGAAAAACTCCAGCTCGAAAAAATTGCCGCCGAAGAAAAGCAAACCGCCCCACCGAATCGTTACTCCGAAGCCGGTCTAGTTAAGGAGCTAGAAAAGCGCGGCATCGGCCGACCAAGCACTTATGCGGCGATTATTAAAACGATTATTGATCGGGGTTATGTGGTTAAACTAAATCGCGCCCTCGCCCCAACCGAAACCGGCGAAGTGGTGAGCGATTTTCTTGACACTCACTTTCATGATTACATTAGCGACACCTTCACCGCGCGGATGGAAGACGAACTCGACGACATCGCCGCCGGCAAACTTGATTACACTGAGTCGTTAAAAAATTTCTATGGTCCGTTCGAGAAGGCCGTTCGAGCTAAAAAAAATATTGACAAGATCACCAATCTCGGGGCCGGGCCAGCCGACCAGCATTGCCCGAAATGCCAGGGTCCGATGATTTGGAAACTCGGTCGGGCTGGCAAGTTCCTAAGTTGCGAACGGTGGCCGGATTGTGCCGGGGCGCGACAAGCGAGCGGCGAGGCCCTGGCCGAGCCGAAAGAAACTGGCGAAGTTTGTCCGGATTGTGGCACCGGCAAGTTGATCGAACGAGTTGGCCGCTTTGGGCGCTTCATCGGTTGCGCCAATTATCCAAAATGCAAATACGTTAAAAATGATGAAGCGAACGATAGTGGCAACACCGGCGTGAAGTGTCCAATTTGTCAAACCGGCACCATGACGACCAAGCGCGGTCGTTATGGGCTGTTTTACGGTTGTTCCAATTATCCGAAATGCAAATACATTGTTAAAAACAAACCAACGGGAAAAATTTGCGGCTACCAGCGCCCGATCGGACCGTGCCCGCATTTAATGATGGAGGGGACGAAAACCATTCCCGAGCGCTGTTCCGACAAAACTTGTCCGAATCACAATCCGCATCAACTGCTCAAAGAGAAAAGTTCTTGATGTTGTAGAGATCGGGGTCGTCAGTCGTTGGATCGGCCAAAACCGGTTGGTCCGTGGTTACTTCCGACTCCACCAGCGGCATCGCCAAAACATTTAAAATATTTTCCAGATCGGCGTTAGAGAGAAAGTTGATCGTCATCTTGCCCCCCAGTTCACTCCGAACAATTTCCACCCGGGTTCCCAGTTTCGCCGACAAGGTTCGCTCGAGTTCGGCTGTTTCCGGGTCGTTGATGACCGACCGTTTCCGCGCGCGCTCAACCGCAACTTGCCGAGCAATGGCTTCGGCTTCGCGCACCGTTAATCCCCGCTTGATGATTTCCACAAATAGGGTTCGTTGCTGTTCCGGCCGATCGCTTAACATGAGCAAGGGCCGAGTGTGGCCTTCGGTAATTTTACCAGTGACGACGGCGTTCAGAATATCTTCCGCCAGAGACAACATGCGCAAAGTGTTGGAGACGTACTCGCGACTCTTGCCAACCTTCTCGCCGACCTCAACGTGCTTCAAATTAAATTCGTTGATTAAACGATCAAACGCCCGCGCCCGATCAACTGGATTTAAGTCTTCACGCTGGAGATTCTCAATAATCGCCAGTTCCAATTTCAACTTATCGGTATCCTCGCTCGTCCGAATAACACAGGGCACCTGACTGATGCCGGCAATTTTCGACGCCCGCCAACGCCGCTCGCCGGCGATCAGTTCATACTCGGAATAAATGCTACCGTCCTCGCGTTCGATCTCTTTCTTGGTCACGACGAGCGGCTGAAGGACGCCGTATTGTCGGATGGAATCGGCCAAATCGCGCAAGCGATCGTCATTAAACTCACGGCGTGGCTGGAACGGATTAGGCCGAATTTTCTCGACTTCGATCCAGAAAATTGAGTTAAGGATGTCGGGCATGATCGTCAATTTTAGCATAAGATTGCTTTGGCCGTCACTTTTCACTATGCTTAAACGTGGGACAAGACATTAGGCCGCGGTGGCGGAATTGGCAGACGCACAGGACTCAAAATCCTGCGAGGGTTAACCTCATGAGAGTTCGATTCTCTCCCGCGGCATTTAAAAAATTGAAAAAGAAACGTCTCCATAGTTTAATGGATAAAATGCGGGCCTCCGAAGCCTGCGATGGAGGTTCGATTCCTCCTGGGGACATACTCGTGATGTAGGTTCCCTGCCCGCCTGCGGCGTTCGGGCGGGAATTCCTGCCGAGAGCAACGGGAGGAGATACTGATTTTTTGTTACTATTGACGTGCGGAGCAGTACGTGCTACGATAGCATGAAGTCGAGTCGAAGTGGCTCGGTGCAGTATGTTCCAAACAGAAAGGAGAACTCGTGGCAAAACCCGCTCTGGTCAAGCAGGCACTCGAAGTGGCGTCACCAGCACAACTCATCAGGGTGAGAGCAATTCTTGTTAAATACCGTAAAGAAGTCGAGGAAGGTGGCTTCGAGGGTAATCAACTCGTCGTCAATCGAGCCATCGAGGCATTCGATGCCAGGGAGTTTGACAGTCCCGAGGTGGCGAATTTGCTTCCCGACGAAGCTCTCGGGGAAGCACTTCGTTAGAATTATCTCCACGAATTTCCGAGCCCCCCGCAGAACATGTTTCTGCTTGGGGCTCTACTTTTTTCTAAAATTAAAATGTCTAATCAAACTAATTTTCTAACGTCAAAAATGGTGGTGGTGCTCGGGCCGACGGCCGTGGGGAAAAGCGCGCTCGCCGTCCGGCTCGCGAAAAAGTTTAATGGGGAAATTATTTCGGCCGATTCGCGTCAGGTTTACCGCGGCCTTAACCTTGGCACCGGCAAGATCACCAAACGGGAAATGGGTGGCGTCCCCCACCACCTGCTGGATGTGACTAGTCCGAATCAAATTTTCACCGTCAGCGATTACGAACGACTAGCCCGCCAAGCCGTGATCGAAATTACCGCGCGCGGCCGCCTACCGATTATCTCTGGCGGTACCGGCTTTTATTTGCAAGCCCTGACCAATCCGATTAATTTACCAGCCGTCAAACCAAATCTAAAATTACGACGCGAGCTGGAAAAATTGCCGACTCAAAAATTGTTTGAGCAGCTAAAGAAGTTCGATCCGACTCGAGCGGCAAAGATTGATTCACAAAATCGGCGACGGTTAATTCGAGCGCTGGAAATTGCCCGCGCCCTCGGCCAAGTGCCAACCCTTGCGCCACAATCACCGCTCGCCGGATCGGTGTTGAAACTTGGCTTAACGGTTGAAAAAGAAAAACTGAAAGAGAAAATTAACACCCGGCTGGCGAAACGCTTGAAACAAGGATTGATCGCGGAAGTGAGAAAGCTCCACGCGCGCGGCTTGTCGTGGCAACGGCTCGACGATCTCGGTTTGGAATATCGTTATTTAGGACTTTACTTACAAAATAAATTGACCAAGGAAGAATTGACTACCACTCTTCAGACGGCTATTTGGCACTACGCGCGGCGGCAAATTAGTTGGTTCAAGCGCGACCGGCAAATTCGCTGGCTCAATTGGACCAAGCCAGATTTTCCGACCGCCGCGCGACTGGTTCGTGACTTTGTCCGGAAAAATAAGTAGGATGGAGTGGTGTCGGGGAGCTTAGGTAAGTGGTATACCGACGGTCTCCAAAACCGTAGTCGAGGGTCCGATTCCCCCAGCTCCCGAAATTGGTAGTCTCGTTTTTATTTTTTGCCTTCTTGATGGAGCGTGCGTTTCTTGCACCAACGGCAATATTTCTTGAGTAAAATCTTTTTGTCCGCCAACTTCTTGCGGTTTTTCCGGCTCCAATAATTGATACGCTTGCACTCTTTGCAGGCCAATTTGATGAGTTGATCTTGAGACATGCGGTCAACCATAGCAAAATCTTAATCTTTTGACAAATCACCTGGCGGTGTATACTGCCGGCTGATGTGGCCGATGCGTGTCAATAAATATCTGTCGAGTCGGGGTCAAGCCACGCGGCGTGGCGCCGACGAGTTGATCAGAAAAGGACGGGTTCGAATTAACGGCCGGCCAGCCGTCTTGGGCGACAAAGTAACAGAAGCGGATCGGGTCGAGGTGTCTGGTTCGCCCGAGACTAAAAAATATGTTTATCTCGCTTACCACAAACCAATCGGCGTCGTCACCGCAACGCCCGCCGGTCTCGCGCGCGACATTTTCCCGCTCGGGCGGTTGGATAAAAATTCTCACGGCCTAATTATTTTAACTAATGACGGACGCGTCACTGACCGACTGTTAAATCCTGAACGCGCGCACGAGAAAGAGTATCTCGTCCGAACCACCGACAAACTCCGCTCAAATTTTAAAAAACAAATGGCCACCGGGGTAAACATCGAGGGCGAGATCACCAGACCATGCGCGGTGACGATCAAGAGTGATTTTGAGTTTACCGTCAAATTAACCGAGGGCAAGCGGCACCAGATTCGCCGGATGTGCGCCGCGCTCAAAAATGGCGTGGCCGATCTCAAGCGCGTGAGAATCATGGACATTGAGCTGGGACGATTAGCGTCAGGGACCTATCGACCGATCGTTGGTGAAGAACTGGCGAGGTTTTTAAAAAACTTAAACTTGTGAACGGGCAAATTAAAATTGAGCCGAGTTGGAAAAAAGTTTTGCGGGCCGAGTTTGATCAGCCCTATTTTGAACAATTAACTGAATTCGTCCGCCAAGAATATTTGTCGGAGAAGGTTTACCCGCCGCCAAAATTTATTTTCCGAGCGTTCGAGCTGTGCCCCCTTGACCGTGTGGCGGTAGTCATCCTCGGCCAGGATCCCTATCACGGCCCCGGCCAAGCTCACGGCTTGGCTTTTTCGGTGCCGGAGAAGATTGCCCCGCCGCCGTCACTTAAAAATATTTTTCAGGAAATTGAGCAGGATCTCGGTCAACCGATACCAAAACAGGGCAATCTTGAATCCTGGTCCGAACAGGGCGTGTTACTCTTGAACGCCACCTTAACCGTTCGGGCAAACACGCCCGGATCACATCAGCATCAGGGGTGGGAAACCTTCACCGACACGGTGATAAAAACCCTCTCCGCCAAGCGCGAACATCTCGTCTTCCTGCTCTGGGGCCGTTATGCTAAAGAAAAGAAAAATTTAATTGACGCCGAGAAGCACCTGGTGCTCGAGGCGGCGCATCCGTCGCCCTTCTCCGCCGCGAGCGGCTTCTTCGGTTGTCGTCACTTCAGCCAAACCAACGAATATCTGGTCCGCCACGGCCAACCGCCAATCCGGTGGCTAAAATAAAGAATATCGAAGATGAAAGGCAGAATGCTTGAATTAGTTTGAGTGCATTTCGCCGATTCCGGCGGCGAGACTGTTAAAGTCAAAAAAGAAAGCGCCTTGCGGGTTGATTCGTTGTTCACGAATGCCGCAAGGCGCTGTTCGGTGAGCCGTGGCTCGTGCTACTTCTCTTCTTCGGGCTTCTCTTCGGGCTTCTGCTGGGTAATCTCCATGTTGATGATAATTCCCTTGACCGCGAGGGGCTGATTGGAGACATGAACGATCTGTCCGCCGGAGACGTAGTGCTGATGATACACACCCTTCGTGTCCCACCAGTAAAGATACTCCGTAGACGAGCCGTAGGCGCCATCGTCCTGTAGAACCTCTCCGGTGACTTGGTTGTGTCCGCCAAACTCGACGGTGAAACCCATGGTTGAACCCGGGTTGGTCACAACGGCCATCGGAGTCAGTCGCTTGCCACCACTCGTCACCTTGCCGCGAACGGTCGAGTAGATGATGACTTGACCGCTGTAGGCAGAAATGACGTAGAGATGCTTCACTGCGCCCAGCTTGTTGTCTTCGACCAGCCGGTCGCGGATGTTGCGCTGTTCCGATGTCAGACCATCCGACCCCGTCGGAACTTTCACTTCGGCCTTGCCAACACCAGAAGCGGACTGCGGCGGAGGCGAACATCCTGCGAAAAAACCAAGTGGGGCAAACACTGCGAAAACAGCGAATGTCCTTTTCATCTGCGTTTCTCCTTTCTTTCGTTTCTGGGTTACTGGGTGATGTATGGCTTAAATTCACGAGGGAGTGGCTTGTCCGCGCCCTTCGGAGGCTCGCCAACGTTGGCGAAACGCCAGTTGAGCTTCGCCATCTGCGCGTTGTACTCGGCGGCGAGCGAGTTGTAACTCGCTTTGACACCAGCAACTTCAGACGACCAGACGTTGTACTGCTCGCGGTCTTCGCGCGGCCACTCCTGGCGAGCGAAATCCTTGTAGGTTTCGTTCATCGCCGTCATGCGTCCGTCGTAGACCGTGATGTCCGCCTGCTTCTTCTCGAGCTGCGCGGCGGCGTCCTTGAACCACTCGTACTTCTCGAGCATCGCGCGAGGCCCGAATTCCTCCTGCGTGACCTTCGCCGCCTCACTGAACCAACCGAGGCCGTATCCGCTGACCGAGACGGCGATGCCTAGCACAAAGACCGCGATGATAACCTTGACGGCAACCGCCATCGGGCCACGCTCTACGGCTTTCTCGTAGTCCTGCCATGTCTGCTTCATACGATTCTCCTTTCTCAATGTACAAGTTCCCTACGACACTTCGTTGCAGGGGTATCAAGCACCATGCTTAATAACGCTAACAAACGTAGCATAATCAGTGCTACAAGTCAAGAGCACATGGTCCGAAATAAAAACAGAATCCTTTGCAAGATTCTGCCTCAAAAATCCAATGAAATTTTCCTATCAATTCCTAAAAATCGATCAATTTTCCGAGGATCAGATTTTGATGCGTCGGGTAGGATTCGAACCTACGTAGCCCAAAGGGCGACAGATTTACAGTCTGTTGC